>NZ_JBTRAR010000026.1:0-97800 GCF_054611535.1 Pseudomonas sp. VEM90 | reverse complement strand
ATCGTGTTTCGAACTATGCTTTTTCATGGTCTCGCCCTCGCTGCCGTTGGCTTCTTCGAACACCACCGTGGCACTGTGATGCCTCGGCGGGGGCGAGTCCATCGATTACACAGATTGGTGGTGGACACACATCGGTGGTTGGACACAGGCCGCCGTTTATCCGCGAAAGGGCCGGGCCTGCTGGCCAATTTTCACCCGCCGTTCACTGTTGCCGCCGCTACCGTATTCGCGGGTAAACCCGCTCCTACGCAGATTGGTGGTGGACACACATCGGTGGTTGGACACAGGCCGCCGTGTAGGAGCGGGTTCACCCGCGAAGAGGCCGGTGCAGCCTGCAAAGAATCAGGCCATGGACCGCAGTGCCCCCCCCTTCAAACTCTGTGCTTCCTCCCTAGCTGTGAGCATTCGGCAGCTGCTCGTCAAACGCCTGCCAGCCTCCACCCAGCGCCTTGTACAGCCCCACCAGCGCCTGCGACACCGCCGCCGAGCTGTCGATCCATTGCTCCTCGCTGGCCAGCAGCGCGCCTTGCACCGTCAGTACATTGAGAAAGTCCACCGCCCCTTCCACATACTGGCGCTGGGCGGTTTCCAGGGCGATACGGTTTTGCCGCACGGCCTCGGCAAGGTGATCACGGCGCAACTGACTGGCGTTGTACAGGCGTAGCACATCGTCAATTTCATGCCAGGCCCCCAGCACCACCTTGCGATAGTTCAGCGCGGCTTCCTGCTGTTGCGCCTCGCGCAGTTCCAGGGTGCCCTTGAGCCGGCCGCCTTCGAAGATTGGCAGCGACAACTGCGGACCGAAGGCAAACCGGCGCGAATCCCAGCCACCGAAATCCGACAGCTGCATGGCCTGGAAGCCGACACTGCCCGACAGGCGGATGCTCGGGTAGAAATCCGCCTTGGCCACGCCAATGCTGGCGGTGGCGGCATGCAGGCGGGCCTCGGCCTGGCGGATGTCCGGGCGGCGCTCGGCCAGTTCGGACGGCAAGCCGATGGCAAATTTCTGCTGCGGCACGGGCAACTCGCCGCCTTGCAGCAATTCGGCCTGGAGGCTGCGCGGCCGCTCGGCAGCGAGCAGGCTGAGGGCATTGATCAAGTCATCACGCCGCGCTTCCAGGCTCGGCAGGCGCGACTCGATAGACGCGACCTGGGCGCTGGCCTGGGCCACATCCAGGCGCGTGGCAACACCTTCGGCCTGGCGGTCCTGGGACAGCTTCAGGCTGTGCCGGGCGACCCTGAGGTTATCCTGCGTCACATCGAGGGTGTGCTGCACGGCACGCAGCTGGATGTAATTGCCGGCGGTTTCCGAAAGCAGCGCCAGCAGCACGCTGCGGCGGTCATTCTCGGCCACTTCAACCGTGGCATCGGCAGCCTCGACCTGACGCCGCACACGGCCCCACAGGTCCAATTCCCAACCGGCCACCAGGTCACCCTGCCAGAGGTTGAAGGCTTCTTTCCCGGCCTTGCCGGACGGATCGCTCAAGCCATCGGCGCTGTTGCGCGCGCGGCTGTAACCGGCGTTCACGTCCACCGACGGTACTTCATCGGCAGCCAAGGTGCTGCGCAGGGCACGGCTTTGCAGCAGCCGCGCGCTGGCCATCTGCAAGTTGAGGTTGCGCTCGGCAACGCGTTGGATCAAGGCACTAAGCTTTGCATCGTGGAAGGTTTCCCACCAGCGCAGTTCCAGCGGTTCGGCCTGCGGCTGGCTGGCTGCCGCCTCGCCTTGCAGCGGCGCCCACTGCTGCGGGGACTGGCTATCTGGACGCATGAAATCCGGGCCCTGGGTGCAGCCGGCCAGCAGCACGGCCAGCAGCAACGGGCTCAAGCGCAATCCCGTTTTCATCGCGCACTTACCTCTTTGCCGTCCAGCTTGTCGCCACGGGTGTCGATGGTGGCTTCTACCGACATGCCCACACGCAGGCGGGTGAGCAGTGGCTGGCCATCATCGAAAACGATCTTTACCGGAATGCGTTGCACCACCTTGGTGAAGTTGCCGGTGGCGTTGTCTGGCTTGACCGCGGCGAAGGTTACGCCGGTAGCCGGGGCAATGCTTTGCACATGGCCTTGCAGGGTTTCGCCGGAGAAGGTGTCGACGCTGATGCGCACCGGCTGGCCCGGCTGTACGTGGGTCAGCTGGGTTTCCTGGAAGTTGCCGACCACATAAGCCTGCTGCAACGGCACCACCGACAGCAGGCGGGCACCCGGGTTGACGTAGGCCCCCACGCGCAGGGCGCGTTCGCCGACCATCCCGTCCACCGGCGCTGTGATGCGGGTGTAAGACAGATCGAGCCGGGCCTTTTCCAGGCCTGCTTCGGCGCGCTTGAGCTGGCCATCGGCGCTGGCCACTTGAGCCGTGAGGATGTCCACCTGCTTGCGCGCCGCCACCCGCGCCGCTTGAGCGTTGGCCAGGCGAGCACGGGCTTGATCGACCGCGCTGCGCGCCTGCTGGGCGTTCTGCACGGTACCTGCGCCCTGCTCGGCAAGGCGGCTGTAGCGGTTGACTTCATGGTCGGCGAACGCCACCTCAGCCTGGGCCGCCTTCACTGCCGCTTCGGCCTGGGCAATCAGCGCATCCTGGCGTTCAAGCGTGGCGCGGGCATCGGCGCTCTGTGCCTGGGCTACCAGCAACTGCGCCTGCGCAGCATCCAGCGCGGCCTGGTAGTCACGCGCATCGATGGTCGCCAGCAACTGGCCAGCCGTGACCTGCTGATTGTCTTCCACCAGCACTTGCTTGATGAAGCCGGCGACTTTGGGCGCGACCACGGTGTAGTCAGCGGTCACATAGGCGTCATTGGTACTCTGGCGGTGGTCGCTGCCTAAGATCCAAGGGCCGACGATGCCGGCCAGGACGGCCACGGCCAGCACCGAGCCGATGAGAAGGGTTTTGCGGTTGTTGGTCATTTCAATAGTTCTCGACATCGTCCAGGGTTCAAGCCACCGCACGCGGCGGATAGACCCGGGTAGGCACGAAAGGAATCAGGCAGATCAGGGCCACGGCGATACAGGCCAGCACCAGATAGAGGTCAGCCGAGGTCAATACCTGCGCCTGGTCGTGAATGCGCTTGGCCAGGCCGGCGGCGTTGCCGTCGACCAGCGGGGCGTTACCCAAGCTGTCCACCAGGTGATTGGAATGGAAATGCCGGCGCAGGGTGCCAAGCACATCCAGCAGGCCACCGGCGATGACGGCGGCCAGGCCCTTGACGGTGTTGAACCAGCTGGAGGCGAACGGGCCTTCCTGCGGGGTCATGCCATTGGTTGACAGCATCAGCAACGGCAGCACGGCCATCGGCTGGCCGAACACCTGCAGCAGGTAGAACGGGTAGAAGTCGCCACGGATCCACTCGCTGGTCAGCAGGCTGCTGCCAACACAGGACGCCGCAAGCATCGCCAGGCCAATGCCCAGCACCCAGCGGCAGTCCACTGCGCGGATGTTGCACAGTGCCGCTGTCAGCGGCAGGGCGATCAGTTGCGGCATGGCCACCAGCATCATCAACGGGCTGGTCTGCGCTGGGCGATAGCCCTGGATCTGCGCAAGGTAGGCCGACGGGATGCTGCCCACACCCGAGAGCACGACCAGTACACCGGCCAGGGTCACCAGGGCGAAACTCAGGTTGCGCCGCTGCAACAAGCGCAACTGGAAGAACGGCAACGGCTCGGACCACTCGTTGTACATGAACAACACCAGCAACAGCAGGCCACCGCCCAGCAGCCAGCAGATCAACGGCGAGTCGAACCAACCCCAGCGGTCGCCCAGCGACAGGCCAAGTACGGTACAACTGATTGCAGGCAGCCCCAGCAGTACGCCTCGCCAGTCGAACTGTTTGAAACGCTCCAGGCGCAGCGGGTCCTGCGGCAGCCCCCAGCCTACGCAGAAAATGGCCAGCAGCGAGGGCAGGATGATCTGCCAGAACGCCCATTGCCAACCGACGTATTCGGTCCACAGCCCCGCCAGCGGCGTGCCGAGGTTGGGGCCAAAGGTGGCGGTCAGGGCGTAGCAGGCCAGGCCATAGACCTTGATACCTGGCGGCAGAAAGCGCAGGGCCACGCTCATCAGCATCGGCGGCAAGGCGCCAGCGGCAAAGCCCTGCAGTACGCGCAGCAACATCAAACTGTGCAGATTGGGGGCGAACGGTTGCAGCAGGCCAAGCACGGCGAACAGACCAATTGCGCTCATGGTGAAGCGCCGCAGCGAGAAGGTCGTGGCCAGCCACGGCGCAAAGGCCATGGCTGAGACCGAAGCGGCGCTGTATACCGCCAGCAACCAGGCCCCTTCGTCGGCACCAATGCCCATGGCGCCGCGGATATCGGCCAGGGAAATCTTGGTTACCGACTCGTTGAGGCCGGCGCACAGCACAGCCAGCAACACACCGAACAGCCCGACCACCACCTGCAGGCCAAACGCCGTCTGCGCAGGCGCGGCCGGCGCGGGGGCGGCGGCCAGCGCCGCAGAGGGCGCCGTCAGGGAAGTCATGAGAATACATCTCCAGCAACAATTTCAGGGCTGGGGCAAGTTTAAGAAGGTCGAATGCTGACGAAAACTGACTTGTCGGTAGTTTTATATTGCGTCAGACGCAATCCATGCCTGAATCACGGATCGATGCGGCCACACGCTTTCAACGTCTGGCGCAACCAACGGTGCGCGGGGTCGTTGTCGAAGCGCGGGTGCCACGCCTGCATCACATTGACCTTCTCCAACGGCACCGGGATCTCGAACGAGCGCAATGGCAACTTCAACCGCTGCACACTGTTGAGGATATTGGCGGGTATCGGCAGGATCAGGTCCGAATCCGGCAGCGAGAACATCGCCGAGTGGAAGCTGGTGGTGATCAGGGCCACGCGCCGCTCCACCTTGTGGTTGGCCAACGCCACATCGATCGGCCCGTTGGCACGGCCGCGTCGAGACACGCTGATCTGCGGGTAGGCGGCAAAACGCTCAGGGGTGATCGGGGCATCGAAGATAGGGTGGCCCACACGCGCCAGGCCTACAAAGTAAGTATTGAACAGGCTCTGCACCTTGATTTCCGGGCCCAGTTCAATGGCCGAGCTGATGATCAGGTCGATATGCCCGTTGCGCAGCACTGCATCATCGTCACCACTGCCCTCCGGGACAAACCGCAACACCGTACGCGGCGCCTGGGCCAGCATCATGCGCAGCAGCTGGGCGCCGTAAAGGGCAATGAACAAATCATTGGTGCGGATGTTGAAGGCACGGTCCAGGTTGACCAGGTCGACATCGTCACGGCTGCGGAACACCTGCCCGGCCTGCTCCACCAGGCCATGCACCTGCTCGCGCAGGGCCAACGCACGGGGCGTAGGCACCAGGCCACGGCCGGCGCGCACCAGGATCGGGTCACCCAAGGCATCGCGGATACGCCCCAATGTCCGGCTCATGGCCGCCGGGCTCAGGTTCATGCGCTGCGCTGCGCCCACCACGCTGCCCTCGTCGAGCAAGGCATCGAGGGCGACGAGCAGGTTCATGTCCGGGAGTTGCATGGCCGTTTTCCGTTACAGCTGCGGGAAACGCGATGGTAGCAGGTTGGTGGATTGCATCAGACGCAATGCGCTCTTGCGTGGTGGGGCATTTATTCACTGGGCGTATTCGGCCTTAAATGAAGCATTGGCAGGTCTGGCCTTTTCGCGGGCGCGCCCGCTCCCACAGGCCCCCCACAATTCCCGAATGTTGTGCGACACACCTGTGGGAGCGGGCATGCCCGCGAAAGGGCCGATCCTGCAGACCCACAAGCCAGCCTCTGCCAAGGATTCCAATGCCCAGCCCCGTCCTGATCGCCATCGACGCCTCCCCCGCCTCCAGCACCCTGCTCACCCTCGCCCGCCGCTACTGCCGCCCCGGCGAACACGAACTGCACGTGCTGCTGGCCATCGACTCCACCTTCGCCGTGCATGAGCAACCTGCGCCCTACACCGCCGAGGAACTGGAAGAATACCCCGCCGCCTGCGAGGAACAGCAGCATGCCGACCACGCCGTAGCCGAGGCCGTGCGCGAGCTGCAGCAAGCCGGCTTCACCAGCCTGGGCTGCATGGCGGCCGGCCAGCCGGTTGAAGCGATTGTGGCCAAAGCGCAGGAATTGAACTGCGAACTGATCATCATGGGCCACCGCCACCTGTCGCGGTTGGGGCGGTTGCTGGACCCGTCAATCAGCGCGAAGGTGATTGACCGGGTAGACATGCCAGTGTTGGTGGGCTCTGCCTGACCGCTCATCACCGTGGTAATGCACCTGCATTGACGAGGCAATGCAATCGCATTACCTTGGGCCGTATCGCTGTCACCCACAGGACATTACTCATGGCTGCCACCTTCGACGTCGAGTCCACGCTGACCGATCGCTATCAAACCACTGTTCCCGAAACGGTGCGGCGCGCCTTGGGCTTGAAAAAACGTGACAAGATCCATTACTCGATTCGCCCCGACGGTGGGGTGATACTCACCCGCGCAGAGGCAACCGAGGACGATCCGGTACTGGGCAAATTTCTGGATTTCCTGGCACACGATATCGCTACCAACCCTCAACGGCTGCAGGTTGTCGATGCTGGCCTCATCGCGCGCCTCGACAAGCTTGTCGGCGACGCGGAGGTCGACCTGGATCAACCTCTGTCGGCGGACGATGAATGAGTGATGCGAGCAGGAAGCCTCTGGTTATTCATGGATGGACTGTAATTGCCCACCCGCTGTTCCTGGCCAAACTGGACGCGCTAAGCGCTCAAGTCGAGGCTCAACGGGACAAAGACCCAACGGGTTATACGAAAAGAAATACCTTTAAAAGGCTGGCCGCCATCCGGCGGTTGGCGTTCGATGTAATCCCTCAAGACCCGACCAAACCCGAATACCGGCAAGGGGCAACACTTGGCGGTGACCACAAGCACTGGTTCAGAGCAAAGTTCTTCCAGCAGTACCGGTTGTTCTTCCGCTACCACACCCCCAGCAGGATCATCGTACTGGCCTGGGTCAATGACGAGTCGAGCAAGCGGGCCTATGAAAGTAGCGACGATTCTTACAAGGTCTTTCAAAAGATGTTGCATAGCGGCCACCCACCGGACGATTGGGACCAGTTGCTGCAAGAGGCTGCCGCAGATTGAGCCGACTGGCTAATACGCATGCATCAGCAGGGCTCCCACAGATGATGCGGGAGGCCGGGATGGTCGCGAAGGTCAACCTTCGCCAGGCTTGACTACCACCGTACACGTCGTCCCCGCCGCCAGCAAAAACCCTTCCGGCACTTCATCGATGTGAATACGTACCGGCACCCGCTGCGCCAGGCGCACCCAGTTGAAGGTGGGGTTCACGTCGGCGATCAGCTCGCGGCTTTGCGGGTTGTCGCGGTCGTAGATACCGCGGGCGATGCTCTCCACATGCCCTTTGATGCGCTCGCCGCTCATCATCTGCAACTCGGCCTGGTCACCCACCTTCACGTGGGGCAGCTTGGTTTCCTCGAAGAACCCGTAGACCCAGAACGAATTTTCGTCGACCACCGCCATCACCGCCTCACCCGTGCGCGCATAGTCGCCCTTGTGGATATTCAGGTTGGTCACGTAGCCGTCCACCGTGGCCACGATGTGGGTGCGCTTTAGGTTCAGCTCAGCCGCAGCCAGTTCGGCCAGGGCCTGCTGGTAGTCAGCCTGGGCGGAGTTGGCGATGTTGCTGGCGTCTTCACGGTTCTCCTTGGAGATCACCAGGTTGTCCATGTCGGCACGGCGCTTGGCATTGACCTTGCGCATTTCCCAGGTGGCCTTGCGCGAAGCGACCAGCGCCTTTGCCTGGTCGACCGCCAGTTGGTAGTGCTCGGGGTCGATCTGGATCAGCAGGTCGCCCTTCTTCACCCGCTGGTTGTCCTTGACCGGTACAGCCACCACGTAGCCGGGCACGTCGGCAGCGACGTTGATGATGTCGGCCCGCACACGGCCATCACGGGTCCAGGGCGTGGTCATGTAGTGCAGCCACAACTGGCGACCGATGGCCACGGCAGCGACCAGCACCAGCAGGGTGGCGATCAGGCTGAAGAACTTTTTCATCGAAGGATTCTCACCAGTAGACAGTCAGCGCCATGGCGCCGAACAAGCAGACGAACAGGCTCAGGCGCAGCAGCGCCGGGTGCCAGAAGAAGCGGTAGCCATCATGGCTGGCAATGAACCGGTCCAGGCCCCAGGCCAGGCCCAGGGCAAACAGGAACATCAAGGTCATGGTGGGCATGTACACACCATGGAAGGCGATTTCACGAGGCATGGTGCAGTCCTTTCGCCGGTGCCAGTGGCGACTGTGGGTCCAGCAGGGAAGAACGGATGAAGTGCAGGTAGCTTTGCACGCGGCGCAGCACAGAGGTATCGAAGTGCCGGGCGAACGGCTCGTCGGTGGCCTGCACGCGGGCGATGGCGTGGTCCACTGCCACCAGTGCGCGTTCATGGTTGCTGGCGCTAGGCTGCAGGAACAGCCGGGCCAGAGCGCGGCCCATGACACGGATTGCCTGGCGCCACGGCTGCGACTCGGCATAGGCCGGGTGCACCGGCGCGCGGGCTTGCTCCTTACGCAGCTCAATGACGGCGTGGCCGATCTCCAGCACGGTGAACATCCAGCCCATCAGTTGGCTCTGCACCTGCGGCTTGCCGGCCGCCAGGCCATAGGCCTGGTGCAGCAGGTCGCGGGTGCGGCTTTCGAAGGCCGAGCCCAGGCCGCGCAGGCGGCCGCTGATGGCGAACAGCACCTGCTCGCGCAACGCCTGCTCCAGGCGGCTCCACAGCCAGCGGCTGTTGGGCGGCAGGATGATCGCCCCGGCGGCGGCACAGACGAACATGCCGATCACCATACCGATGTAGTCGTTGATGAAGGTGTACGGGTCATAAACGGTGAGGTTGTTCGGCACCGAGCCAATCGCGAAGAACACCAGCAGGCCGATGCCATAACCGGCGTAGGCAGGGCGCGACGAAAGAAACGCGCCCAGCATGAACACAGGCGCCAGCACCATGCACAGCAGCGGAAAACCGTCGATCCAGGGGAACACGAAGAAGGTTTCGAAGAAGCCGACAAAAGCGCCGATGGCCGTGCCGCACGCCATCTGGAACGACATGCGCTTGGGGTTGGGTGACGCCGCCGAAAGGCATACGGTGACCGTGGCGATCAGGGTCATCATGGCGCCGCTGGGCCAATCGCTGAGCAGCCAGTAACTGCCCAGCAGCAACAGCACTGCCGAGGCCCGCACACCCGCCGCCAGCGATACCAGCCAGCTGGTCTGCGCCACGTAGGGCTCGTCCCACTGCTCGCGCTCGTGCTTGTGCGCGGCCAGTGAGGCATGGGTTTCGGCGTAGCTCAACATTTCGTCGACGAAGCGGTACAGCAGCTCGAACGCGGTATGAAAATCGAGCAGGTCGGACTCGCTGGGGTCCGTTGCCAGGTACTCAGCCCGCAGCCCTCGCACCTGGGCCTGCAGGCCTTCCTTGTAGGCGGCCAGCTCCAGGGTCAGGCGCAGCGCATCGGCGTCAGTCAACGCCCGGCCCACATAGGGCTGCAGCAACTCCATCAGGGTGTTCAGGCCAGGTTCGATGGCACTGACGATCTGCAGCGGGCCACGGGCGCGCAGGCGCTCCAGCAAGCGGTGCAAGGCATTGAAACGCGTGGTGACGGCCATGAACTCGCTGTTCATGCGCACCAGCCGACCACTGCGACGGCGCATGTGCGGGTCTTCGAAAGCGGTGACGTTGCGCAGGCTCTCAAGGCCCACTGCCTCTGCCACGAAGCGCACGTTGCTGCTCTCGAAGCGGTCCTTTTGGCTATCGCCATGCAGGGCCTCGACCACCACCCCGGCAAACACGCCAAAGCGCTGGTACAGGGCGTTGCGCATCGCGGCACTGGCCGACTGCGGCAGGATCGCGGCACTGACGAAGGTCGACACCAGAATACCCAGGGCAATTTCCAGCGCCCGCCATACCGCTGCCATGAACGCCTGGTCGGGGTGTTGCAGCACCGGCAGGCCGATCATCGCTGCGGTGTAGCCGGCCAGCACGAAACCATAGGCGCGGAAGGTGCGGTAGCGCATGGCACCGGCCGAGCACAGGCCCACCCACAGGGCCAGGCTGGGCAGAAACAGCTCGGTGTTCTGCGGAAAGATGGCGATCAGCGCCACCATCATCGCCGAACCCGCCAAAGTACCGAGCACCCGGTAGAAGCTTTTCGCGAACACATGCCCGCTTTGCGGCTGCATGACGATGAAAACAGTGATCATCGCTGTACGCGGTTGCGGCAGCTCCAGGCGCATGGCCAGCCACAAGGTGATGAACGCAGCGGCCAGCACCTTGAAGATGTACACCCAGGTCACGCCGTCGGTGCGCGCCCAGGCAAAGAAGCCCCGATGCCATTCCAGGCTTTGCAGCCAGCGCACGGGCAAACTGGAAGTGCTCATTCGGCGTTATCCGGCTTCTTGTCGAAAATGGCCAAGGTGGCCGGGGTTTTCGGTGCAGCCTGGCGTTCCTCTTTCGGCGCATCCTGACCGGCCTGCAGGCCACCACCCAGGGCGGTGACCAGCTCGGCATGGGCAATCAGGCGGGCGGCTTGTACCTGCTGCTGCACCTGCTGCTGGCGGAACAGCAAGGTCTGCGCGTTGAGCACGTTCAGGTAGTCGGTGAGGCCGCGCTGGAACGCGACCATGGCGATGTCGTAGGTTTTCTGCGCAGCGGCGACCGACTCTGCCGCGAAGTGCGACTGCTCTTTCATCGACTCGCGGCGGATCAACTGGTCGGAGATGTTCTTCAGTGCACCGACCACCGTCTGGTTGTAGCGCGCCACGGCTACGTCGTAGCCGGCAGAGGCCACCCCCAACTGCGAGCGCAGGCGGCCACCATCGAAGATCGGCAGGCTGATGGCCGGGCCGACGTTGTAGTTGAACTTGCGCCCGGTGAGAAACTCCAGCGGGCCACCACCGGTCGCCATGAAGCCCAGGCTGCCGACCAGGTCGACATTGGGGAAGAAGCCGGCGTGGGCAACGTCGATGCCGCGCGCCTGCGCGGCCACTTGCCAGCGGCTGGCGACCACGTCAGGGCGCTGGCCGACCAGTTCGGCGGGCAGGTTCGAGGGCAGTTTCAATGGCGCGGCCAAGACCAGGGCCGGGCGCTGCAACTGCGCGCCGTCCCCCGGGCCCTTGCCGGCCAGCGCCGCCAGTTGGTTGCGGGTCAGGGCAATTTCTTCGTCGAGGCTGTCGAGCTGGCGGTGGGTTTCCGGCAGCGGCGCTTCGGCCTGGCTGACTTCGAAATGGGTGCCGATACCAGCATCCAGGCGACGCTTGGCCAGGGCCAGGATCTGCTCCTGCTGTTCCAGTTCGGCCTTGACGATATCGCGCTGGGCAAAATGCAGGCTCAGCTGGATGTAGGCACGCACCACATTGTTCTGCAACTCCAGCTGCGCCTGGCGGGCTTCGGCCACGCTCATGTGCGCCTGGTCCACGGCCTGCTCGCTGGCATTGCGTTCACGGCCCCACAAGTCGAGGGCGTAGCTAAAGCCGATGGCAGCGTTGTTGTCCCAGGTGTTGGCACCGGACAGCGCGCCAGGGCCATAGAACTGGTCTTCCGGCCAGTTGTGGCGCTTGAGCGTAGCCTGGCCGTTGGCCTGGAGCTTTTCCGCCGACTCGACCACACCGGCCATGGCCTTGGCTTCGCGCACTCGCGCTGCGGCCATGGCCAGGCTCGGGCTACCGGCCACGGCCAGGGCAACCCAGCGGTCCAGCTGCGGGTCGCCATAGGCGCGCCACCACTGCTGGTTGGGCCAGTGAGCGTCGGTCGCGGCTTCGCGAATGGCCGCGTCGGTGGTCAAGGTATTGGCTTGCAGCGTCTTGCTTTGCGGGGCGATGCCCCAGGTTCCGATACAACCACTCAAGGCGAGGGCAAGGGCACAGGCACTGAACGCCTTGAGCGTTCTGATGATGCGACGCGGCACAGCTGCGATTTCCCGAGGAAGAAGTGAAGAGGCCGAGCAATTCTAGGGGGCGGCAGCACTGGCGATAAGCGCAGATTCCTGCGAATCTTTGTTACCAAAACAGCGATAATCCGCCTTTGGTCGAAGGCAACTTTTTCTCTTTTCTAGGTTACTTCGTGACACAATTTTGTCCTCTACCTCGAGAGTGACCCATGGACACCCTGCAAAACATGCGTGCTTTCAGTTGCGTAGCCCAATTAGGCAGCTTTACTGCCGCGGCGGCGCAACTGGATACGACCACCGCGAACGTGTCGCGGGCGGTCTCCAACCTGGAAGCCCATCTGCAAACAAGGCTGCTCAACCGAACCACCCGCCGCATTGCGCTGACCGAAGCCGGCAAGCGCTACCTGATGCGTTGCGAACAGATTCTTACCTACGTCGAAGAAGCCGAGGCCGAAGCCAGCGACGCCCATGCGCGCCCGGCCGGGCAGTTGAAGGTGCATTCGATGACCGGGGTCGGCCAGCACTTCGTGGTCGATGCCATCGCCCGCTACCGCGAAACGCACCCGGACGTGACCTTCGATTTGACCATGGCCAACCGCGTGCCTGACCTGCTCGACGAGGGTTATGACGTCTCCATCGTGCTGGCCACCGAACTGCCCGACTCGGGGTTCGTTTCACAGCGCCTGGGCATCACCTACAGCATCGTCTGTGCCTCGCCCGCCTACATCGCCAAGCATGGTGTAGCGCACAAGCCTGCCGACCTGCTCAGGCACGCCTGCCTGCGCATGGTCAGCCCGGTCATACCGCTGGAGAAATGGCTGTTCGATGGCCCGGAAGGCCAAGAGATGGTCAACATCACCAGTTCGCCGTTCATGGTGAATACCGCCGATGCCATGAAGACTGCGATCCGCAGCGGCATGGGCGTCGGCGTGTTGCCGATCTATTCGGCTATCGAGGGCCTGCGGGACGGTAGCCTGGTACGGGTGCTGCCCGAGTATCGCCTGCAGGAGCTGAACCTGTATGCCATCTATCCATCGCGGCAGTATCTGGATGCCAAGATCAAGACCTGGGTCGAGTACCTGCGCAACTCGCTGCCAGAGATTCTTGCCGCACATGAGGCAGACCTGAAAACCCATCAGGTGCTGATCGCCAACTAAAAAGCTGCTGCATTGCGGGGGCGGACAATGGTAGGTTGCTAACCATTGATTTCGCCTGTTCCGGCCCTTCGCGGGCAAGCCCGTTCCTACAAGGCACCGCGCCTCTGTAGGAGCGGGCTTGCCCGCGAAAAGGCCAGCACAGCCCCACCCCGCCTTGCAGAGAAGTTGCCCGATGAAAAAGACCGTCCTGGCCTTCAGCCGAATCACCCCGGCCATGGCCGAACGCCTGCAGCAAGACTTCAACGTGATCCTGCCCAACCCCAAGCTCGGCGACATCAGCGCCCAGTTCAACGAAGCCCTGCCAGAAGCCCATGGCCTGATCGGCGTTGGCCGCAAGCTCGGCCGCGTCCAGCTTGAGGGTGCGGCCAGGCTGGAGGTGGTGTCCAGCGTGTCGGTCGGCTATGACAACTACGACCTCGACTACTTCAACGAGCGCGGCATCGCACTGACCAACACCCCTGACGTGCTGACCGAAAGCACCGCCGACCTGGGCTTCTCACTGATCATGGGCTGCGCCCGCCGCACTGCCGAACTGGATGCCTGGACCAAAGCCGGCAACTGGCAGGCCACCGTGGGCCCGGCCCACTTCGGCAGCGATGTGCATGGCAAGACCCTGGGTATCGTCGGCATGGGCAACATTGGTGCAGCAGTGGCGCGCCGTGGCCGCTTCGGCTTCAACATGCCGATCCTGTACAGCGGCAACAGCCGCAAGACCGCGCTGGAGCAGGAACTGGGCGCGCAGTTCCGCAGCCTGGACCAGTTGCTGGCCGAGGCCGACTTCGTGGTGATCGTGGTGCCATTGTCCGATGCCACCCGCAAGCTGATCAGCAGCCGCGAGCTGAAGCTGATGAAGCCGAGTGCGTTCCTGATCAACATTGCCCGTGGGCCGGTGGTGGATGAAGCGGCGTTGATCGAGGCGCTGCAGAACGGCACCATCCGCGGCGCAGGCCTGGACGTGTACGAGAAAGAACCGCTGAGCGATTCGCCGCTGTTCAAGCTGCCCAATGCGCTGACCTTGCCGCACATTGGCTCGGCCACAGCCGAAACCCGCGAGGCCATGGCCAACCGGGCGATCGACAACCTGCGTGCGGCGCTGCTGGGCGAGCGGCCGCGGGACCTGGTGAACCCGCAGGTGTGGAAGGGCTGACCGTTTTGGAGTGCCTGTGCTGGCCTCTTCGCGGGTAAACCCGCTCCTACAATTTGGAGTGCCTGTGCTGGCCCCTTCGCGGGTAAACCCGCTCCTACAATTTGGAGTGCCTGTGCTGGCCCCTTCGCGGGTAAACCCGCTCCTACAATTTGGAGTGCCTGTGCTGGACTCTTCGCGGGTAAACCCCCTCCTACAACGGGTGTGCACTGCCCTGTAGGAGCGGGTTTACCCGCGAAAGGGCCGGCCCAGGCAACCATCATCTATTTGGCGACCACAACACCCTCAGCCCCCCTGGCCCGGGGCTTGCGAAACACCAGCACATTCCCCGCCATCACTGCCACCAAACCGAGCAAGGCCGGCGCCGTCCACTGATAACCCTCGGCCACCGCCGACACATTCAACGCCACCAACGGGAACAGCACCGTGCAGTAAGCTGCCCGCTCCGGCCCCATGCGCCCGACCAAGGTCAGGTAGGCAGTGAAGGCAATCACCGACCCCGGCACCACCAGGTACAGCAGCGAACCGATGTAGCGCGCATTCCACTCCATGCTGAACGGTACGCCGCTGACCACACAGAACACCGCCAGCATCACCGCCCCATAGACCATGCCCCAGGCATTGGTCGTCATCGGCTTGAGGCCGGCCTTCTGCTGCATGCTCGACAGCATGTTGCCGGCCGAGAAGCACAGCGTGCCCAACAGGGCCAAGCCAAGGCCGTACAGGGTTTCGCGGCTGGCTGCGTGATGCGACAGCTCCGGCCAGAACAGCAGGCCCAGGCCAAGCAGGCCCAAGGCACCACCGCCAAGCACATTGGTGGCGATCTTCTGGCCGAAGAAAATTCGGGCGTTAAGCGCGTTCCACAGTGTGGCAGTTGAGAACACCACCGCGATCAGGCCGCTGGCGATCCACTGGCTGGCGCAGAGGAAGCAGATGAAGTTGACGCAGAACAGGCACAGGCCCTGGGCCAGGCAGATCTGGTGGCCACGGCGGTTCATGGGTTGCAACTGGCGGGTAATCAACAGGAAAGCAAACAGGATCAGGCCGGCCAGGGCGAAGCGGTAGACGATCGACACCGGGATCGCGACCACGCCTAGCTGGAGTTTCAGGGCGATCCAGGTGGTGCCCCAGATCAGGACGGTGAGCAGATAGAGTGACAGGTTCATGGCGGCAGTTCCTTGGGCCTTTGGAAATCGGTGCCCGGCGCTTGGCGGGTAAACCCGCCCCCACAGGGATGACCAGTGTTCTTTCGATCGGCCTCTGTCAGCTTGCATAAACTTGCGCTTTTCTTGCGCCGGTAGATGTCACTCGATCCAGTGCACAGTAGGATGGCTGGCAAGAGGACCCGCCAATGACGCCACTCAACCAGTTGCAAGTGTTCAACGCCATGCATGCCTCGCCCCACGCAAGGCTGGAGCTGAGCGCGCACCTGGGCGACGGCCTGGCGGCGGCGTTGTGGAGCAACCGTGACGATGCCCGCGACTACCAGGCACCCAGCCATCACACCCTGTCGTGCTACATCGCCGACGGCACCGGCACTTTCCGCCGCCAGCGCCCGGCCGACAAAGGTGCACCCGACAAGCTGTGCGTGATGCCGGCCGGGCAGGAATCGAACTGGGTCGTCAATGGCGCGATCCGCCTGGCGCACCTGTATGTCAGCGAGGCGCAGTTCGCCTTGGGCTGTGTGCGTCTGCTCGACCGGGAACCGCGCGAGCTGCAACTGCAGGAAGCAACCTTTCTGGACGACCCGCAGCAGGCTGCACGCTTTCGTCAATTGATCCAGTTGGACTGGGACGAGCCTAGTGAGCGCCTGCTGGCCAGCAGCCTCGCGCACGAGATCGTTGACCATGCGCTGCTCAGCCAGGTCGGGTTGCGCCAAGGCCTGCGCCTGAAAGGCGGGCTGGCGCCAAACCTGCGCCGACAACTGGCAGACTACATCGAGGCACACCTGGACCAGCCCATCACCCTGGGCGAGCTGGCGCTGCGCTGCAACCTGTCCGAATACCACTTTGCGCGCATGTTCCGCGCCAGTTTCGGGCTCCCGCCGCACCAGTATCTGCTGGCCCGGCGGCTGCACCGGGCGTGCCAGCTGTTGCGCCTGGGCGTGTTACCGCTGGGGGAGATTGCCTTGTTGTGCGGGTTTGCCAGTGCCAGCCATTTCAGCAACCGATTTCGACAGGCCCTGGGTGCCACACCTGGCGAATACCGCAGCGCCTTTGTCATCTGAAACCGGGGCCGCTCTGCAGCCCCCGATGACCTAGAACTCGAAGGTGCTCGACAAACTTACCTGCCGCGCATCGCCTACCGCCACAAAGTACTGGTTCACCGCCGAGCTGTAATAAACCTTGTCGAACAGGTTCTTCACGTTCAGCTGCAGGCGCACGTTGTGTTCGTCGAGTTTGGTTTCATAAGTGGCAAACGCATCGGCAACGGTATAGCTCGGCAGGTCGAAGGTGTTGGTCGAGTTACCAGAACGTTCGCCTACATAACGGGCGCCGGCACCGAAGCGCAGCCGGTCCCCCCCGAACAGGCTGCCAAAGTCATACACCGCCGACAGCGAGCCGCTGTGCCGGGCCACGTTCTGCAGGCGGTTGCCCTGAAGATCAGGGTCCTTGGTTACCTTGGCATCGGTCAGTGCATAACTGCCGATCAGGCTCCAGCGCTCGCTGAGCTGGCCGGTCACATCGAGCTCCACACCGCGTGAACTGACCTCACCCGCATTGCTGTAGACCGTCTCGCGTGTGATGGCGTCAATGTTCGAGACCAGTACATTGCGTTTGGTGATATCGAACAACGCCAGGGTGCCCGTGATGCGGCCCGGCATGTCGAGCTTGGCGCCCAGCTCCCACGACTTGCCCTCCTCAGGTGCCACCGAGGCGTCGAGCACAACATTGCCGGTCAGCGGCGCGATGGTCGAGTTGGGCTTGAACGACTCGCTGTAGCTGCCATAGAACGAGAGCTGGTCGTCCACTTTGTAGACGATACCGGCGTGGGGGACCCAGGCCTGGCCACTGATGTCGGTATTGGCCTTGAACGGGCGACCGCGGCCAGCGTACTGGTCGTACTGCTGAAAACGCGCACCAGCTACAAGGATCCAGTGCTCATCGAGGTGCAGCGCATCCTGCACGAACAGCGCATCGGTGCGCAGCTTGTCGGTCTGGTCGCTGTCGCTGGCGCGTACGTTGGTGCCCTCCACTTCCTGTCCGTAGACCGGGTCCAGATAACTGAACGTGGACTGCGGTGTCTGGCGGATCAGGTCACCGCGAAAGATCTTGCGGTCTTCATGGTCGATGCCAAACAGCAGGTCATGCTGCATCCCCGCCAGCTCGACATTGCCATTGAGGCTCAGGGTCACGAACTGGTCACGACTCATGGCATTGTGAGTGCCGTCGATGCTGCGTGTCAGCGTGCCTTGGGTTTCATTGACGCCGGTCACGCGAACCTGGCTGGCATCGTAGGTCTCACGATTGAAGCTGTAGCCAACGTGCAGCTTCCAGTCATCAGCCAGCTGATGATCGACTTCCAGGCGATACAGGTCGGAACGCCCTTCCATGTCGTTGAACGGCTCATCCAGGCGGCGCGTGGCGGGGATGTTCAGCGGGTGGCCGTTGTTGCCGAACGCGGTGCCACGGTCGAAGGGGTAGAGAAACTCACGGTGCTCGTAGGCCAGCACCACCTGGGTGTCTTCGCCCAGCCAGGCCAGCGACGGCGCCACCAGCGATTCGCGGTGCACGCCATAATTGCGCCAGTAGTCCTCGTCTTCGTGGTCGACGATCAGGCGGTAGGCGAAGTTGCTGTCACCCAGTGCGCCCGTGCTGTCGAGCCCGCCACCGCTGCCGTTCTTGCCGCTGCCATAGGTCGAGCCGCGCACAGTCAGGGCGTTGTACTGCTGCAACTGCGGACGCTTGCTGACCACGTTGATGACCCCACCCGGGTCCTGGATACCGTACAGCAACGAGGCAGGCCCCTTGAGCACTTCGACCCGTTCGGTGCTGGCGTTGAGGTTGCGACCCTGCACCACGGGCATGCCATCGCGCATGATCGAGCCGTCGCGGTTGTCGCCGAAGCCACGCTTCATCACCGTATCGGACGTGCCGCCGAAGTTGTTGCCCTGGGTAATGCCGCTGACGTTGGTCAGGGCGTCATCGAGGTTGCGCGGGGCCTGGTCGCGGATGACCTGTGCCGGTACCACGTTGATTGCCTGGGGGATGTCCTGGTTCGGCCCCTGCCCGCGCATGATCGAAGCGCTGGCCGGGGGCTGGTAACTGTAGTCGTCCAGCTGCGAGGTCACGGTGGTGGCCTGTAGGTTGAGGGCGGCGGAAGTGTCTACAGGTTCGAGGGTCAGGGTACGTGCGTCGACGCGGCGCCAGGCCAGCCCAACGTTGCCCAGCAGTTGTTGCAGCGCCTGCTCGGCGCTGAACCGACCATTCAGCGCTGGCGCTTGCACGCCCGGCAGTTCGAGGGTGTAGACCACGCTCTGGCCGGTGGTGCGGCTGAAGGCATTCAGGGCCTGGGCCAAGGGTTGGGCCGGCTGGGCGAAGGTATAGGCCTGCAGTTGCTCGGCCGCGCTCACCAGGGGGGCGACAGCGAAGGCCGGGAGCGCAACAAGGCCGAACCAGAGAGGGACGCAACGCGGGGAGAACTTCATGGACGCTGACCTGTGGAAGGGTGATTACTGCGAATCAATCGCACTTTCACTCATTACACGGATGCCACGTGCTGTTACCTCACCTGTGCCTGGAAATATTTTTGCTGTGCCGGCCTCTTCGCGGGTGAACCCGCTCCTACAGGGGGGGACGCTGTAGGAGCGGGTTCACCCGCGAAGAGGCCGGCACAGGCAACTACCGAATCAGGGTCAAACGCCCCAACACGGTCTGCCGTGAAAAACCCATCACCTTGCCCAGCGAATCCAGCGCCAGCAGCGGCTCGGCCACCGGGAAGCTGCCGCTGACCTTGCGCTGCCCCAGGTCACCATCGAGCAACAGGATGCGCCCTGGGTAATAACGCCCAAGGTCTTCGATCACCTGCGCCAACGGAACCTGATAATAGTTCAGCCAACCTTGGCGCCAGGCCAGGCGGTTGTCACTGTCCACCGCCAGGGTGTCGCTTACCCTGCCCGCGCTGTAGGTAGCCTGCTGGTTGGCAGTCAGTTCTCGCGCCAAAGTGCCCTGCGCGGGGCTGACGCCCACACGCCCGCTGCGTACCGTCACCTGGGCACCCTCGCCTTGCTCACGCACCTCGAACTGGGTGCCGAGCACCCGCACTTCGCCGCCGGCAGCTTCCACCAGGAACGGCTCACCGGTATGGGTAACCTCGAAGAACGCCGCGCCATGCAGCAACCGCACACGGCGCTCACCCTGGGCGAAATCGACCGCAATGGCGCTACCGGCATCAAGCGTCACCTGCGACTGGTCGGCCAAGGTCACCTGGCGAATCTGCCCGGCACTGCTGTAGTCCGCCTGCAGGTCCTGCAACCAGTACCCCGGGTGCCAACCACCAGCGACGCCCACGGCCAGCACCAGGCAGGCTGCCAACGCCAACCCTGCCACCCGCCGCCAGCCGCCACGCGCCGGTGGTCTGGCCATGGCATCGAGGTAGCGCTGCAGGGCGTCCTGCTCTTCGTCCGCCAGCCGCGCCGCCGGGGCGGCGCTTTTCTGCCACAGCACCTGGGCCTGTTCGTAGGCTGCGCGGTGCGCGGGGTCGGCCAGCAACCAGCGCTTGAATGCCGCCCCTTCGGCTTGCCCGGGTTGCCCGTTGATCCGGTTGAACCATTGCAGGGCAGCCTGAAACTGCGCCTCGGTGATCGGCGGTAAACGGCTCATCGACGGGCGCTCCCTGGCCGGCGTGGGGTGGACGCGGGCTCGGCAACACTCGCCTTGCACGCTTCAAGGGCGCGCATCATATGCTTTTCCACGGCGCTCTGTGACAGCTGCATGGCTTTGGCGATCTCGCTGTACTTGCAGCCGTGAATGCGGTTGAGCAGGAAGATCTGCCGGGTGCGCTCGGGCAAGGCACGCAAGGTGGCCTCGATACGCTGCAAGTCATGGTCGACCTCCACGGCCTGCTCAGGGGCCTGGGCCAGGCTCGCCTCGTTCACCGGCACAGCGGCTTCGGCCACGCGTTCGCGGCTACTTTCGCTGCGCAGGTGGTCTATGGCCAGGTTGCCCGCACAACGCAACAGGTAAGTGTCCAGCGCCTCGACCTTGACCTCGGGGCGACGCCAGAAACGCAGGAACAACTCCTGGACCAGGTCCGAAGCGGTGGCGCGGCAGCCGACCCGACGGCTTACCAGCGCCTCCATACGCGCACGCTGGGCCTGGAACACCTGAACGAAACGTGCACGTGCGCCTGCGCTGTCAGCGTGAGGCTCGATGATATCCCCTGGCTCGCTCACGGGGGTCACACGGCAAACACGGCGAGCATCGGGCCCAGCACCACGCTGACGGCAGCCAGGCCCAGCAGCAGACGAGGCTGGTACGGCAGGCCGAACACCCACAGTGTTACCCCGGCCATCATCACCGCGGTCCACTCCACCAGGCCGAGGGCCCAGCCACGCTGGTGCACGCTGAGCACCAGCGACAGTATCAGCAGCAGCCAACCTGCGACACGCAACAGGTGCAAGTGGCGCGGGCGCGGCTTGCGCCCGAGCAAGTCGCTGAAGTGCTTTTCCATCGCCAGGCACAGGGCAACGAAGCCTGCAAAGGCGATCAGTGCGTTACCCAGCATCAGCTCGCCCCCACCGTTTCAATGCTCGGCTTTTTTGTCGCACGCGCGGCGCGCTTGGCTACGGGCGTGGGGCTGGCCAGCATCTTGCGGGCCAGCCAGGCCAGAAACAGGCCGGTCCCCAGGGCTGTCAGATCGAAGCCGGCCATGGCCCAGTCGCCCTCCAGTACCGAATGGTTCAAGCCCCGGTCAGTCGTCAGGCCATTGAGCAACGGCAGCAGGGCGAAGGCCAGCGCACCCAGCGCCAGTTGCTCGCCCCAGGCCTTGCGCCCGCTACGCAGCACGGCGTGCACCAGCGACAAGCCCCAGACGATGAAGAAAGCATTCACTTCCCAGTCAGCCCGGCCTTCGACAGCCAAGGGCACCAGGCGGTTGGCCCAGAAGAAGCCCGCCACCGCCAGCAACAAGCCACTCATGCTGGCAATATTGAGCACCTCGACCAAACGCAGCTCACCTGGCATATGCCCGTTCCTGGCGTGCTTGAGCTGGCGCTTGCCCAGCCACATCACCAACCCGGTACCAATCACTGCAGTACCGGCCACGCCAAAGAAGAAATACAGCCAGCGCAGCCAAGGCCCGGCGAAGTTACCCATGTGCAGCCCGGCGAAACTGAAGGCGGTCATCATTACTCCGCTCTCTGGCTTGCCCTGGCTCAACAGCGCACCACTGGCCCCATCGAATGTCCAGTTGGCACTACGCCGATAGGCCACGTGGTCGGCTGCCGATTGGGTGAAGGTGACGCGGGCATTGCTGTCGCCCGGGTTCTGCACCTGGATGTTGCCGACACGCGCCCCCGGCTGCAGCTCCTGCACCTTGGCGTACAGGCTCGGCAGCGCTACCAGCGGCGTGGCCACCTGGGCCGCCTTGGGCGCATCGTTGCGGCCAAACAGGTCGTTGAAGTACTTGTCGGTGTCATTGCCGTAGCTGGCCATGATGCCCGCCGGCATCACCATGTACATGAACAGCACCAGGCTGCTGTAGCTGATCATCAGGTGGAACGGCAGCACCAGCACGCCGATGGCGTTGTGCCCGTCCAGCCAGGAACGCTGCCCCTTGCCAGGGCGGAAGGTGAAAAACTCCTTGAAGATCTTCTTGTGGGTAATGATGCCGGTGACCAACCCCAGCAGCATGATGAAAGCGCAGAACGTCGAGAGCCAACGGCCAACCGGGTAAGGCATCTGAAGCTGGAAGTGAAAGCGGTAGAAGAACTCACCACCGCGGCTGTCACGTGCTGCCACCGGCTGGCCGGTCTGGGTATCGAGGGTTTTTCTGACAAAGCCACGTGGGCCGCCGCTGGGGTCGCGGTAGCCCACACTCAAGGCGGCCTCCCGTTCGTTCGGCAGGCGAATGAACCAGGTACGCGAATGCCCTGCATTGTCCTGCAGGTAACGTTGAGCGACAGCCAGGCTATTGATCGGGTCCAAAGCATGGCTGCGTACTTCAGGCTGTGACCAATGAGTGATTTCTTCCTTGAAGTACGACAGCGTGCCGGTCAGGAAGATGGCGAACAACAGCCAGCCGAAGATCAGGCCAGTCCAGGTGTGCAGCCAGGCCATGGCCGGGCGGAAGCCTTCTTTCATGCGTTTTTCATCCAGTAGGCAACGCCGCTGATCACGCTCAGCAGCAGGCTTGGCGCCAATACGCCCAACCAGGCGCGAAAGGCGCTGCGGCAGGCAAAACACCAGATGAACGCCAGCAGGTAGAAGACGAACGACAGCAGCAGGCCGATGAGCGTGGCATCGACCTTTGGCAGTGGGGCCAGCAAGGCAATACAGACGCTCGCGAGGGACGCCAGCAGGTAGCCACCCAGCAACGCGGCAAGGCTACGGGAGGTCACGGCCAGGCGATAGCTGAGGGGAAGGCCGGCGGTTTTGCGCGTCATGGCGGGGTCCGGGCGTTTTAAAGGCTGCAATAATAATGATTTCAATTCTCATAAGCAAAGCCCAGAATCCTCTCCCCGTTTGGCCACGATAACGGCACGTCGCAGCCCGCCAATCTGCAACAAGAAATTTATTTTCCAAAAGGGCTTGAATTCGTCTCGCGCTTGCCTGACCTTAGAGTCAAGAGGCGCAGAAATTCCAAGGGTCTCAAGGACCTGAGCGCGTCTCCATGCGAGCAAGCTGAATAAGGATTGAATCATGCAAATCCAGGTCAACAGCAGCAACGATTTCGACGGTAACGCCCGGCTCGACCAGTGGGTCCGCAGCACACTGCAGAACTCGCTGGAACGTTACGAAGAAGACCTCACCCGCATTGAGGTTCACCTGCGCGACGAGAACGGCGTCAAGCCCGGACCGCATGACAAACGCTGCCAGATGGAGGCTCGCCCGAAAGGCCACCAACCGATTTCCGTGACCCACACCGCCACTTCGCTGGACCAGGCAGTCGACGGTGCCGCCACCAAGCTCAATCACGCGCTGGAACACTTCTACGGCAAGCTGCGCAGCAAGCGCGGCGTCTTGGAACTGAGTGACCCGGACGCCTGATCGCACCAATGAAAACGCCCGGCCAAGTGCCGGGCGTTTTCATTCAAGGCCTCCCTCAATTCACTATCCTCAGCTTTGGTACGGGGAACAGGTTCTCCAGTGTATTCAGCAAGCGCGCGTGATAAAGCGGCTTGCGGAAAAAATCCACCACCTGCAAGTGCAGTAATTCGCTGACGTCATCCAGCTCAGCCTGCCCGGACACGACAATCACTGGCAGGTGCTGGCGGGCCGTATGGTCGCGCATGCGCCTGATCAAACCGATACCACTTTCCTCCGGCATACGCAGGTCGGTGATGACCAGAGCAACGTCCGGATGACGGGTAAGTTGTTGCAAGGCAGCTTTTGCCGATGTCGCGGTCAAGCAAGCGAAGCCTTCGTTCTCGAGAAGTTCGGTCAGCTCCAGCAAAGCGTCCTGCTCGTCATCCACCAAGAGGATCTGCTGGCGCGGGAAAGCGTTCGAGTTCGACATGGCGTTGGCTCCTGCTCACCGGTCAAAGGGCATCTTTGATCGTGGTGAAGGTGGTGTTGACGGCCGTGGAGATGTCCCCGACGAAGGCGGCAAGCACCACTGCGACCATCGTCGCGATGACCGCATATTCGATACCGGACGCACCGTCCTTGCGATGCAGGAAGTTCATGCAGTGCAGAATGAACAGTTTCATGTCTCAGCTCCTTGCGGCACATGCCGGCGATTGCGATATCAAAGTGACACCCATTTGCCATCAAAGAATTGCCAAGCTGAGGCGGACTGCAAATGTATTAAAGGATTAATTACAAAGTATTATCTCAAGAGGATTAACACCCGCAAAATTGCTAACTGTCTGTATTGCCTCGACTTAATCACACGCCCCCCAAAAAAAACCTCTCACGCATGGCAAATGGCGATGACTGCGCTACCGTTCTATAGCGAAATGATGACTTTTTGACATCAGTCGATGCGTGCAGGGAGGCCGAGATGAGCAGTCGCTTGACCCTATGCCTGGCTGCGTTCTTCCTGCTGGCAGCACTGTTGGCAGGCTACTGGGGTGTGGTGCTGAGCCGCCCTGCGACTGCGCCCGCACCGGCTACCCCTACGGCCCAACAACCGATTGCAGCCATCGCCCCACCGCCCACCACCCCACCGGAGCCACCGCGTACTGCCGTTGTCGTACTGCGCAAGGCTTTGCCAGCCAATACGCCGGTCACTCAAGACGATGTGCTGATCGAACGCCTGCAGGTTGCCCCCGCAGGGGCCTACCAGCAAACCGCGCAGGTAATCGGGCGCACCAGCGCCAGGCCGCTTGCAGCAGGCACCTGGCTGGATGAGTTCAGCTTCCAACCCGGCGGGCCGCTGGCGCGGATGATCCGCACCAGCGAGCGGGCCGTGGCAGTCGGAGTGGACGAAGTGGTCGGCGCCGCCGGCCAACTGCGCCCGGGCGACTACGTAGACGTATTGCTGTTCCTGCGTGAAGAGCCGAACAACCCGCAATCCTCCGCCCAGGTGGTGCTGCCGGCCTTGCGCGTACTCAGTGTTGGCGAGCAGACGGGCCTGGCCAACGACGGCCGCCCGGCGCAGACCGCCGAAGAGCAAAAGGCCCGGCGCGAACAAGCCAGCCTGAGCCATGGCATGGGGACGCGCACCGTGGCGCTGGCAGTGCCCGAGGCCTTGGTCAGCCGTTTGATGCTGGCTGCCCAGGCCGGTACGTTGCGCCTGGCCGTGCGCAGTGCCGATGAACAACGCCTGGCGCGGTACTGGAACGAACCCGATGCCAAACCGCAGGTCGACGCCGCCAACCGCGAACTCTACCGTTTCAGCCAGCTATCCCAGTCGCCGGTGGCCAACGCTGCCAGCCTGGCGACCAGTAAACCCAAACCCGCCATGCACATCATCCGTGGCGCACAGGCTGACGATACGAATAAAAACCCCTGACCTGGCAAGGATGCAGCGATGCGTAGTTCCTTTTTGAGACAAGCATGTTGTACCGGGCTGCTGGCCGTGCTGTTGCCCCAGGCCCAGGCATCCGGCAAAGGCTGCGAGGCGTTCAATCAACTGCCCTCGGTCATCGAGATAGACCAGGGCCTGCAGCAGGAACTGCGCCTGCCACTGGCGATCAGCCGGGTTGCCGTAGGCGAACCCAAGGTGGCTGATGTGCAGGCCAGCGGAGAGCGCGGCGTGGTGATTACCGCGGTGGGCCAGGGCAATACCACCCTGATGCTGTGGACAGCATGCGCCCCGTCACCGCACCGGGCCATGGTGTTCGTCAAAGGCCGGGCCAGTGCCGACATGGCGCAAGACAGCTTTTTGCCGTCGCAGGATGCGCAACTGATCAGCCAGGTGCAGGCCGACATCCGTTTCGTGGAAGTACGCCGCACCAAATACAAGGAGGCCGGTGCACGGCTGTTCTTCAAGGGGTCGAACAACAGCCTGATCGGCTCGCCGGGTACCGTACCCGGCACTTCCGTCACCCCCGGTTCGGTCCCGATCGCAACCCCATCTATCCCCCTCGACGACACCGTCTTCAACATCGTCTGGGGCGGCGGCAGCAGCCGCTTCCTGGCCATGATCAACGCTCTGGAAAACAGCGGCTTCGCTTATACCCTGGCGCGCCCGAGCCTGACCGTGCTCAGCGGCCAGACAGCAAGCTTCCTGGCAGGCGGTGAAATTCCGATCCCGGTGCCCAGCGCAGGCAGCGACAACGTATCGATCGAATACAAAGAGTTCGGCGTACGTCTGGCGCTGACACCAACCATCATTAGCCCAGGCAGGATCACACTCAAGGTGGCGCCAGAGGTCAGCGAACTGGACTACAACAACGTGGTAACCATCGCCGGCACACAGGTGCCGGGTT
This sequence comes from Pseudomonas sp. VEM90, assembly GCF_054611535.1. NCBI lineage: Bacteria > Pseudomonadati > Pseudomonadota > Gammaproteobacteria > Pseudomonadales > Pseudomonadaceae > Pseudomonas > Pseudomonas sp. VEM90. The sequence goes on along the minus strand of NZ_JBTRAR010000026.1, from coordinate 71,545 downwards.
TGACGGTAAGGCGCACCGACACCAGCATTGCCCTGGCCGATGGCGAAAGTTTCATCATCAGCGGCCTGGTCAGCAACAACACGCGTTCCGCAGTAGACCGGCTACCCGGCCTGGGCAGCCTGCCGATACTGGGTGCGTTCTTCCGCAACTCGGCCATGCGCCGCGAAGAAACCGAACTGCTGATGATCGTCACTCCACACCTGGTCCAGCCCCTGGCGGCCAACGCACGGCTGCCAGAACTGCCGGGCGAGAACCTGCGCAACTACGACCCCAGCTGGGGGCGCCTGTTTTTCCTCGAAAACGGCAACTTCGATGGCAAGGGCGGATTATCCCAATGAACGAGAGCCTGAACCCCACCTTCCTCGCCATCACCCGCAACGAAGAGGACCTCCACTGGCTACAGGGCGCACTGGCGCCGCAAGGCCAGGTAATCGGGACCAGTGCCGGCAGCCTCGACGAGTTGCTGGCACTGGTCAATGCCACCTACAGCAACCTGATGTTCATCGGCCTGGACCGCGAACAGCTGGTCAGCCAGTGCGCCTTGATCGAGGGGGTGCTGGAGGCCAGGCCGATGTTGGCAATCGTCGCCCTCGGCGATGGCATGGACAACCAACTGGTGCTGCATGCCATGCGCGCAGGCGCCCGCGACTTCGTCGCCTATGGCTCACGCGCCAGCGAGGTGGCCGGGCTGGTGCGGCGCCTGGGCAAGCGCATGCCGACGGTGGCCAGCAACCCCAGCCTTGGCGGGCTTACGGTGCTGTTCGGCATACAAGCCAATGCGGACGGGGCATTGCTCACCACCCACCTGGCCCGCGTGGTGCAGGAAAGCGGCCAGCAAACCCTGCTGCTGGACCTGGGCCTGCCGCGTGGCGACAGCCTGGCGCTACTCGGCCTGGAGGCTTCGTTCTTCTTCGGCGACGCCCTGCGCCACTTGCGCCGCCTCGACACCACACTGATCGACAGCGCATTCACGCGTGACAAGAAGGGCTTGCGCCTGCTGACCTACGCCGAGGCCGATGAACCGCTGCAACAAACCAGCGCCGCCGAGCTGTACATGCTGCTGAGCGCTTTGCGCCAGCACTTCCAGCACATTGTCGTGAACCTGACCGGGCATGCCGACAGCGAAGCCCTGCGCACGTTGGTGAGCCATTGCGACAAACTGATTGTCTACACCGACCAGAATATCCTCGACTGCCGGCGCAACCTTGAAGTGCTCGACCTGTGGCGTGACAACGGCATGAAGCTGGAACACGCCAGCTTGCTGGTCGACCGCTACCTGGGCAACGTTGCCCCCGACGCCGACACCCTGGCCAAACGTTACGGGCTGCCCTTGCTCAAGGCCATCCCTTGTAGCCCCGAAGTACGCCTGAACGTGAAAAACCAGGGCCTGAGCCTGTTCGAACTGGCCCCGCGTGAAAGCCTCACTCAAGCCCTGCGCAGCCTGGGTGAGCGCCTGGCACGGCGCTCGGAAAACCTCGCACCACCAGGCTTCACCTGGCTGCGTCGGCTTTGGGGCAACAAATGAGCAATGACCAACCCTTTGGTGGCCAGCAACACGCCTCGGGCGACCCCTACGCGCTAAAGCGTGCCCTGCACCGCTTTGCCATCGACGCCATCGAGGACAGCGGCCGCAACCTGCTGGAAGGCGCGCGGCCAGCGCTGACCCAGTTCGTGCTGGAGCAGGTGGGCGATTACGTCGCGCGCCTGCACCTGGCCATGTCGCGCTACGAAATGGAGCGCCTGGCCGAGGAGCTGGTGGATGAGCTGACCGGTTTCGGCCCGCTGGAAGTGTTGCTGCGTGACCCCACCGTCACGGAAATCCTGGTCAACGGCCCCCACCGGGTGTTCGTGGAGCGGGCGGGCCTGCTGCAACAGACCGACCTGCGCTTTATCGACGCTCACCATGTGGAACGGGTGATGCAGCGCATCCTCGCACCGCTCGGCCGACGCCTGGACGAATCCTCGCCAATGGTCGACGCGCGCATGCCCGACGGCAGCCGGGTGAATGCGATCATCCCACCTGTGGCATTGGACGGCCCGTGCCTGTCGATCCGCAAGTTCCGCCAGGACATGCTCAAGAGTGCCGACCTGCTGGCCACCCGCGCCATCGACCAGGCCATCTTCGACTTCTTCGAGCGCGCCGTGGGCAAACGTTGCAACATCCTGGTCAGTGGCGGTACCGGCACCGGCAAGACCACCCTGCTGAACATCCTCAGCCAGATGATCGCGCCCCGCGAACGCCTGGTGACCATCGAAGACGTCGCCGAACTGCAACTGCACCACCCCCATGTGGTGCGCCTGGAAACTCGCCCGCCGAATGCCGAAGGGCATGGCGAAATCAAGGCCAGCGAACTGATCCGCAACGCCCTGCGCATGCGCCCCGACCGCATCATTCTGGGCGAGATCCGCGGCAGCGAAGTGCTCGACGTGCTCACGGCGATGAACACCGGCCACGATGGTTCGATGAGCACGGTGCACGCCAACTCCGCGCAGGATGCGCTGCTGCGCCTGGAAACCCTGGTCGGCCTGAGCGGTCGGCAGATTGCCGAAAAGACCTTGCGGCAAATGGTCTGCGCGGCGCTGGATGTGGTGATCCAGCTGACCCGCCTGCCCGATGGTCGACGTTGCGTCAGCGAGGTGCTGGAAGTGATCGGCGTGCGCGATGAGGTGTACGTGACCAACACCCTGTTCCGCCTCGATCGGCGCGGCGGCGATACCTTTCTGCGCGAAGCACCTAACCCGGCGGGCAGCAAGCTGCGCGCAGAGGGCGTGCTGTGACCGGCCCCCTGCTGCTGGCGCTGTCCCCGCTGTTGATGGGCGTCGCCCTGCTGCTGTTGCGCCGCGGCCTGTACAAGCGGCAAGAAGAGCGCATCCTGCAACGCCTGGGGCGGGCGTTCAGCATCGTGCGCAATGGCACCGCACGGCGCGAATGGCTCGACGCGCTGCTGCAGCGCGCTGGCTTGGGGGCTGGCGACATCGAGCCACAGCGCTGGTTGCTGGCGTGGCTGGGCGTGGTGGTGCTGGCGCTGATCACCGCCGGCTGGGTGGCCGCCTTGATGCTGCTGGTCGGCCTGCCAACCCTTGCGTACCTGATCCTGAGCTGGCAAAGCCGCCGGCAGATGCGGCAAATCGTCGACCAGTTGCCTAGCCTGCTGGACTACAGCGTGCGCAGCCTCAAGGCCGGCCGCACGCTCAATGATGCAGTGCTGGGCGGTATCGACAGTAGCCGCGATCCCCTGCGCTCAGCCATGGCGCGTGTGCGTCGCAACGTACAGTTGGGCGTGACGCTGGAGGATGCTGTGAGCGAGCTGGCCGAACTGCACAAACAGGACGAACTGCGGCTGTTCGCCCTCGGCTTGCGCATCAACCAGCGCTACGGCGGCAATGCCAGCGAGCTGATGGAAAACCTGATCAAACTGATCCGCGAGCGGGAACAAGGGGCGCGTCAGCTCAAGGCGATGACCGGCGAAACCCGCATCACCGCAATCATTCTCGGCTCGTTGCCGCTGGCGATGGTCGGTTACTTCCTGATGGCCAACCCGCATTACCTGCTGACCATGTGGCAGGACAGCAGCGGCCAGATGATGCTGTTGCTGGCCTTTGCCCTGCAGGTGCTCGGCTGCCTGGTGCTGTGGCGAATGATGAGGAGCCTGTGACCATGGCCTTGCTGATCTGCACTTTGTGCCTGTTCATCGCTGCCTGCCTGTTTGGCCTGCAGGCTGTTCGCCAATGGCGCGCACGAGTACTGGTGGCCCGACGGCTGCAAGGGCGGCTGACCCGCGACGAGCGCCTGGGGGACTGGTTGCACTGGCTGGGCAGCAGCCCGTGGGGGCAGCGCCTACAGAGATTCGACGGCGAAAGCCAGGCCCTGCTCGAACGTATCGGCTGGCGCCGCAGCCGCCAGCGTGCTCTGTTTGCCGCTGTTCAGCTGGGCCTGCCGCTGCTGGCCGTGGCAATGACGCTGCTGCTGCAACAGGTGTTCAAGGGCAGCGCCGCAGCCGGCTGGTTGGTCTGGCCATCGTGCGCGCTGGGCGTAGGTTACCTGCTGCCCAAGCGACTGCTGGCCGTGGCTGCGGCACGTCGCCAGCAGCGCATTGCAGAAGAAGTCAGCCTGCTGATCCCCTTGCTGCGGATTTTATTCGAGACCGGCCTGGCCGTTGAACAGGCACTGCGCGTGCTGAGCCAGGAAGGCCGGACGCTGATCCCGCACACCAGCGCAGAGTTGCGCCAAGTGCTGCAGCGGGTGGACTCAGGCATGGCGCTGGGCCCGGAGCTGGAAAAGGTCGCCCAGTTGCTGGCTGTGGATGAGTTCACCGATACCTGCGTGATCCTGCGCCAGTTGCTGACACAGGGCAGTGGCGCGATGAAGTCGTTGCAGGCACTGAAGGCGCTGCTCGACGACCGTCGCCTGACCCGCCTGCAAGAACGGGTGTCGATGATGTCGGCAAAGATGTCGGCAGTGATGATGGTGTTCCTGTTCCCGGCCTTGCTCATTGTCCTTGCCGGCCCGGGTTTCTCTGCATTGGCGCGGGCGTTAAGCCCATGAGGACTGATTGATGAAGACAATCCTGTTGTGCGCAAGCCTGGTGTTGTTGACCGGATGCGCCGGGCAGCAGCCGGAAGGCCTGCGCCAGTTGTTCGCTACCGCCAGTTGCAGCAAGCCAGACGCCGACCAGCAACTGTCACTGAACCTGGCAGACGAAATGCTCAACGACGGGCGCCCGCACGCCAGCCTTGCCCACTTGCAGCAACTGCCGGACACCTTCGAACAGGTTCGCCTGCGCAAGGCCAAAGTGTCACGGCTGCTTGGCCTCGGCGAAGCCGAGCCCTTGTACCGCAGCCTGCTTGGCGGTTGCCTGGCCGCCGAAGGCGAACATGGCCTGGGCCAATTGACCTCAGCCCGGGGCGACGACGTCCAGGCCCTGCAGCACCTGCAACGCGCAGTACGGCTTGCGCCTACCGACGAACGGGTGCGCAACGACCTAGGCGTGGTCTTGATGAACATGGGGCGCTATGAGCAAGCTCGCTTCGAGTTGCTGACGGCCATTGAACTGAAGGACGACAACACGCTGCCTGCTGTCAACCTGGTGACCTTGGCGCTGGTGCAGGACAACTGGCAACAGGCCACCGACCTGGTATACCGGCTGCAGCTCAAAGCTGGGCAGTTTGCCGAAGCCCAGGCGCGGGCCAGCAAGATCAAGGCCGGCGGCCGAGGCCCGATCGCGTCGACCAGGGCCCAGGACATGATGGTCAATTGATACGCGGAGGTGATCATGATCAGGTATGTGATGGTACTGGCCTGCTGCGTTGGCAGCGCGACGTTACTGGCCGAGGAAAACCCGCACCATCCCCCTCTGGACGAGACGGCGACCGAACGGCTGCTGCGCTTGCAGTCCAGCGGTGAGCAGGCATCCAGGCACCTGCAGGTGCAAACCGCGCGGGAGCGTGACCAGTCCATGCAGCGCTGGCTGGATACCTACAAGTACGAAATCCCCGACTTCTACCGCTGGACAAAGATGGCAGAGCGAAACAACTGACTCGCTGACTTAGCGGGGGCTCTGTGGGCTGGGCAATCGCCTACAGATTCTTTGCATACCTTGAAGATGTTTAGCCAACCCAGGCCAGCGAAACGGCAAAGCCTGCCAGCAAGCAAGGCGCAAACGGCCTTTTCTCCCCTGGCTGGCGTGACCTGCGCCGTACCATTTGCCATACAACCATTGCCACACCAGCGCCAATGAACGTGCCGAGTACGTGGTCCAGGCTGGTGCCCAGGGCAAGCGCGCCGAGCAGCTTGACGTCGCCAGCCCCGAACTGGCCGAGCATGTAGCCGGGCAGCGTCAGTAGCAGGACGATGACGAAAGCAAGCGCTGCATCGCTGCCCTGAGCACCTAGCCAACTGTGCCCGGTGGCCAGCAACCAGGCCAGCGCACAGGCAGCAGCCCCCAGCGTCAGGACATTGGAAATCTGCCGCTCCCAGGCATCCTGCCCAGCGCACAACACCAGCCAGACAAGCACTGCAAGGCTATGCATAGGCAAATGGCCATCCCTGTTCGACGATCGGTTCTATGCTGTTACTCAGGATTCATGGTCAGGGTAGACGCAATCATGAAAGCAGGCCCGGCAAAACGGCAAAAAGGCGCAGCGGCCATTGAGTTCGCGGCCGTATTCATGATCTTTTTCGCGGTGTTCTACGGCCTGGTCAGCTACACCCTGCCCATGCTGATGCTGCAGTCATTCAACCAGGCCAGTGCCGAAGCCGTGCGCCGCTGCGTGGCCCTGGACCCGGACAGCGCCAGCTACAGCGCCGATGTGCAGACCCTGGCCCACCAGGTCATCAGCCAACAGTTGCAGTGGATACCCGCCGCGTTCGACTTCCAGCCCGCCAGTGATACCCAGGTGACCCTGGGCGCCGACAAATTGCTGACCGTGACCATCAACTACCCCAAAACGAAACTGAACAACGTGCTGCCTATGCTGGTACTGCCGCTGATCGGTGAGGTGCCGCGCCTGCCCGATCGCCTAAGGGCCGAAGCGAGCTTGCAGCTATGAGCGGCTTGTTCGATCGCTGGCTGGGCGACCAGGCCACCGCGCAGGTAGCGCCCACCCCGCAAGCGGTGGGGCTGCAACTCTGGCTGGATGACCTTGGGCATGTGTTGCGCCTGGCCGGTCCCCTGCGCACGGTGCTGCCTGCGAGTTCGCACAGTGCCCCCCGTGTGCATGACTACCTGCAACGGCACAGCTGGCTGGTACTTGAAGGCCCCCCTGCCGACTGGCAGGGGCAACCGCTGGACCTTGACTTCACGACCGTGCACGGCCGTCCCCTGCACACCCGCGGCTGGCTCCAGCGGCAGGCAGACGGCTGGCTGCTGCAATTGTTCGATATCGGTGATCTGCTGGGGGAACTCGAGCAACAAGACCACCGCCTGACGCAACAGGCGCTGGCAGTGGCGCTTGGCCGCGCCCTGCGTGACTGCGACGAAGAACGCCTGATACTGACGGCCTCCGAACAACTGAAGCACCTGGCCGAGCACTGGCATGCCGGCTCCCTGCGCCTGATGCTGGCGGGCGATTGCGGCTGGTACACCTACACTTGCAGCGACAACGACTGGCCCTGGGCCGATGACGAGCGCTTGCGACCCTGGCTGCAAACGCTACCGCCACGGGGTCGAGAAGTGGCTGCTGGAAACTCGCTGTTGCAGCCATCATGTGCCGGCTTGCCATTGCTGGCCGTGCCCTACCTGCACGGCCATACCGTGCAGGCCTGGTTGCTGTGCGCAGGCGCGCAACGGCCACCGGCGAGCGAAACGGTCGCAGCCCTGCTGCAAGCGCTGATCGAACCCCTGCTCAGTCGCCTGCGCCAGCACCAGTTGCGGGAACGTTCACGCCACCTGGATGAACTGCAACAGCAACTGGGGGCAGGCTGGTGGTCATGGCCTCTGCAAGGGCCGCTGCAGTTCGACCCGGCGCTGGCCTTGCGCCTGGGCATACCGACTGAGGCCACCGCCGAGCAATGGTTGGGCCGGGTGCACCCGGCCGATCGTGAAGCCGCACGCATGGCGTTGGAACAACTGCGCGCAGGCATTGCTTTGAACCTGAACCTGCGCCTGCTGCCAGCCAACAGCCTGGCAAGCCCGCGCTGGCTACAGTGGGCAGGCCAGTTGCAAGGCCATCAGGTTCAGGGGTTTGTGCTCGATATCAGCGCGTTGAAGGACCAGGAACTGCAGGCCGGAGCCGCGCGCGCCCGGCTCGAAAACCTGATCGCCAGCTCGCCCGCGGTGATTTACATCCAGCGCTATGCCGAAGGTGCACTGCACAGTGAATTTTTCAGCGCCAGCCTGATGCCATTGCTGGGCTGGCCCAGAGACAGTGACCTGGCGCGCCACCCTGCTCAGGCAGTGCATCCCGACGACCACCCGACGTGGCTCGAACGCACCCGCACCCTGCTGCGCGATGGCCAGGTGCGCAGCCGCTACCGCCTGCGCGATCACCTTGGCGCCTACCACTGGATACTGGACGAGGCCCGCCTGCTGCGTGACGACCTGGGCCAGCCTGTGGAGGCTGTGGGGCTGTGGCTGGACGTCAGCGAATTGACCGAAACGGCCGAGCGGGTGCGCCAAAGCGAAGAGCGCTACCGGGTGCTGGTAGAAGACTCGCCGGCCATGATCTGTCGCTATCGCCCAGACCTTGAGCTGCTGTTTGGCAACCACCCGCTTGCCGAACAGCTGGAATGCACGCCGCAACAATTGACGGGCATGAACCTCGGTCAGTGGCTGTCCGACAGCCAGCGTGCGGCCTTCCTCCAACGCCTCTCGATGTTGACGCCGACCCAGCCGTTGGCCAGTGCTGAAATCTGCCTGCAATTGCCCGGGCGCCGAACATCCTGGTGGGTGTGGGCCGAGCGTGGCCTGTTCGATGAGCACGGGCAGTTGCAGGAAGTGCAGGCGGTGGGACGCGACAACACAGCAGTACGCCACAGCCAGCAACAACTGCTACAAGGGGCCAAGATGGCCACGCTGGGCGAATTGGCTACGGGCTTCGTGCATGAAATCAACCAGCCGTTGACTACCATGCGCCTTGCGCTGGTCAATACCCTCAAGCGCCTGGAAAGTGGCGTGGTCGATGCCGAGTATGTGGCGGGCAAACTGCAGCGGATCGATGCCCAGGTCGATCGTATTGCGCGCTTGGTCGAGCATCTGCGCACCTATGGGCGCCGGTCCGAGGTCGAACAGCAAGTGTTCGCCGCCTGGGTGGCGGTGCAAGGTGCGCTGGGGTTGCTGGCTGAGGGGTTGGGCAGCAAAGGTGTAGCCTTGCATATCGAAGAGCCAGAACTGTGTCCGGAAGTACTGGGCCATGAGGACCAGCTCGAACAGGTCCTGATCAACCTGCTGGTCAATGCCCGTGACGCGCTGCTCGAACGGCGGGTTGCCAGGCCGCGGATCAGCGTGAGCCAGCGCGTCGAGGAAGGGCACCTGTGCCTGGTGGTGGAAGACAACGGCGGCGGCATCGAGCCACGCCTGCTCGAACGCATCTTCGAACCATTCTTTACCACCAAGGCCGCCGGAGCGGGCACCGGCTTAGGCTTGTCGGTAAGCCACAGTATCGTCGAGGCCATGGGCGGCAGGCTGGAAGCACACAACAGCAACGAAGGTGCGTGCTTCCAGGTTTGGTTGCCCGTCTACAGCGCCAACTGAGCACGGCCGCCGGAGCAACTGAGGTTGGCCCCGACCTCGGCATTGACCAGGTCTATGCCGAGGACCTTGAGTAACACATTGACCAAGGGGTCGAGCAACGGGCTGAGCAGATTTTTGATCAGGGGTTCGACGATGCCTTTGACGCCGCCAAGGACGTTGCCGACGATTACCAGTACTTCGCCGAGGCCACTGTTGGCGGTGGGCTTGTAGGCTTCCAGCTGTATTCCCAGCAGCGTGTCGGTGAGGCTGCCGACAACGTTGTTGTTGGCGGGTTGCATGCTCTGGTAAGCCGAGGGAAGGCCGATGTTCGGTGGCGTGCTGTTGGGGGCCTGGAACACCAGCGGGCGTTCGACCGCTCCGCTGCCCAGCAGCTTGCTGTTGACGCGCAGGCCTAGACCGCCTGCGGCAAAAGGTATACGAGCCAGGCAAGTGCCGATACCCAAGATCTGGCTACAACGCTTGGTACCGATATCTACCAGCGGCAGCGGTTTGACCACAGTAGTGCCACCAGTGAAGAACGCATCCACCGACTCAAAACGCCCAACCGCCACCTTGGCGGCTGAACTCTGAGTCTGTGTCGTCAAACGCTTGGGTGAGCAACTGAAGGTTTCTGGCGATAACGGGTTGAGCCTCGTCGTCGCTTCTGCCACCTCAAGACCGATGTCCAGCGACAACCTATCCGGGACCAGGATTATATCGGTGACAGTACATGGCACGCCGACCAGGCATAGCACCGATTGCAATGTACTGGCGAGGTTCAGGCTGAGCAGATTGTTAAGCACACTGGTTATCGGCCCGACGAGGTCCAACACTGCATTGAGCAACCCAAGCACCGAGTTGAGCAAAGGCAAGTCCAACGAGATCATCGCCCGCACCTGAGCGGTATGCACCCGCAACTCATCTGTACGCGGGTCTCCCACCGCAGAAATCTGCTGGGGTTCGATCACCTTCAGCCGCACCCGACCATTGACCAGCCCCAGCACGTTGATTGGCAAGTCCACCGTTGCTGCACTTTCGCTGACCGCCAGCTGGATTACCCCCTGCACCAGTTGCAGCAACTGAATACTGGCATCCAGCCCGGCCTGCGCCGTGCCGTTCTGAATATCGAGCAAGTCCCCAAGTTGCAGCAGCGTACTGTTGCTGGCGCCCAGTGCCACCTTGCCCAGATTGGTTACCACATCTGCCGCCGCACCGCTCTGCTGCAGTACCTTTACCGCTGCTTGCAGCAACTGCGTAGCAGTGGCGTCGGCAGTGAGCAGTTGCTGATAGTCGCCTGCCTTGAGGTCAAGTTCGACGGCCAGTTGGTCAAGGTAGCTGAGCAGATTCAGCTGAGTACTGGCGATGCCTTGCCAGCCGGCCACATCAAGCTGAACCGCACCGCCCAGTGCGCCGAGCAGTGCATTTAGCAGAACCGACTGCCGCGAGTCGACGGTCGCCAGCGTGGTACGAATACTCAACATAGCCTGCGGCGGCAGGGGCGACGATGCCACCGCATGTGCCTGCAAGGTTGTGGTCAACGGCAATCCACTGCCCTGCGCCAACGTGTAGACCCCCGCAGCAACACTGGTGGGCACCGTGTTGCTCACATCCACCCGGATGGCTTCATTGCGATCGTTGTCACTGGTGAAGGTACGCAAGCTGTTGGCGCCGGTCTGCAGGTACCCGCAACTGGCCGTGAGCGGGTTGCTGGCCGCATGGCCGTTGCGTGTGGCGGCAGTCCGGGCAATCACGGTGGCTTGGGGGCCGCTGCCGGTACACACGGCAAACTGGCCTGCCGCCTCCAGCGCCGACATGTCGGCAATGCGCTGCAGCTTGCGCTGCTCAAGAAAAAGCCGGCCGCTGTCGATCACCACCAGCATGAACAACAAGGCAAGGCCCAAGGTAACCACCGCCATGAGGCCGATTGCGCCACGCTGGCGGGCTGCAGATGAGGGAACCACGGGCACTCCTTTGCCGGCCATTGGCCATGCGTCGCGGCTGCGATTCCAGGAGTGTAGTTGCGATAATGGCCAATTGCCTGCCAGGAACCAACCTGATGGTGGCCGGTCAACTTCAGCAGATACCTTTTTACAGGCACCCAGCCATGAACAACCCTTTCGACCGAATCAGTGCTGCATTCGCCCCCGAATACCGGGTCAACCTGAGCATTACCAACCTTGACGGCAGCATCATGCTAACCCTGTCCGACGACGCCGGCGTGGTCGCCAAGCGCCTCATCACCCAGGCCCAACGCAACGACCCGGTGCGCCTGCAACGGGTGATCGACAGCATCCGCCTGGGCCTTGCGATCGAACTCGGCCAGAACCCCATGCAAGTGCTGGCCGCGCTGACCCGTGACGTCCGTCACGAGCCGCGCCATTCCGTTGCCAACTGAGGGCTACTTGCCCTCCTCCACTGCCTTGCCGTTGGCGTCCAGCACCTTGGTCGAGGGGTAGCGGTACGAGGCGTAGCGCACCACCAGGATCGAGAACGCCAGCAGCAGGATGCCGCCGCACAGGTACAGCAGCCCTTCGTCCGGTGCCTTGTGGTGCGAAACATCGCCGATCAGCAGGCGAGTGAGCGCGGTGATTGCCACGTACAGCAGGAAGCGGATCGGCATGTGGTTGGTCTTGAAGTAGATCCCCACCATCGCCCCCAGCTCCAGGTAGATGAACAACAGCAGGATGTCATCGACACTGATCCCGCCCTTGCCCAGCATGTCCAGGAACGTCACCACCGCCGCGTAGGCGGTGATCGCGCCAATGCCGAACAGCGCCAGGTAATGGAACGCCTCGACGCACAGGTTGCCCAGCGAGTCGGCCGAGCCGTGCAGGCCCTTGCGCAGTTTTTCTGCCCATTTGATGTTCACGATGTTCCATTCCCCGATACGTCTTTAAGGATGATGCGTCGCTGATGTGACGCTTGTGCCATGCAGTTAAAGGGCCAAGCCCCTGTCTTGGAAGGCGACCGATTGCCGCAAGGCACCTTGAGGCATGGCGCATTGCAGAAATGCACGGCCGTGCTTGGGGAAAAATCAGATTTAGCCCCTTCCTTGTAGGGCATTTCCCAAAGATACTCTGGCCGCCTGTTTTCCATTGCGGCCGTTTTGGCAGCGATCTAGTCTCGGCGGGTCGCTGCATATCAGCGATCGGCTTTGACAGGCCGCGATGAGATACTTTGCATAGCTTTTCCCTTTATGGTGGCTGTGCATGGGGCACGTTCGCGTGCGCCGGTTCTGGTATCCGCCGGTCTGTCAACCTGTGCACAGCTGCCACCTACCTGTTTGACAGCAAGTGGGGAGCGGCCCCAAAAATGGATACCAGAGCATGCTGAAAATAGTTCCCGATCCACCCCACACCCCCCATTCCCTCGAAGACACCCTGATCCAGGCCACCGACTACGCGTTGTGCGCAGCTACCGTGGTGCATCAGGCGTTGCTGCTTCAGCCCAAGTCACCGGTTTCGATCCTGATGATGACCTCGATGCATGAGCTGGAGGCGCTGCGGGCTCTGCTTGAGTCGGCACTGGTTCAGGTGCAGATGCCCGCTGAGCCCAGGACTTCGCACTAAGGCTGGTTAATGCGCCGGGGGGCCGGCCTCTTCGCGGGCTCGCCCGCTCCCACAGGATCACCACAGCCTCAAGACTTGCACAGTACCTGTGGGAGCCTGTGGGAGCGGGCATGCCCGCGAAAGGGTCGGCCAGGCACTAGAGAAACTTCAGGGGATTGAACAATGACAACAGAAGACACCCAATTCACCGTCGGCAAGACCACTTTCTATCAAGGCGAAAACAGCACCCATCCACTGTTCCGCATCGAGCCCGGCATCCCCTGCAGGGACGCCCGCGAGCAGTCGTCGGAATTGATGGGCTATGTGCGGGAGTTGACCATCACTGGCCTGATGGAGGAGAAACCCATGATGATCTGGGCCGCCCATTATCTGAGTGCCATGGCCAAGGCGCTGATGGATGATGCCGAGTTGGGTATGAAGCCGTGAGGATTTCGCTTCAGGTTGGATGAAGGCCTCTATGTGTTTGCCGCAGCAGTTTCAGCGCCTGTGAGATCGAGCGCCGCGCGGGCGGCGCTCGATCTACGCAACACCGCAAAAACCAAGGCAGGCGCCTTGCCGCCCTGACACAATCGGCCGTAGACCCCCTCAGAAAAGCTTGACCGCCAACAGAGCATCTACATCTACAGCGCATGTCTTGAGCCAGGCTGCTTTCCTTGCGATCACGTGCCTGACGCAAAATCCAGCCGTTAACGCCCCCGTAGGAGCGGGTTCACCCGCGAATAGGCCGGACCTGCCGGCCAATATCCCCCCGACCATTCACCGTCGCAACCGCCACCGCATTCGCCCGGTCTATGCCACGCTACAATTTCTGCTTGCGAACCAACCAGCATTGCCATTACTGTATATAGATACAGTAAACCGCAACACAACCAGCAAAAAGGCATAGAGGTGATGAATGGCCGTCGAAGTGGTGTACCGCAGCAGCCGCGACCCGGAGCGCTTGTTCATGGATAAGGCCGAAGCAGACCGTCACGACAAAATGCTCGAACTGGCCGAGCGCCTGGCCGAGGTGCTGCACAAGGCGGTGCCGTCGCTGACCGAGCAGCAGGTCGAGGAAGCCGGTATCTACATGGCGAAGAACCGCGATGTGTTCGCCCGGGCGTTCAAAAGCCAGCCGGATGCGTTGTCCGAGTTGCTTGAGGATGCTGCTGCCGAGTGATCTGGAGGTGTGGGAGCAGGTTTACCCGCGAAGTGGCCCACAACGCCATCATCACCTTCAGCCATACAACAACCGTTCCGCCAACATCTGCGCCACCCTTGCCGGCGAACGCTTCTCCGCCTGCGCATGGCCAAACACTTCGGTCAACCGTGAAGGGATACGCGCCAGGTGCGCAGTAATGGTGCCCTGGTCTTCGCCACGGTGGGTGAGTGCCACATAGATCAGCCCACCGGCATTGATGACGTAGTCAGGTGCATACAATATGCCGCGCGACTCCAGCTGGTCTGCCACCTGCAAGGTAGTCAGCTGGTTGTTGGCCGCCCCCGCCACTGCCGCACAACGCAGTTGCATCACGCTCTGCCCGTTCAGTACCGGGCCCACGCCGCAGGGGGCAAAGATGTCGCAAGGGGTACTGATCAACGCATCGTTGGTCACCGGTTTGGCATCGAACTGCTCCATCGCCAGCCGCACCCGCCCCGGGTCCAGGTCGCTGACCAGCAGCTCTGCCCCCACCGCATGCAATTGCTCCGCCAGTGCATAACCGACATTGCCCAACCCCTGCACCGCTACCCGCAAGCCTCTCAGGTCATCGCTGCCCAGCCGGAACGAGGTAGTGGCACGTATGCCCGCGAACACCCCCATCGCCGCATGGGGCGATGGGTCGCCCGAGGCAGTGGTGCTGGTTACATGGGGTGTGCTGTGGGCAATGCAGTCCATGTCCAACGTCGAGGTGCCACTGTCCACGGCAATGATGAAGCGCCCATGCAAGGTATCGATGAAGCGGCCAAAGGCCTCGAACAGCGCGGCGCGGTTTTCCACATGCGGGTTGCGCATGATCACCGCTTTGCCACCCCCCATCGGCAAGCCGGCCAGTGCTGCCTTGTAGCTCATGCCCTGGGCCAGGCGAATAGCATCGGTCATGGCGCTTTCGTCATCGGCGTAAGGCAGGTAACGACACCCACCCATGGCAGGGCCCAACTGCTCACTGTGGATTGCCACAACGGCTTTCAGGCCCGTAGACGGGTCATTGAACAGGTGCAGTGACTGGGTACGGGTGCTTTGCATCAGCGCGAACATCGACCGGCTCCCCTACGAGGTGCTCCTTCCAGTATAGGCACGGCCTCGGCGTTGACGCCGCCGCCGGACCACTGGACGAAACCACGCGCCACGGCTAATACTCAAATGTGTGTGGAGATGCCCCATGAAGCCACGTCAAGCCTGCCTGGCCTGCCTGGAACGCGAGCCTGTCGACCTGCTGGAAGCCGCATTGTGGATTGCCGCCGAGCACGACCCTGGTGTCGAGCCCGCGGCCAGCCTTGCTGCGCTGCACGACCTGCAGCGCGAGATAAGCGCCAACCTGCCGATGCTGCCGCTGTGCGAACTGGCCCAGCCACTGCTGCGCCAGCTTAATGCGCTGGGCTTTCAGCAGGATGAATACCACCCCTTGCGCCCGCATGCAGCGATGATGGACAAGGTATTGCAGCGCCGCCGCGGCCAACCACTGACCCTGGCCATCCTCGCTTTGGAACTGGCCAGGCGCCTGTCCATACCGCTGGAGGGTGTGGGCTTCCCTGGCCATTTCCTGCTGCGCGTGCCGGGTGCCGACCACCTGCTCGATCCCTGCGGCGGCCGGCGCCTGTACCCCAGCGACTGCCGCGAGTTGCTGGCGCGCCAGTTCGGCCCGCACCAGGCGCTGACAGCAGAGCACCTGCGCAGCGCCAGCCCGATGCAGATGCTGCAACGCCTGTCACGCAACCTGCGCCAACTGCACATCAGTAATGACAACCACCTGGCGGCGTTGATCGATGCAGAGCGGATCATGCAGTTGGGCCCGGTACAGGTGAGCGACTATATGACCCGCGCCTCGCTCTACCATCATCTGGATTGCCCGCAGGCCGAGCGCTTCGACCTGGAGCATGCGTTGCTACTGACGGAAGACCCGGTCCAGCGCCTGAAGCTGTCCGAGCAAATCGGCAAGCTTCCGGCGGCGAACCGTTCACTTCACTGAGCCGGGCTGTCCGGTTGCTGGGCGGGGTGGGCCTTGGTGAACGCCGGGTGCGCGGCCGCCAATGCGGCAACCCGCAGGATGCGTGGGAAGCTGTGGAGGTCGATGTTGAAACGTTCGGCCGCGTACAACTGCGGGATCAGGTACACATCCGCCAGCCCTGGTGTGTCGCCAAAGCAGAAACCGTGATCGCCAATCAGTTGTTCCACTGCCGCAAGCCCCTGGGTGATCCAGTGGCCGATCCACTGGTTGACCTGCCCTTCGTCCTGACCGGCCTGGCGCAGCCGGTTGAGCACGCTGACGTTGTGTAGCGGGTGAATGTCGCAGCCAATGATGGCCGCCACCCCCCGTACCTTGGCCCGTGCCTCGGCTGTGGCCGGCAGCAACGCAGGCTGTGGATAAACCTCTTCCAGGTACTCGATGATCGCCGGCGACTGCACCAGCACCTCACCACCATCAGTGCGCAAGGCCGGTACGCGGCCCTGCGGGTTGACGGCTACATAGCCCTCACCGCGCTGCTCACCCTGCAGCAGGTTGACCGGCAGGGACTGGTAAGCCAGCCCCTTCAGCGCCAGGGCAATGCGCACCCGGTAGGACGAGGTGGAACGGTAATAGGTGTACAGCTCCATACCCCTGCCTCCTCAGTTGGCTGCGATGACCGTGCCGCGGCATTCGCCGAAACCGATGCTGGCCACGCCGTCACGTGTGCAGCGGGCACGCAGGATGATTTCGTCGCCGTCTTCAAGGAATTTGCGCACCTCGCCGCTGGCCAGCTCGATCGGCAGTTTGCCGCCTTCGGTGATCTCCAGCAGGCTACCGAACGATCCCGGCGTGGCACCCGACAGCGTGCCCGAACCGAACAAGTCACCCGGCTGCAGCTGGCAGCCGTTGACGCTGTGGTGCGCCACCAGCTGCGCCACGGTCCAGTACATGCTGCGGGTGTTGCTCAAGGTCAGACGGTGCGGGGCAATGCCCTGTTCGCGCATGCGCTCGGTCAGCAGCAGCACTTCGAGTTCGATATCGAATGCACCGCTGGCCTGGTCGCGCTTGTCCAGCAGGTACGACAGTGGCTGCGGGTCGCCTTCCGGGCGGGCCGGCTGGGCGCAGCGGAACGGCTCCAATGCTTCGGCGGTGACAACCCAGGGCGAAATGGTGGTGATGAAGCTTTTGGACAGGAACGGCCCCAGTGGCTGGTATTCCCAAGCCTGGATATCGCGCGCCGACCAGTCGTTGAGCAGGCACAGGCCGGCTATGTGCTCGGCGGCATCGCCTACCGGAATTGCCTGGCCCATGTCATTGCCCTGGCCAATCCAGATACCCAGTTCCAGTTCGTAGTCCAGACGAGCGCAAGGGCCGAAGCTAGGCTCGGTGTGCCCGGCCGGCAGGGTCTGGCCCTTGGGCCGGCGCACGTCGGTGCCGGACGGGCGGATGGTGGAGGCGCGGCCGTGATAACCGATCGGCACGTACTTGTAGTTGGGCAGCAGTGGGTTGTCGGGGCGGAACAGTTTGCCCACGTTCTTCGCATGCTCGATACCAACGTAGAAATCGGTGTAGTCACCGATCTGCGCTGGCACGTGCAGCTGGCAGTCGCTGGCCGGGAGCAGCGCCGGCTTCAGGGCTGCCTGGTGTTCGCTGTGCTCGCCCAGCAGCACCTGCAAACGCTCGCGCAGGGCTACGCGGGCGTTGCGGCCCAAAGCGAAGAATGCGTTCAGAGCCCCACCGCGGGTAGCTTCAACGGCGGCCTTGGCCGCCCCGTCGAACAGGCCGGCGGCCAGCACCGCCTCCAGGTCGAGGATCGCGTCGCCGATGGCCACGCCACAGCGCCTGGCTTCACCCGGCCGGCTGAAGATGCCCAATGGCAGGTTCTGCAGCGGGAAGTCGCTGTGCCCGTTGGCGTGCTCGACCCAACTACGGGCATTGGCAGTGTGGTTCATGGGTTATCTCCGGTTCGGGTTGAAGGTGCTCGGCAAGGTTGCCCAGCAACTATCGTAGTCGGCCTGCAATT
Source organism: Pseudomonas sp. VEM90 (assembly GCF_054611535.1). Taxonomy (NCBI): domain Bacteria; kingdom Pseudomonadati; phylum Pseudomonadota; class Gammaproteobacteria; order Pseudomonadales; family Pseudomonadaceae; genus Pseudomonas; species Pseudomonas sp. VEM90. Next base: position 53,637 of record NZ_JBTRAR010000026.1, on the reverse strand, counting down.
GCGGGCATTCAAGGGCTTGCAGGCTCGGGCGCAACACTTGGCTGGTCTCGAACATGAAGGCCATGGTGTTGTCGATCTTGTGCGGCGCCAGGTCAGCGGCAATGGCCTTCTCACAGGTTTCGGCGTCGGGGCCATGGGCACTCATCACCCCGTGCAACGAGGCACCACCCGGCAGGAAGCCCTCGGCCTTGGCGTCGTAGGCGCCATTGATCAGGCCCATGAACTCGTTCATCAGGTTGCGGTGGAACCATGGCGGACGGAAGGTGTTCTCGGCCACCATCCAGCGTGGCGGGAAGATCACGAAGTCCATGTTGGCCATGCCATGCACGCTGGTTGGCGAGGTGAGCACGGTGAAGATCGAGGGGTCCGGGTGGTCGAAGCTGACGGTGCCGATGGTGTTGAAGCGGCGCAGGTCATACTTGTACGGCACGTTGCTGCCATGCCAGGCCACAACGTCCAGTGGCGAGTGCTGCAGCTCGCAGGCCCAGTGCTCACCCAGGAACTTCTGTACCAGTTGCACCGGGCCTTCGGCTTCTTCGTAGTGGGCCACAGGCGTGAGGAAGTCGCGGGGGTTGGCCAGCCCGTTGCTGCCGATCGGGCCCAGGTCCGGCAGGCGCAGCGGCGCACCGTGGTTTTCCGCGATATAGCCACGGGCCTGGCCGTCGAGCAGTTCGACGCGAAACTTCATGCCACGTGGGATCACCGCAATTTCCAACGGTTCGACCTCCATCACGCCCAGCTCGGTGGCGATACGCAAGCGGCCCTGTTCCGGCACCAGCAGTAGCTCACCGTCAGCGTTGAAGAACACCCGTTCCATGGACCGGTTGGCGCGGTAGATGTAGATGCTCACGCCAGCCGGTTTTTCCGCTGCGGCGTTGGCGACCATGGGCAGCCAACCTTCGATGAAATCGGTCGGTTCAGCAGGAATCGGCTGCGGGCTCCAGCGCAGGCGATTGGGGTTGATGCCACCCAGTGGCCCACCGAGCGGCTGGCGCGCCAGACGCTCGAAGCGTGGGTGCAAGGCAGAAGGCCGAATGCGGTATAGCCAGGTACGGCGCAGCTCGCTGCGGGTCATGGTGAACGCCGTGCCCGACAGCAGCTCGGCATACAGGCCGTACGGGGCCTTCTGCGGGGAGTTCTGCCCGACAGGCAGCGCCCCGGGCAATGCTTCGCTGGCGAATTCGTTGCCGAAGCCGCTCAGGTAGTGAAGGTCGGGCGACGTGTCGCGGTTCATCGATGCCTCCGGATTTTGTTTTTATCGTAATCAGATTACGAATAACGTAATTTGCTCCGCTCAAGGCGTCAAGCTATAAAGGCGACACGATAAATCCGGAACCTCCCCTCCCATGGCCAAAGCCAACTCCCCCACCGACACCGGCAAGCAGAAGGTCCGCTCGGCGGAAGTCGGCACCGACATCCTCAAGGCCCTCGCAGAACTCTCACCCTCGACTTCACTATCACGCCTGGCCGAGCACGTGCAGATGCCTGCAAGCAAAGTGCATCGCTACCTGCAGGCGTTGATTGCCAGTGGCTTTGCCGAGCAGGATGCCGCCACCAACCATTATGGGCTGGGGCGTGAGGCACTGCGGGTGGGGCTGGCGGCGTTGGGCAGCATCGATGTGCTCAAGGTGGCGGCAATGCCGTTGTCGCAGTTGCGAGATGAACTCAACGAAAGTTGCTTCATCGCCGTGTGGGGTAACCAGGGGGCCACGGTGGTAAGCATCGAACCTGCCGTGCGCGCGGTCACCGTGGTGACCCAGATCGGTTCGGTGCTGCCATTGCTCAGTTCGTCCACCGGGCTGGTATTCGCCGCCTATCTGCCCGAGCGAGAAACCCAGGAGCTGCGCGACAGGGAACTGGCCGCTTTGCAACAAACCGCCAGTGACTACCACACACTGCTGGCCGGCATCCGCGAAAAGGGCCTGCACCATGTGCATGGCCTGCTGATGCCGGGAGTGGATGCGCTGTCGGCGCCGGTATTCAACGCCATGGGGCAGATCGCCGCGGTGATGACCGTGGTCGGGCCGACGTCGATCTTCCATGCCGATGAACATGGGCCGGCGGCGCAGCGCCTGCTCACGGCCGCACGAACCGTGAGCTGGCGCATGGGTTACGCGGGCAACCCACACTGCGCTTCGACGTCTAGCGTTTCCTCCTCGACCAGCCAGAGCAGTTCCTGAGAGAAACCGTCATAAAGGGCGGGCGCCACCTCGCTCACCAAATCGCCGTAGTCATCGCATAGCCGCCCGATCACACGCGAGAAGGCCGTGGGCTGAGACACCTCTGCCCGGGAAAGCACGGTGATGTATTTCTGTGCGGCACCGAACAGCCGCACCAAGACCCCCGTGGAAGCCACCGTTCCTACAACCCCCGCCGCGAACGACAGCAAGGCGGCGGAACGGTCGCCATCGCTCCACGCGGTGGCCCCGGTGACGAAGGACCTGGCCGCACAGAAAAGCCCGACGGCCATGGCCGCCGGTGGAAACGGCACCGTGAGGATGCCAGCCAGTACGATCCCCCACTCCACCACCACGGCCGAAATACGCTCGGCAGCGTCGGCGCTGTCTTCAGCGGCTTCGTTGATCATCCGCCTGATACGTTTCTCCAGGTCCTGGACAGGATCCCCGATACGCCCGGTCTCCCCTATCGGCGCCCGCACGCCCCTGCCTCGGGCAACGGCGTCCAGCACCACCTCAATGCCATCTCCGGCGCGCAGTTGCTCTTCGATCAATGCGTTCATGCGCGACTGGCTCGATAACGGCACGCGGTCCTGGCAATAACCTGCCAAGTCGTGCTCACGCCAGGTCCTTGCCAGCTCACTGAGGGTCCGCAGAGTGGGCCCTTGCTCGATTTCTGGCAGATAGACCAGAGGCTCAAGTTCGCGGTCCCGAGCAGGTTTCAGCAGGTAGGCACCCTGGACGGGGCAATCGTCCATCCATAACGGATAAAGGTTGCACGCCGCGTCGATCGAGGTCCCGGAAAAGCTGTCGATCACTGACGCCAGCCACTGCGCATGGCGACCCGACAAGCTGCCCTGAAGTTTCTCGCTGAGCACGGCACGCCTGATCTTCAAAGCGAAGAGCGTGCGATAACACTGCCTGAGCCTTTCATATTCAGGCCTGGAACGGTCGAGTAACTGCGCTTTCACTTCTTCGATGTACTTGTTGCCCAGGTCGGCAGCGCGGATGTAGCTCCCCAGCAGCGCCGGGCTCAGGTGCGAGATATCCTGGCCCGTAGCCGAGGTGATGCGGGCAAAGCCGGAAAAATTGTAATACGTGGGATACCCTTTGATGACGGTCTGCGTCAGTGTGCGAAAAGCATCCTCTTCCAGCGCTATCAATACCTGATCCGGGTTGATTGGGCCGCCGCGATTGCCCGGGTATGAATTGACCTTTTCCGTCACCTGTCGATGAGCGAAGGTGCGAAAGCTCGGCATCTTCATCAGCGACTGATACCTGGTCTGTGCCAGCTTGAGCAGTTGGTCGATATCAACCAGTGCCTGCTGCTCGGTACGACTGGCTTTGATGAACCAGCTTGGCGTGGTGGCCTGCTGATCCTCGATCAGGGCAGTGATCTTGCGCTTGGCCAGGGCATTGAGCACATCCGGCCACTGCTGCGACTTGACCGGCGCGAGCGTCACGCTGTGCATGGACCAGTCGGTGGGCAGCATCCCGACCTTGCGCAAATGGCGCTTGAGCGAATCATGCTGGGCCCGCGAGCATTGCCCCAGCAGGTACTCACTGCCTACCGGCAACAAGGTCCAGCTACCGATTTCGAGCGCCATTTTTTCGAGTGAGTCGAAAAGATGAAAATCGCCTCCCGGTGCGCCGGGGGCATAGAGCAGGTACTGATCGCCCTGTACCAGGCACAGCAGGTCCTTCAAGGGCGTTGGCGCACCATTGAGGCAAACCAGACCGGCGCTGATGCCATTGGCCTGCATTTCCCCCCGGCGTGCGTGGTGCAACAGATCGAACGCCGCCGGGTGAAAACCCTGATGACGAGCGGCCTGATTGGCCAGCGCCAGCCGCGCATCAAGCACCTCACACAGTGCGGCCATGGTCAACGTGTCGTCATAGAGCGTACGGATCTGTTTGACGTAGCTGACGCGCAAATCCAGTTTCTCGATCACCCGCTGGACAGAGGTGCCCCCCAACAATGAACGGTGCCGCTCACCCAGGACTTCGACCTTGAGCTGGCACCCGCTGTAGCCACCACTCAACGCCCAATCGAGCAGGGTGTGTTTCATCGCCTGCTCAGGGTCATCGACGTGACTGACTCGCAGCCGCACCTGCTCGGGGTCGATATTCAGCCCAAGGGCTTGCTTGACCTGTTTCTGGGCGAAGCTGCGCAGGTCGCGCCATTGCGCCAGACGCTCGGTGCAACGCTTCTCCTTCACCTGCAGATCATCTTCCAGTTGTCGATAGGCTTGCAGTCCCTCGCCCTGCATGAACCGCCGCCATTCGGGCAGCAGGCTGGTGCGGTACGCGCGCACATGCCGCGTCGCACGTTTCTGCAGCGCAGCCACCAGAGGCTCAAGCCGGGCCGCACTGTCGAGCAGAGTGAGACGCCGGGCGTCATCGACCTTGATCCGCAGGCTGCGCCGGGTGGCTTCAAGCTGGATAGCCTGCAGATCACGGATGAAATACCTGTGAAGTGGCACCTGCAGCGGCACGAAATCGAGTGTCAAACCCTCCGTAGACAACGCCGCCCGCTCTTGCGAAGACAACAGCCAACGCAACGGGCTGCCTTCAGCAAAGGCAGGGGCGAGTTCACGGGCTGCGCGCGCGCGTTCAGTGTCGAACCAGCAACCGCAGGCCAGGCTGTAGATCAGGAAATCCGCAGGTGCGTCCGGGTTCTGTTCGAGGTCATGACTGCTGGCAACGACACCCGGCAAACGAAAACGCAAATCGCCGGCAACCAGGTGCACCTCATGCTTGTTTACGTCCCCGCCCTGCTCGAGGGCCTCGATACCGGCTTCCCAGGCCTTGAACGTAAGGGCCTTGAGGCGCGTTTCAGCAAACATCAGCTGGATCAAATGGGACGCCAGGGTAAGCGGTTTCGAACTTAACCTGGACTGTTGCTCCCACCACTGGTCAAGAACCGCCTGCCTTTGCGGCACAAGCGACTCGACAACCGCCAACGGCAAACGCTTCTGCTCGGTGAACTGTTGTCGATGAGCCTCCGGGATCAGGCTGGCCAGTTGCGCAACCGTAGCCATCAGCTGTTGTAGCTCCTGGGCGTGAGCCATCATGGCCTTCACCTGTTCTTTCACAGAGCGTGCATCCGGGCACCCCTGACCGAAATTGGTGATACCAAGATTGAAATCGAAAGACATGAACTGCGCTCCAAAACAAGGGAGCAGCAGAGTGAACGGATGACAAAGGCAATAGCGCAGGGAAGCTTACCCAGCACTTGGCACTGTTGCCTGAAACGTAAAGGTGAATGTCGACAGAAGCTATTTTTCCAGACGGATCAAGCGCTTATTCTTAACTCACTGGCCGGCTTGAAGGGCTCTCCCCCCCGCCTTTCAAGCCTGCGAGGTTCACCGACGTAGATTTTGAAGCTCCTTGATCTGACGTCTCGATTGGCCGCTGCGGCTTGCAGCGGCCTTTTTTTTGGCGACTGAAAATGCACGCTGGCTGTCAGGTGACCGTCGATATTTTCAGCGTCGATGAGACCGAGCGCCGCACGGACAGCGCTCTGTCCCGTTAGCGCAAAGGCCCCGTCATGACCACGCCACTTTCGGCGGGTAATAGCTCAGCGGCCGCTCACGAAAGGCCAGGTAGTGGCGCAGTACCTGCACTGGCGCTTCCGTATGCGGGTAATGGCCAATGCCCAGTAACTGCACGGTGTCTGGCTCCGGCACCAGTTGCCGGTAGCGCTCAAGCATGTGCGCGCCGGAAAGCGGGTCGACAATGCCATTGATCAAGCGCAGCGGCACGCCTCTACATTGCATCGCCCCTACCCAGCGTTCGCGGTGCAACCTGCGCTCCGGCATGTAGCCCACCAGCTTGTGCAGGATGCGCGTGCCCCGGTTGGCAGCGATCAGGCTCCAGAAGTCATCCAGCGCGCTTTCACTGGGATGGGTGCAGGGGCCGTAGACCTGCATCACATTACGCACCAGATCGTCACGCCCGAACGAGCGCCCGACCAGCCAGCCAAACCGGCTGAGCAGCAGCTTCTGGATCAGTAGCATGCGGCAGCTTTCGGGGAACAGCCCGCTGTTGAGGAACACACAGCTGCCAATGTCGGCACGCTGCTCATGGTGTCGCGCCAGCAGTTCCTGCGCGACGCTGCCACCGTAGTCGTGAGCCAACAGGTGCACCGGCTCCGTGACCTGCAGGTGGGCAAGCAATGCCTGCTGCAGGTCTGCTTGCTCCATCAGGCTGTAAGTGTGATCGACGGGCTTGTCCGAATCACCAAAGCCGAGCATGTCGCAAGCGATCACCCGGAAACGTTGGCTCAGAGGGCCCCACAGGTAGTGCCAGTCCCAACTGGCGGTGGGGAAACCGTGTAACAGAAGCAGAGGCTCTCCTTGCCCTGCGGTCCAGTAGCGGATGCTCTGGCCCCGGAAGATGAAACTCTGTGCCCGGGTACGCCAGACGCACAATGGAATCTCGGCCATAGGCATCAGATGGGTCCCGGTTTAGTGGTGTTGTCGGAATAGGGCAAGGCTGCGTTCATTGCATGTCACCTCGGCACTTACATGTGCTCTCTATGTCGAGGCAAAGTCTAGCCAGCAGCCCATTGGCTGGAACTTGCGTTGCCAGCCAGCTTGATGACTGAGCGAGTCAGTGGCACGAACGGTCAGAGGAGCAAGGCCAACAACGGTGCCGCGAACAGGTTGAGTAGCCCGGTCAGGACCATCACCAGGCCGGCCACCGAGCCTTCCTCACGGCCCACTTCCTGTGCCCGGCTGACCCCGGCACCATGCGCGCCAACACCGAACAGCGCTCCCCGTGCCAACGGTGTGCGCAGCGGCAGCCAACGCAATAGCACACCGCCGAACATGGCACCGAGCACGCCGGTGAACATCACGAACACCGCTGTCAGCTCTGGCACCCCACCCAGGTCATGGGCCAGCGGCATGGCAAAGGGCGTGGTGATCGAGCGCGGCACCAGCGACAGGCTGGTTGCGCTGTCCAGCGCCAACAGGTGTGCCAGCCCCCAGGAGCTGGCGATCGAGGCACTGCTGCCAGCGACCATGCCCACCATCAAGGCCGGCCAGTGGCGCGCCAGCATGGCCCGCTGCTGCCAGATCGGCACCGCGAAGGCTACGGTCACCGGGCCGAGCACGCTCATCAACCAGTGGGTGTTGCGCGCATACTCGGCATAGGCTGTATGCAGTGGCACGGCCACAGCCAGCAGCAACAACGGCACCAGGATCAACGGTGACAGCAGGTAGCGTTTGCTACGCCGGTACAACCAGCGGCTGCCCAGGTAAGCCAGCAAGGTCAAGGCCAACCAGAACAGCGGCATGGGTTCAAGGCTCATGGCGCAACCTCCAGCGGCACACCAGCTCAACGGTCATGGCGGTCACTATCATCACCATCAGCGTGCTCACGGCGATCACCAGCAAGATGCGCCAGCCCTCATCACGGATCAGTGAGCCATAGTCGAGCAAACTCATCAGCGCCGGGATGAAGAACAACAGCATCTCAGCCATCAGCCAGCCAGCACCCAGTTGCAGCATGGCCGGTTTGAGCACACCTGAAGCGAACAGTATCAACAGCAGTGCCAGGCCCATCACACCACCGGGGATCGGCCAGCCCAGCCAACTGGCAATCTGGCCACCAAGCAGGAACAGCGCACAGAGAACCGCCAGCTCGACAAACAGGCGCAGGGCTTTTTTCAATAATGCAGGTTTCATGGCGGGGTTCCTCGACAGGCCCTCATTCTAAGATTTGGCTGCCTAGGCCAGAAGCGAATTGTTAGACTACTCGCCATTCCAAAATGGAATTCGACTCATGGAGTTCAAACAACTGCGCAGCTTCATTGAAGTTGTGCACCGCGGCGGTTTTACCCAGGCGGCACAGACCCTGCACATCAGCCAGTCGGCCGTGAGCAAGCAGGTGGCCCAGCTTGAGCAAGATGTGGGCCAGCCGCTGCTGGAGCGCCAGGCGTCGCACCTGCACCTGACCGCTGCCGGGCGCATCGTGCTGGAACGTGGCGAAGCCCTGCTGCGCATGCGCCAGGCGCTGCTCAACGAGCTGGACGATCTCAGCCAGATGGAGCGTGGCGAACTACGCCTGGGCTTGCCGATGCTTGGCAGCGACACATTGTTCGCCGGCTTGTTCGCCGAGTACCGGCGGCGTCATCCGAACATCGCCATCCAGCTGCTTGAAGGCGGCAGCCGCAACGTCGAACAGGCCGTCAGAAGTGGCGAACTGGAACTGGGCGGCTGCTTGACGCCCACCGACGAGGCATTCGACTACCAGCCCTTCTGCAACGAGCCGCTGGATGCCTTGCTGCCGGCTGGCCATGCCCTGGCGGGCCTGGACGCCGTGGGCCTGAGGCAACTGGCCGATACACCGTTCCTGCTGTACCAGCGCAGTTTCGTGCTCAACGACCGGCTGCTGAAGGCGTGCCAGCAGCAGGGCTTCACCCCCAAGGAAGGCGGGCGCAGCGGCCAGGCGGATTTTTTGGCGGCGCTGGTGGCAGCCGGCCAGGGCGTGGTGATGCTGCCCCGGGTGGTGGCAAAAGCGCTGGAACGCCCCGGGGTGGTGCGTGTGCCGTTGAATACGCAGGAGGATTTGCGTTGGGATATCGCGTTTATCTGGCGACGCGGCGCCTACCTGTCACGGGCGGCGCAGGCGTGGTTGGCCTTGTTGCGCGAGCCCCACGGCTAACACGCCTGCACAGGTGTCGGGTCAGGCGTTCAGTGCGCTCGCCAACTCAGCCAGCCAAGGCTCGGCATCCGCTTCCGGGGTCACCGTCTCGCTCGCATCCAGGCGCAGCATTGGCTGCACTTCGCGCACGCCCAGTTCGGCGAACAGCTCACGCATCTGCTCGCCACCACCGCAATAGGTATCGCCATAACTGGAGTCGCCCAGCGCGATCACCGCGCCAGGCAAGCCGCGCCAGGCCGCGGGCAGCGTGTCACGAAGGGTGCTGTACAGCGGCATGAGGTTGTCCGGCAGCTCACCCATACCGGTGGTCGAGGTCACGGCCAGCAAGGCGTCAGGGGCAAAACCCTGAAGATCCTGAAGGGTGGCACGCGCAGCATGCCAAGCCTCGAAACCTGCCGCCTTGAGCAGCGATTCAGCGTGACGGGCGACTTCTTCGGCGGTGCCATAGACCGAGCCGGAAATAATGGCGACTTTCATCGAGTAGAGGATTCCGAAACTGAGTGAAAACGTAGGATACTAGCATTCAACGCTGGCAAAAGGCCGCCCTTACCAAAGTCGCCATCTTCCGTTTTCCTTCACCTATGGCCCGGACATGATCAACGCGCAATTGCTGCAATCGATGGTCGATGCGTCCAATGACGGCATCGTGGTTGCCGAAAAGGAAGGCGACGACACCATCCTGATCTACGTGAACGCCGCTTTCGAATGCCTCACTGGCTACAACCGTGACGAGATTCTCTATCAGGATTGCCGGTTCCTGCAGGCTGACGACCGTGACCAGCTTGGCCGCGCACGCATCCGCAAGGCCATGGCCGAGGGCCGCCCATGCCGCGAAGTGCTGCGTAACTATCGCAAGGATGGCAGCGCCTTCTGGAACGAGCTGTCGATCACGCCGGTGAAGAGCGGCTTCGACCAGCGCACTTACTTCATCGGCATCCAGAAAGACGTCAGCCGCCAGGTCGAACTGGAACGGGAGCTGGCAGAACTGCGCGCTCATCTGAAACCCGACGAACGCGCCTGAACCAAGTCCGCCACGCACGGTCAATTCCGTTGAAGAAATCGCCACCACCGAGTTCGATCATGCAAGCAGACGCGCTCCTGACCCAGGACGAGCTGGATTTCATACAGAACATGCAGCATTCGCCGCAACTGAACCTGGCTGACACCATGTCGAGCCTGCTGGTCAATGGCGACCGCCGCATACAAAGCTTGCTCACCCGGTTGGTGGCTAACGAGCAGGTGACCTTGCAGGCCCAGTTCAACAACCAGCAAATCAGTTTCCCGCTGCAGTTGGTAGAGGACGAGTTCCACGCCCTGCACCTGCAACTGGGTTCACCGGAAATCTACGAAGACGGCCCCATGCTGCGCCCATGGCGCCTGTCGATGGACCAGCCGAGCGCACTGCTCGATGCCCATGACGAAACAAGCGGCCTGTGGGTACGCGAGATTTCCTTCAAGGGTGTGCTGCTGGAAGTCCGTGATTTGCCAACAGCACCCGCCCGCTTCGCGCTGCGCTTCGCCCCGGGCGGCATCAACCCGATCGAACTGCATGGTGTGTTGGGCCGGCGCATCGGCTCGGACCTGGCTGCCTACGACCTCAGCCAAAGCCCAGCCGAAGAAATCGAACGCCTGCGCGACTACATCCTCCAGGCCCACCGTCAGGCCCACCCCGAGTTGCACACTCAGGTATCGAGCTGACGGGCCAGAAACTGCCGCAAGCGCTGGCGCATCACACTGCCCTGCGCGCCCAGGCAGGCTACAGGGCTGCCAGCCAGGCTGTCCTGTACCGCTTCAGCCGCTTCGCCGGCCAGTAACAACGGACACTCCAGCATCGACGCCAGGCGCTTGAAGTGCCGCGTGAGTTCTGCTGTGGGCGACTGATGGGAAAACAGCACCAGGGCGTCCGGCTTCAGCCGTTCGCAGACCAGCGCAAGCTCTTGCAGCGGCTGCCCGTTCGCCAACGGGATCACGCGAACTTCGTCGCTATCCAGGATCAGGCTGGTTACCAGCAACTCAAGCTCATGGCACTGCCCCGGCAATGGCGCCAATAGCACGGTGCGGCTACACGGCACACGGGCCAGCTGCAAGCGGGCGAAAACCCGACCGCGCAGGAACTGGTCATAGAACAGCCATTCGCTGGCCTGCCCATAGCCGCCTTGCCGGACTACCATGTCATGCCACACCGGCATGAGTACATCCGCGAAAACCTGATCCAGGGTGCTGGCTGCGAACACCTCGTCATAAAGGCGATTCAGGCCCGCCACATCGAAGTGCTGTACCGCCAGGCGAATCTGGTTTTGCCAGCACAGGCTAGTGTCCACCGCGCCGCCAGCCTGCCCGGAGAGGGCATGGCCGCGAGCCAGAATACTGCCCACCTTGCTGACCGCCACGCCGCGCTCCAGCCACCCGAGGATACGGCGGATTTCATCGATATCAGCCTGGGAATACAGGCGGTGACCACTGTCGGTACGGATGGGCTGGATCAGTCCATAACGGCGCTCCCAGGCACGAAGGGTGACGGCGTTGACACCGGTCAAGCGTGACACTTCACGAATCGGAAACAGCTCCTGCTGCTCGAAGCTTGCATCGATCAACGGTTTACGTCCCTGTTCGTTCATCTGCACGAAGTACCCTGAGTGCGAAAAACTGGGCACATAGCTTACTACGACTGTGTCGGTCTGTTGGTGCCACCGTTTAACTGCCGATATTTGCCGAAGATCGCAACTGCGCGATAATGCGCGCCCGATTCTTGCATGCACGACTGCGTCGCCCATCACCCCGGGCCACACAGCCAAAGGGGCCAGCTACCCGCCAGCCCCGTTGCCAGGAGATACACGATGTCTACCCCACCCGTTACCCTCATGGTGTCGCGCCGCGCCGCCCATGGCCGCTACCAGGACCTGCTGGCCTGGCTGCACGAAGGCGAACAGCTGGCCACCGACTTCCCTGGCTACCTCGGCTCGGGCATCCTTGCCCCGCCTCAGGATAGCGACGAATTTCAGATCATCTTCCGCTTCAGCGACGAGCCGACCCTGCATGCCTGGGAGCACTCCGCCTCTCGCCGCGCATGGTTACAACGCGGCAACGGCCTGTTCGAGCGCCCCAAAGAGGCGCGCGTCAGCGGTATCGACGACTGGTTTGGCACCAACAGGGTGCAAAAACCGCCACGCTGGAAGCAGGCCGTGGCCATCTGGCTGGCGTTTTTCCCAGTCTCGCTGGCCTTCAACCTGTTGTTCGGCCATTGGTTGGCGGCACTCGACCTCGTTCCCCGGGTACTGCTCAGCACCCTGGCCCTGACGCCGGTGATGGTGTACCTGTTCATACCGCTGTCCACCCGCCTGCTATCCAGTTGGCTGCAGGCCTCCCCGGCCACTGCCGGCGCCTTGCGCAGCCGCTGAGGCCAGGCCATACAACAGGGAAACAGTTCGGGTATGCTGGGTGGCAACCAAAGGACAGACAAGTTGACCACCCCGAACATGAACAGCCCCATTCTCGTTACCGGAGCCAGCCAGCGCGTCGGGCTGGCCCTGGCCCTCGAACTGGCACAGGCCGGCCATACGGTGGTCAGTGCCAGCCGCAGCATCCAGCCGCAGGCAGCCCACCCCAACATCGTGCAGTTTCAGGCCGACCTGTGCCACGCGGGCGACCGCCAGGCGCTGATCGATCACCTGCACGATCGTTACGACGGACTGCGCGCCATCATCCACAACGCCTCACTATGGCTCGACGATAGCCTCGACAACCTCGAGACCATGTTCCGCCTGCACGTCGAAGCGCCCTACCACCTCAACCTGGCCCTGGGCGACCTGCTGGCCAAGGTGGAAAAGGCCGACATCATCCACATCTGCGACGAAACCTCTTCGCGCGGCAGTAAAAGCCACATCGGCTATGCCGCCACCAAGGCCGCGCTGCAGAACATGGTGCTGTCATTCGCCGAAAAATATGCGCCCAGGGTGCATGTGAACGGTATCCTGCCTGGGCTGCTGATCCTCAAGGAAGGGGGGGACGAAGCCTACCGCCAGCAAACCCTGAAAAAGGCCCTGCTGGAATTCGAACCCGGCGCCGGCCCGCTGATCGAGACCGTCAAGTACCTGCTCGCCAGCCAGTACAGCACCGGCAGCCAGGTGGTCATCAACGGTGGCCGCCACCTGAAGAACCGCATGACTTGAGAGAAGACCATGACCCCACAACAACAGCTTGAGCTCGAGGCGGCCGCATTCCGGCGCCTGGTTGAACACCTGCAAAAGCGCACCGATGTACAGAACATCGACCTGATGAACCTGTCCGGCTTCTGCCGCAACTGCCTGTCCAAGTGGTACAAGGCCGCCGCTGACGAGCGTCAGCTGGACCTGAGCCTGGATGATGCCCGCGAAGCGGTGTACGGCATGCCCTACGCCGAGTGGAAAGCCCAATACCAGAAAGAAGCCAGCGCCGATCAACAAGCGGCGTTCGAAAAAGGAAAACCTCGTGACTGATCTGAATACCCTGCGCGCAAGCCTGGCCAGCGGCCAACATGTTTTTGCCGATACCTTGGCGTTCATTGCCGACAATTACAGCTACCAGCCGCAGGCCTTCAACAACGGCGGCGTGGAGAATGCGGCAGGGCAGAACGAAGGTTCGTGCAAAACCCTGGGCCTGGCCTTGCTTGAAGGGCTGAGCGACCAGGAAGCGCTGCTGGCCTTCGGCGAGCACTACCGTGATGTGGTGGCCACGCCTGAGGGTAGCGACCATGGCAACATCCGTGCGCTGATCAAACACGGTCTGGCGGGTGTGAAGTTTGCTGCGCAGCCGCTTGCGCGCAAGGCTTGAGATAGCCGGGGCCGCTTTGCGGCCCCACTGTCCTGCGCCCACCATCAATCCATGATGGTGCCAGGCCCCCCACCTTCCAGCCTCCCCTGCCGCAACCACTGCAAGGCCACCGGCCACAGGTTTTCGCGAAACCGGTCATGGAAGAACGCGAAATGGCCAATTTCCTCGGCCGAGATATCCACAGGTGCAATGCGCAGGTGCTGGCGCTCGCCCCCCTGTAGATAACCCAATAAACGCTCGGTCGCCGCCACGGTCCCAAAAGGGTCGTCAGTCAGACTGATGGCCAGCGTCGTCGCACGCACCTGGGCGAACGGTAGCGCCGCCAACGCCCGCCCGCTGGGGCGGTGCTCATAACGTGGGGTGCGTGTGGTCCAGTCATGCACCACACCGGCTGGCGTGTCTTCCAGCCAACCCAGGCGCTTGCCGGGAAAGTAGCCGAATACCCGGGTCAGCAGCGGCATGACCACATGCCACTTGCCGAACAGTTGCCAGCGCTGGCTGGCCGCGTAGTCGCGCCAGTAGGCGAACTGCGCGCCAACCATCACGACCCGTCGGATCTGGCCAGCCGACGGTGCCAGGCCTACTGCACAACCGCCGAAACTGTGCCCCACCACGTCCACCGGCTGACCTGGGAAATGCGCTGCCGCATGCGCCATGCATGGCTTCGAAATCCAGCCGGCCCCAGTCGCTCCAGGAGGCCTGGAAACCACGCAGCGACGCAGGCCGGGATTCGCCGATACCACGGTAGTCATAGGTCAGCACATCGCAGCCGTGGGCGAACAGGTAGTCGGCAAAGCGGGCGTAATAGCGGCAGCGTACCGAAGTGGCAGCGTTGATGATCACCAGCGGGCGCTGGGGGTCAGGTTGGGCGTGGCGCCAGCAGAAGCCGCCGAGGCGGTAGCCGTCGGCCGCGGGGTGGTGAAATGGGGTAGCGGGTTGGGTGAGGCTACTCATGGCGCATTCCCTGTCGTTGTGCGCCAAAACTAGCAAAGATTTTGTAGCCTGTACCGGCCTCTTCGCGGGCAAGCCCGCTCCTACAGGGGGAGAACCTGTGGGAGCGGGCTTGCCCGCGAAGAGGCCGGTACAGGCTTACCCGATTACAGCTCGACGCAGTCGAACTTCACATCGGTGGCTACGTCTTCGTCGTAGTTGACGTCAGCGCGCTCGAAGCCGAACAGGTTGAGGAACTGCTTCTTGTAACCGGCGTAGTCGGTCAGCTCGAACAGGTTCTCGGTGGTCACCTTGGGCCACAGGGCCTTGCAAGCGTTCTGCACGTCGTCACGCAGCTCCCAGTCGTCCAGGCGCAGGCGACCCTTCTCGTCGACTTCTGCCGGCGCACCGTCGGTACGGTACATACGGTCGCGGTACATGCGGTCAAGCTGGTCCTGAGTGCCTTCGTGAACACCTTTCTCCTGCATGATCTTGAAGACCATCGACAGGTACAGTGGCATCACCGGGATGGCCGAGCTGGCCTGGGTAACCACCGACTTGAGCACCGCCACATTGGCGCCGCCTTTCACTTCACCGGCCAGCTTCTGGTTCAGACGCAGGGCGGTTTCATCCAGGTCCTGCTTGGCCTGGCCCAGTGCACCGTGCCAGTAGATCGGCCAGGTGATATCGCTGCCGATATAGCTGAAGGCCACGGTGCGAGCGCCTTCGGCAAGTACATTGGCGCCAGCCAGCGCATCGATCCACAGTTGCCAGTCCTGGCCACCCATGACGGTGACGGTGTCGGCAATTTCCTGCTCGGTGGCCGGCTCGATGCTGGCCTCGATGATGGTGTCCTTGTTGGTGTCGATGGCGGTCGACTTGTATGGCTGGCCGATCGGCTTGAGTGCCGAGCGGATGACTTCACCCGTCTGCGGCAGCTTGCGCACGGGCGAAGCCAGCGAATAGATGACCAGGTCGACCTTGCCACCCATTTCGTTCTTGATCAGCTCGATAACCTTGGCGCGAGCTTCGTCGGAGAAGGCGTCACCGTTGATCGACTTGCTGTACAGGCCCTCGGCCTTGGCGAACTTGTCGAAGGCAGCAGCGTTGTACCAGCCGGCAGTGCCGGCCTTGGTCTCGGTGCCTGGCTTTTCGAAGAACACGCCCAGGGTGTCGGCCTTGAAGCCGAACGCCGCCGTGATGCGGGCTGCCAGGCCGTAGCCGCTGGAAGCACCGATGACCAGGACCTTCTTCGGGCCATCCTCGCGTACGCCCAGCTTGCGGGTGGCTTCGATCTGGTCACGGACGTTGAGCTCGCAGCCCTTCGGGTGAGTCGTGGTGCAGATGAAACCGCGAACCTTAGGATGAATGATGGCCAATGTCTGTACCTCGTCAGGTTTATGCCGGGGAAGCGCCGCTTGGGGCGATTCCGATTGATCAGAGGGTGAGACTACCCCCGCAGGTTATCCGACACATATTAAGGGGTGATCATGGGGATGCAAAACCAGAGTTCTTATGTGCAGGAGGCTCACAGCTCCACGAAATCCAGATTGGCTGGTTAGAACCTTCGCCACCCATTGATTTGTTTTTCACATCAATTCGAAAGAAAAACAAACTTAACAAATAAGCCAAACCCGCCGATGCTGGCGGCACTACGCCCATTGCACGGAGAACAACAACATGAACGACGTGGTGATCGTCGCCGCAACCCGTACCGCCATCGGCAGCTTCCAGGGCGCCTTGGCCAGTGTGCCTGCAGTCGACCTCGGCGCCGCCGTGATCAAGCAACTGCTGAAACAAACCGGGCTGGACCCGGCCCAGGTCGACGAAGTCATCCTCGGCCAAGTGCTTACGGCCGGTGCCGGTCAGAACCCTGCCCGCCAGGCGGCGATCAAGGCTGGCCTGCCCTTCAGCGTACCGGCCCTGACCCTGAACAAGGTCTGCGGCTCGGGCCTCAAGGCCCTGCACCTGGCGGCCCAGGCGATCCGCTGCGGCGATGCCGAGGTGGTGATTGCCGGTGGCCAGGAAAACATGAGCCTTGCCCCCTACGTGATGCCCTCGGCCCGTACCGGCCAGCGCATGGGCCATGGCCAACTGATCGACAGCATGATCACGGACGGCTTGTGGGATGCCTTCAATGATTACCACATGGGCATCACTGCCGAAAACCTGGTGGACAAGTACGGTCTAACCCGTGAACAGCAGGATGCCTTCGCTGCCGAATCGCAGCGCAAGGCAGTGGCGGCGATCGAGGCCGGCCGTTTCGACGCTGAAATCACCCCCATCGTGCTGCCGCAGAGAAAGGGAGAGCCCAAGGTTTTTGCCCGTGACGAGCAACCACGCCCGGACACCACCGCCGAGTCCCTGGGCAAACTGCGCCCGGCCTTCAAGAAGGACGGCAGCGTTACCGCAGGCAATGCTTCCAGCCTGAACGACGGCGCCGCCGCCGTGCTTCTGATGAGCGCAGCGAAGGCCGAGGCTTTGGGCCTGCCGGTGCTGGCGAAGATCGCCGCCTATGCCAGTGCCGGGGTAGACCCCGCGATCATGGGTATCGGTCCGGTTTCGGCGACCCAGCGTTGCCTGGACAAGGCCGGTTGGCAACTGGCCGAACTGGACCTGATCGAAGCCAACGAAGCCTTTGCCGCCCAGGCGCTGGCCGTGGGCAATGCGCTGGCATGGGATGCCGCGCGGGTTAACGTCAATGGAGGGGCGATTGCCCTGGGCCACCCGATTGGTGCTTCCGGGTGCAGGGTGCTGGTGACCCTGCTGCACGAGATGATCAAACGGGATGCCCAGAAAGGCCTGGCCACCTTGTGCATTGGTGGCGGGCAAGGGGTGGCGCTGGCCATCGAGCGCTGATTGATTCAAGCAGGCCCGGCCTCTTCGCGGATAAACCCCAGCCTACAGGTAAGTAAATCCTCGTAGGAGCGGGTTTACCCGCGAAAGGGCCGGGCCTGCTGGCCAATCTCCACCAGCCATTCACCGTTGCATTCGCCACCGTATTCGCGGGTAAACCCGCTCCTACACTGATCGGTGGTGGGCACACATCGGTGATTGGGCGCAGGCCATTGTAGGAGCGGGTTCACCCGCGAAAGGGCCGGACCTGCTGGCCAATCTCCACCAGCCATTCACCGTTGCATTCGCCACCGTATTCGCGGGTAAACCCGCTCCTACACCGATCGGTGGTGGACACACATCGGTGATTGGGCGCAGGCCGTTGTATGAGCGGGTTCACCCGCGAAGAGGCCGGCACAGGCAGCAACCGTTCAAGCCGCGGCTCGGTCCTGCTCCAGCGAAGCAGCCAGCACCGCCACTTCCTGGCACTTCTGCACGGCCAGATCCACTGGGCTCTCCAGCAGCGAACAGGCCGGCGCCAACCACAGCCGCTCACCCAGGCGTTCATGGGCCTCGTGCAGCAGCCCCAGGGTCTTGCCCAGATCGCAAGGCAAGTCGTTGCGACCGTCGACCAGGCCCAGCGACAGTATCTTGTAAGCCGGCAGGCGGTCGAGAATGCTCTGGTATTGCTCAGGGGCTTGAACCAGATCGACGTGCAAGCCATCCACTGGCAGGTTGGCGGCCAGGCCGAGGTTGCCGTCAAGGCCACCGAAGTACGTGGCGATCAGCTTCTTCAACGGTGCGCGTTGAAGGATGTTGTAGACGCGTTCATAGGCATTTTTCCAGTCCTGGGGCAGCGCCTGGGCGAGGATGGGTTCATCGATCTGCACCCATTCAACGCCCAAGGCGGCCAGGCGGTTGAGGAGCTGGTCATACACGGGCAGCAGGCGGTCAAGCAGCTCCAGCTTGTCGAAGTCACCGCCCAGGGTCTGGCCCTGCCACAGGTAGGTCAAGGGGCCGATCACTACCGGCTTGACTGCATGGCCCAGAGCCTTGGCGTGCTCCACTTCTTCGAACAGTGGTTCCCAGTTCAGAACGAACGGCTGATCGCCTGCGCTAAGCACGTGGCTGTCCCAGGCGAAGTCGCCGACCGGCAGCAGCTCGATGCCAGCGTCTTTCTGCACCTGCCAGTGGCGGGCACGCAGCTCGCGGTCACGGCCGATGTGTGGAAAGCCCAGGTTATGTGCCAGTGCCATGTCTTGTCCCTTCAGCATGCTTGAATGAATGAGGGGGATTCTCCAGCTGGTGGGGGTATTGAGACAAACTCATTAAATTTGAGATGAACCCAAGAAATCTTCATGATCATGCTGCCATGATCTTCGCGCCCCCCATGTCTCATTCAGATCACCACCTTGCGCATCCGGACATGACCCGGCTCGCCTTCTGCCGCACAATGCCACCCTGACCACACCAGGTGCCCGGCCAACATGAGCCTGCTGAAAACCGCCCTGCGCGAAAAGAACTTCGTCTGCGTCATGGAGTTCGTCCCCAAACCTTCCGCAGAACGCTTTGCCGCCATGGAAGCGATCATGGCCCGTGCGCACCTGTGCGGCTGGCCTATGACCGTGGCCATCGGTGATCGTGTCGGCAGCCCGCTGGACATGTCACCGCTGGACGCCCTCGCCTCGTTCAGCAACCCGGTGCCTGCCCTGCCGCATTTTTCGGGCAAGGATCGCGAGCGCCACCACCTGCTCGCCCAACTGCAGCGCATGGACGCCGCCGGCCTCGACCAGCTGTTACTGCTGACTGGCGACCGCCTGCCCGGCCATGAACCTGGCCAGCGCCCGGTGCGCTATCTGGAATCGGTCGCTGCCCTGCAGATTGCCCGCCAGGCTTGCCCGCACTGGCTGCTGGGCGCGGCGCTGAACCCGTTCAAGTACCACGAGGAAGAAGGCGGCGCCCAGTATTTCAAGGCCGAGAAAAAGCTGGCAGCGGGGGCTGACTTCTTCACCTTGCAGCTGGGCTTCGATGCCGCCAAGCACCAGGAAGCCATACACTGGATGCGCCGCCAGGCGTCACCCAAGCCCATGCTGGCCTGCCTCATGAGCCTCACCCACGGGCGCGCAGCGATGCTCGACCACGTGGCCGGCGTCACTGTCACGCTCTCCATGCGCGACATGCTCGAAGCGGAAACGGCGCAGTCCAAGGCCTTTGCCCAGGCGCGCAGTGTTGACCGGCTGGCCCTGCAGATTATCGGTACAAAGCTGATGGGTTACGCCGGTGTGCACCTGTCAGGGGTTCACACACTCGAACAGCTGCTGGCCCTCGAGGCCCGTATCGAGCACTGGCAAACCCAGGTTCAGTCAATGGAGCAATGGACACCGGCCTGGCACGCCAGCTGGCAGATGCCCGGCCTGCCAGCGGTAACCTTCCATCCGCCACAGGCGGGCTGGCGCCTGGGCGAGTCACGGGTCGATGCCTCATTCAAGGAAAAAGCCCGCTATCACCTGATGCATGGCATGCATTCACTGCTGTTCAGCCGGCGCAACGGCCTGAGCAAGGCCTTCGGTTGGGCAGTGCGCCAGCCTCTATGGGCAACACGCGTTGGCGCACAAGTGCTGCACACGCTCGAGCGCAGTGTGAAGCGCCCGCTGGTGGGTTGCGACACCTGCGGCCGTTGCCGCCTGGAAGACACCTTGTACACCTGCCCGGAAACCTGCCCTAAAGGCCTGGCCAATGGCCCCTGCGGCGGAACCGCCCTGAACCGCTGCGAGTTCGGCGACCGCGAGTGCATCCACAGCGTCAAATACCGCACCGCCAAAGCAGTGCGGCAAACCGCTGTGCTGACCGAACGCCTGATCCCGTGCATCGAGGTCGAAACCCGCCACCGCAGCTCATGGCCGCAGTGGTTCGCAGGGCAGGCGCCGCAGCGGATCAGCCCGCAGCCATTGCCTCGAAGCCAGCCCGAATCGTAGCCTCGGGCAGTTCATCGGCAATGAACACCATCACGCTCTCGCGCGCTTCGCCTGCGGCCCACTCGGCGTCCCAGTCGAAGCCATAAAGCTTGAGCACGCCCTGGAACACCAGCTTGCGCTCCTCGCCGGCAATGTTAAGCACGCCCTTGTAGCGCAGCAGCTGTTTGCCGTGGGTTTCCAGCAGCGCGTTCATGAAGCTGCTGAGGCGGTCGATATCCAGCGGCGCTTCAGTGCGCAGCACCATCGTGGAGATGCGGTCCGGGGTGGCAGGCTTGAGCACGGGTCGCAACATCGGTTTCAGGTTTACCCCAAGGTCAGGGTTGAGGTTGAAACCGCGCACATCCAGTAGTTCAGCCAGGTCGATGCAGCCGTGTTCGACCACACGGATCGCAGCCCTGCTATTGATGCGGCCCAGGCGTTCGCGCAGGGCTTCAACCGCAGCTGGCTCGACCAGGTCGGTCTTGCTCAGCAGCAGACGGTCGGCAAAGCCGACCTGGGCCTGAGCGATGGTCTGGGTCAGGTGCAGTTCGGCATGCGCGGCATCGACGAGGGTGATGATGCCGTCGAGGATGTAGCGCTCACGCAGCTCCTCGTCGATGAAGAACGTTTGCGCTACCGGCGCCGGGTCGGCCAGGCCGGTGCACTCGATCACCAGGCGGTCGAAGGCAATCTCGCCGGCATCCAGACGTTCAAGCAGCAGGTACAGGGCGCGGGTCAAGTCGCCATGGATGCTGCAGCATACACAGCCGTTGGCCAAGGTCATTACCTGCACCGGCTGATCACCCAGCAGTTGGCTGTCGATGCCGGCCTCGCTGAATTCGTTTTCGATCACGGCGAGCTTCAGGCCATGCTCGGCCTTGAGCATGTGCCTGAGCAAGGTAGTCTTGCCGGCACCGAGGAAGCCAGTGAGGACGGTTACGGGAATGGGCGTCTGCACGCAAAATACTCCTGAATCTGAAAATGACTGTGGGAGCCGGTTACCCAGGCTCCCACAGGTTCACACGTACCGCAGGCTCAACAGCACTTGGGGCCGGATTTGCCACCGTAACGTGCTTCCTGGCGTTCGCGGAAGAACGCCTCGTAGCTCATCACCGGCTTGTCCGGATGCGTTTTCTGCATGTGTTCGACATAGTTGTCGTAGTCGGGCATGCCGACCATCAGGCGGGCTGCCTGCCCCAGGTATTTTCCCAGTCGACCCAGGTCGTTGAACATGATTGCAGTCCTCTCTATTACGCGTCAGGCAGCGCCTGGAACGGGGTTTCCTTGTCGCTGCGCTCCTTGCGGCCCAGGGCGACGTAGCCGACCTTGATGGCGAAGAACAGGATGCTGAAGACCACCAGCAGGAACAAGACCGTCAGGCCCGCGTTGGTGTAGGCGTTGAAGATCACGTGCTGCATCTGCCCGATGTCTTTGGCCGGGGCCAGTACCTGGCCGGCGTCCAGCGCAGTGCTGTACTTCTTGGCCAGGGCCAGGAAGCCGACAGCCGGGTTCGGGTCGAACAGCTTGATCAGGCCTGCTGCAGTGGTGCAGATCAACAGCCACACGGCCGGCAGCAGGGTGACCCAGATGTAGCGCTGACGCTTCATCTTGATCAGCACCACAGTACCGAGCATCAAGGCGATACCGGCCAGCATCTGGTTGGAGATACCAAACAGCGGCCACAGGGTGTTGATGCCGCCCAGCGGGTCGATTACGCCCTGGTACAGCAGATAGCCCCAGAGTGCCACGCAGCCAGCGGTGGCGAGCAGGTTGGCCCCCCACGAGTCGGTGCGCTTGAGCGCCGGCACGAAGCTGCCCAGCAGGTCTTGCAACATGAAGCGCCCGGCACGGGTACCGGCATCCACCGCAGTGAGGATGAACAGCGCCTCGAACAAGATCGCGAAGTGGTACCAGAAGGCCATGGTGTTTTCACCTGGCAACACCTGGTGCAGGATCTGCGCGATACCGACCGCCAGGGTTGGCGCACCGCCAGCACGGGCCAGGACGGTGTGCTCGCCGATGTCACGGGCGACCGCTTCGAGCTGCTCAGGTGTAATCAGGAAGCCCCAACTGCTGACCGTCTGCGCTACCGACACAACATCGGAACCGACCACGGCAGCCGGGCTGTTCATGGCGAAGTACACGCCCGGCTCGATCACCGAGGCCGCAACCATGGCCATGATGGCGACGAACGATTCCATCAGCATGCCGCCATAGCCGATATAGCGGGCGTTGGTTTCGTTATCCAGCAGCTTCGGGGTGGTCCCCGAGGAAATCAGCGCGTGGAAGCCAGACACCGCACCACAGGCAATGGTGATGAACAGGAACGGGAACAGGGTACCCTTCCACACCGGGCCGGTGCCGTCGGTGAACTGGGTCAGCGCCGGCATTTTCAGCTCGGGTGCGATGATCAGGATACCGATGGCCAGGCCAAGGATCGTACCGATCTTGAGGAAGGTCGACAGGTAGTCACGCGGCGCCAGTACCAGCCATACCGGCAGCACGGCGGCGACAAACCCGTAGCCCACCAGCATCCAGGTGATCTGTACGCCGGTGAACGTGAACGCCGGGCCCCACACCGGATCCGCAGCGATCACGCCCCCCAGCCAGATGGAAGCCAGCAGCAGTACCACGCCAACCACCGAGATTTCGCCAATACGGCCCGGACGGATGTAGCGCATATAAATGCCCATGAACATCGCGATCGGGATGGTCGCCATCACCGTGAACATGCCCCACGGGCTTTCGGCCAGGGCCTTGACCACGATCAGCGCCAGCACCGCAAGGATGATGATCATGATCAGGAAGCAGCCGAACAGGGCGATGGTGCCCGGGATTTTGCCCATCTCCTCGCGCACCATGTCGCCCAGCGAGCGGCCATTGCGGCGGGTAGACATGAACAGAACCATGAAGTCCTGCACCGCACCGGCCAGCACCACGCCGGCGATCAGCCAAAGCGTGCCGGGCAGGTAGCCCATTTGCGCGGCGAGTACCGGCCCGACCAAGGGGCCTGCGCCGGCGATGGCGGCGAAGTGGTGGCCGAAAAGAATGTGTTTGTTGGTCGGAACGTAGTCCAGGCCATCGTTGTTGAGCACCGCCGGGGTGGCACGGCGCGGGTCGAGTTGCATCACCTTGGTGGCGATGAACAGGCTGTAGTAACGATAGGCGACCAGGTAGATGGCCACCGCCGCGACCACGATCCACAAGGCGTTGATCGCCTCGCCGCGACGCAGGGCAACCACACCCAGTGCGCAGGCGCCTATGACTGCCAGCGCCAGCCACGGAATATGGCGTAGCAGGCTATTATTGTTGTTCATGGTTAGCTTCCAGCTGGTGGATTGGAAAGACCGCCCACCGAGTCTAGGGCGAGTCAAGCGGCATTGCCACACTTGCTTTGTTCTAGAGCCTCTGCGGCCAGATTGCAGTACCTGATGCACATGCAGTTCTAAATATAGTCAGGATGACACCTGACGACCTATTGAGGATCCATGCCATGAGCGATCACGACGAACGCCGCCGCTTTCAACGCATCGACTTCGATGCGCCCGCCGAGCTACACCAGGGACTGAAACGCTGGCCTGCAAAACTGCTGGACCTTTCACTCAAAGGCTTGCTGATAGAACGCCCGGCAGATTGGGATGCCGACCTGACGCAGGACTTCGACGCCATCATCCACCTGGGCGAAGATGCCCGCGTGCAGATGCAGGTCGAACTGCGCCACGAGGAAGCGGACCGCCTGGGCTTCATCTGCCTCTACATCGACCTCGACTCGCTGAGCCACTTGCACCGTCTTGTGGAACTGAACGTGGCTGACAGCACCGAAATGATGCGTGAGCTGCGCGAACTCATCGAATAATGAAATCTCTTAGCTAGCTAATAGCCTCCCCACAGAGTGTTTCTTGTCTACCCAGACAGCTTTAAGCCTGGGTAGCGTTGCTTTGTACACACCCTTCTAATACAGCTTCTGCCAAGTTGGTACGCCTTCTGCATTGGGTTTTAGCACGCCCTGCGGCCGGATCTGTTCGCGCTCCGATCAAAATATTGTATACAATTCTTGTAGCAATCAATTGAGTGAAGTGTCTACAGTAGCGGCACAACAATAAACAGAGAGCCTGCTCCATGACTACGTCCCCTAGCACGTCTCCCGCCAAGCGACCCGAGGATGAAAACCTCGGCCTTGGTGCCAACCTGGCCTATGGTCTGCAGCATGTGCTGACCATGTATGGTGGGATCGTCGCAGTACCCCTGATCCTGGGGCAGGCCGCGGGCCTGAATGGTGCCGAAATCGGCATGCTGATCGCCGCCTCGCTGTTTGCCGGTGGCCTGGCCACCCTTCTGCAGACCCTTGGTCTGCCGTTCTTTGGTTGCCAGTTGCCGCTGGTACAAGGCGTGTCGTTCGCCGGTGTGGCGACCATGGGGGCGATTCTGAGCAGCGAGGGGGGCGGTGGCCTGCCAGGCGTACTCGGCGCGGTCATGGCAGCGTCGCTGATCGGCTTTCTGATCACGCCGGTGTTCTCGCGCATCACCAAGTTCTTCCCGCCGCTGGTGACCGGTATCGTCATCACCACCATCGGCCTGACCCTGATGCCGGTTGCCGCACGCTGGGTGATGGGTGGCAACAGCGCCTCGCCGGAGTTCGGCAGCATGGCCAACATCGGCCTGGCCGGGCTGACCTTCGCCATCGTGCTGCTGCTGAGCAAGCTTGGCAACGCAACCATCTCACGCCTGTCGATCCTGCTGGCCATGGTGGTCGGCACGTTGATCGCCTGGGCATTGGGCATGACCGATTTCAGCAAGGTCAGCGAAGGCCCGATGTTCGCCTTCCCCTCGCCGTTCCACTTTGGCATGCCGGAGTTCCACATCGCCGCGATCCTGTCGATGTGCATCGTGATCATGGTGACCCTGGTGGAAACGTCGGCCGATATCCTCGCCGTCGGTGAGATCATCGACACCAAGGTGGACTCAAAGCGCCTGGGCAACGGCCTGCGCGCCGACATGGCATCGAGCATCCTGGCGCCGATTTTCGGTTCGTTCACCCAGAGCGCGTTCGCCCAGAACGTTGGCCTTGTGGCGGTGACCGGGGTCAAGAGCCGCTACGTGGTGGCTACCGGCGGCGTGATTCTGGTGGTACTCGGCCTGCTGCCGGTCATGGGCCGGGTGATTGCCGCCGTGCCTACCCCGGTACTGGGCGGCGCCGGTATCGTGCTGTTCGGCACCGTGGCGGCCAGCGGTATCCGCACCCTGTCCAAGGTCAGCTACAAGAACAACGTCAACCTGATCATCGTTGCCGCCTCGCTGGGCTTCGGCATGATCCCGATTGCCGCGCCGACCTTCTACCACCACTTCCCGAACTGGTTCGAGACCATCTTCCACTCCGGCATCAGCTCGGCGGCGATCATGGCCATCCTGCTGAACCTGATCTTCAACCACTTCACCACCGGCAACTCGGAAAACCAGTCAGTGTTCGCTGCCGCCTACGAGCGGACCATCCAGTATTCGGACATTTCCGCGCTGCGTGATGGGGACTACTTCAAGGATGGCAAGCTGTTCGATGCCGAGGGTAACGAAGTGCCGATGCTGGAACTGGACGAGCATGGCAATGAAACGGTCAAGCGCACGCCAGTTGCCGAGCATTGACTGTGTGCAGGAGCGAGCTTGCTCGCTCCTGCACATTATTCGAACAACGCATCCAGCGCCTGTTCCAGGCGGGTAACGGCAATCACCTGCAAACCCGCCGGCGCTTCTTTCGGCGCATTGCCCTTGGGTACGATGGCACGCTTGAAGCCGTGCTTGGCCGCTTCCTTCAAGCGCTCCTGGCCACTGGGCACCGGCCGTACCTCGCCCGACAAGCCAATCTCGCCAAACACCAGCAAACCATGGGCCAGTGGCCGGTTACGCAAGCTGGACATCACCGCCGCCAGCAGCGCCAGGTCCGAAGCCGTTTCCAGCACCTTCACCCCGCCGACCACGTTGAGAAACACGTCCTGGTCATGGGTCGGGATACCGCCATGACGGTGGAGTACCGCCAACAACATGGCCAGGCGGTTCTGGTCCAGGCCCAAGGTCACCCGCCGCGGGTTGGCCAGATGGCTATCGTCGACCAGCGCCTGCACCTCGACCAGCATCGGCCGGGTCCCCTCCCAGGTTGCCATCACCACGCTCCCCGGCACCTCTTCCTGGGTACGGTTGAGGAAGATCGCCGACGGGTTCGAGACCTCCTTGAGGCCACGATCGGTCATGCCGAACACGCCCAGTTCGTTGACCGCGCCAAAGCGGTTCTTGACCGCCCGCAGCAAGCGCAGGCGGCCATCGGACTCACCTTCGAAATACAGCACAGTGTCGACCATGTGCTCCAGCACCCTTGGGCCAGCCAGCGAGCCTTCCTTGGTCACGTGGCCGACCAGGAAGATTGCCGTACCGCTTTGCTTGGCGTAGCGCACCAGCAACGCTGTGCTTTCGCGCACCTGGGCCACGCCGCCCGGGGCCGATTGCAACTGCTCGGTGAAAATGGTCTGGATCGAGTCGATCACCATTACCCTCGGCTTCTCGACCCGCGCCGTGGCAATGATCGTCTCGATGCAGGTTTCGGTCATCACCTTGAGCTGGTCCTGGGGCAGGCCCAGCCGCCGGGAGCGCATGGCCACCTGCTGCTGCGACTCCTCCCCTGTGACATACAGTGCCGGCATGCCCACGGCGATGTTGCACAAGGTCTGTAGCAAAATGGTCGATTTGCCGATGCCGGGGTCACCGCCGATCAGCACCACCGAGCCATCCACCAGGCCGCCACCCAGCACACGGTCCAGTTCGGTGCTGCTGGTCGTGAAACGCGGGATTTCCTCGACACTGACTTCGGCCAGGGTCTTGATCTGCGCCTGCTGTCCCGTCCAGCCAGCGCGGCCACTGCTGGGTGCAGCAGCGCCGCCGCTTTCGATCATGGTTTCGACCAGGGTATTCCAGGCCCCGCATTCGCCGCACTGGCCGGCCCATTTGGGGAAAGTCGCGCCGCATTCGGTGCAGCCATACAAGCGCTTGGCCTTGGCCATGGGTGGGGTCTCCTGGAAAAATTCGCCATGATAGCCGAGCAGGACGTGTCTCGAACGCCTCGGGATGCGACAAAACTATTCGTTCTAACTGCAGTCAGTAGCCCTGAACACAACGCATGAAGCGTTTTAGTGGCTTACACTGCCTTAACCTTACCTTTTGTTACAAGGAACCAAACATGGGCATGCTCAACGAGTTCAAGGCTTTCGCAGTCAAAGGCAATGTCGTCGACATGGCGGTCGGTATCATCATCGGCGCGGCCTTCGGCAAGATCGTCTCGTCCTTCGTCGGCGACGTGATCATGCCGCCACTGGGCCTGTTGATCGGTGGCGTGGACTTCAGCGACCTGGCCATTACCCTGAAGGCTGCCGAAGGTGACTTGCCAGCGGTGATGCTGGCGTATGGCAAGTTCATCCAGACCGTGATCGACTTCGTGATCGTGGCCTTTGCCATCTTCATGGGCGTGAAAGCAATCAACAAGCTCAAGCGTGAAGAAGCCGTGGCACCGACTACGCCGCCTGTGCCTTCGGCTGAAGAGACGCTGCTGACCGAAATTCGCGATTTGCTCAAGACGCAGAACCAGAACCGCTTGCCTTGAAAATTGCCGGAGGCGCTGTGGGGAGCGGGCATGCTCGCGAAGAAAGCAATATACACGGCGGGCTGTGTCCAACCTCCGATGTGTGTCCACCCCCCATCTGTGTAGGAACGGGTTTACCCGCGAATACGGTGGCGACAGCAAAGGTGAACGGCGGGTGGAGATTGGCCAGCAGGCCCGGCCTCTTCGCGGGTGAACCCGCTCCTACGGCGGCCTGTGTCCAACCTCCGATGTGTGTCCACCCCCCATCTGTGTAGGAAGGGGTTACCCGCGAATACGGTGGCGACAGCAACGGTGAACGGCGGGTGGAGATTGGCCAGCAGGCCCGGCCTCTTCGCGGGTGAACCCGCTCCTACGGCGGCCTGTGTCCAACCTCCGATGTGTGTCCACCCCCATCTGTGTAGGAGCGGGTTCACCCGCGAATACGGTGGCGACGGCAAAGGTGAACGGCGGGTGAAGATTGGCCAGCAGGCCCAGCCCTTTCGCGGGTAAACCCGCTCCTACAGGCCCCACAACGGCCGCAATGGTCTTACCAGTAGTTCTCGACAGCCACCTGCCCGGGCCGCTTGCTCAGGCTCAGTTGCAGGTCTCGCGCCTTGAGGACCTTGCGGGTTTCGTCGATCATTTCCGGGTTACCGCACAGCATCACCCGCGAATGCTCCGGCGACAGCTCAAGCCCCGCCGCCTTCTCCAGCTCGCCATTCTCGATCAACGTGGTAATGCGCTGATTCAACGCCCCGGGGTGCTGTTCACGGGTCACCACGGGAATGAACTGCAACTTGCCCGCGTACTCAGCCAGATAATCGCGCTGTTCCAACCCGGCAATCTCATCCACATAGGCCAGCTCCTTGGCTTCGCGTACCGAATACACCAGCTTGATGCTGTCGAAACGCTCCCAGGCCTCGAAGTCCTGCAGGATCGACATAAAGGGCGCAATGCCGGTACCGGTGGCCAGCAGCCATAGATCACGACCACCGACGAAGCGGTCGAGGGTGAGGAAGCCGAACGCCTGGCGGTCGATCAGCAACGTATCGCCTGCCCCCAAACGGCTCAGCTCACTGGTGAACTCACCACCTGGCACCACGATGGAAAAGAAGTCCAGATACTCATCATGGGGCGCGCTGACCATGGAATAGGCGCGCCACACCACGCTACCATCGGCCTTGGTCACACCTAGCCGGGCAAATTGGCCGGAACGGAAGCGGAACCCCGCGTCGCGCGTAACCCGCAGGCTGAAGAGGTTCGGCGTCAGTGGCTGAACATCGAGCAGTGTCTGGCGGGTGAACTTGTCGGCGCTAGCGGTCATATCGGGCTCCAGGGTTGGCGTGTGCACAGTGTCGCCTAAAGTGGCCAGGATAAAAACCACCGCTTTGTAGGGCCTCATAGAGTGCAACCGGGCCGAAGTCGCAGAAAATCCTGATCGCTATAACAAAAAATTCCCAACAGGATGGTAGGTCTTTTCCTACAATCTTCCGGGTACTCAAACGGATTGGATTCTGCGCGCCTCCAAGGAGTGCCTCAGATGTATCAATGGAAACCTGAACATCTTCATGCATTCGTCAGCGAACGGAGCCCGCAGAAGCTGTTCGACATCGCAGTCCACCTGGCTCAGGGCCTGGGCATGGATTACCTTGGGCTGAACATCCGTATTCAGATCGCTACGCAAACGCCAAGGCTGTACCTCTACAGCAACTACCCAAGTGAGTGGATCGAGCGCTACCAGCGCGACGACTTCTACAAGCAGGACCCGGCGGCGAACCTCAGCCACAGCTCGACGACGCCGGTGCTGTGGACCGATGAACTGTACAAGGAAGCCCCGCAATTTCGCGAAATGGCCTGCCAGCATGGCTTGCGCCACGGCTGGACACAGTCGCTTCACGATCTGCAGCACAACGAAAGCCAGATCAGTGTCGCTCGACCAAACGACCACATCGATGTGTTCGAGCTGTACGACAAAGCCGGTAGTGTGCAGTGGCTGTGCCACACCCTTCACGCGGTACTGGGCGAGCATCACCTGAACGCACTGTGCCCACCCCAACCGAAAATGAGCGAGCGTGAACTGGAAGTGCTGAAATGGTCTGCCGCCGGCAAGACCGCTGCCGATGTAGCCTGCATCCTCTCCCTGTCGCAAAGCACGGTCAACTTCCATATCCGCAGCGTGATCACCAAGACCAATGCAGCCAACAAGGCCGGAGCCATCGCCATTGCCGCCTTGCGTGGCTGGATCTGACCTCCAAGCCTGCGGCCTTGGGCAAAGCCCTGTAGAATCGCCCGGCAAAGCCCGGGGCGAACCGCAACGGGCAGTTTCGTACCCGAGCCAGACGCCATGCCCCTGTTGACCACCCCCTACGCCGAACTCGACCTGATCCGCCAGCCGGAGCAGGCCAACGACCCGTTGCAGGCTTTCGATGCCGCCGACGAGTACCTGCTTGCGCAGCTACACGATCAGGCACCTGACGCCAATTGCCGGGTACTGGTGCTCAATGACAGCTTCGGTGCCCTGGCAGCCAGCCTGGCGGGCCAGCTGCAGGTGGTCAGCAGCGGTGACTCGCACCTGGGGCATCTGGCCCTGGAAAAGAACCTGGCGCGCAATGGCCTGCCATTCGACAGTGTGCCGTTCGTACCGGCCAGCGAGCACTGGCAAGGCCCGTTTGATCGGGTGCTGGTGCGTGTACCCAAGACCCTGGCCCTGCTCGAAGAACAACTGATCCGCCTGCAAGGCCAGCTGGCCCCCGGTGCGCAGGTGATTGCCGGGGCGATGATCAAGCACCTGCCACGGGCGGCCGGCGACCTGATGGAGAAGTACATCGGCCCCGTACAGGCTTCGCTGGCACAGAAAAAAGCCCGCTTGCTGACTGCAACGGTTGCCGAGCGGCCGCTCGCCAAGTCCCCCTACCCTAGCGGCTACCGCCTCGACGTGCCGGCACTGGAATTGATCAACCACGCCAACGTGTTCTGCCGTGAAGGCCTGGATATCGGTACCCGGGCGTTCCTCCCGCATCTGCCACGCGACCTCGGCCGTGCGCGGGTGGCAGACCTGGGCTGCGGTAACGGCGTACTCGCGATTGCCAGCGCCCTGGCCAACCCGGAGGCCGAGTACACCCTGGTCGACGAGTCGTACATGGCGGTGCAATCGGCGCAGGAGAACTGGCAGGCAGCGTTGGGCGAGCGCCCGGCGACCTTCGTCGCGGCCGATGGCCTGGCCGGGCTGGAGAAGCAGTCGCTGGACGTGGTGCTGTGCAACCCGCCGTTCCACCAACAGCAGGTAGTAGGTGATTTCCTGGCCTGGCGCATGTTCCAGCAGGCGCGTGAAGCGCTGGTGGTAGGTGGGGCGCTGTACATCGTGGGTAACCGGCACCTGGGCTATCACAGCAAGCTGGCGCGGTTGTTCCGCGGCGTTGAGCAGGTGGCGGCTACGCCCAAGTTCGTCATTCTGAAAGCCCGCAAGTAAGCGCGCCACCGCCCCCGTAGGAGCGGGCTTGCCCGCGAACACCGGCAACGCCGGTGCCATCTAGCGCGTTGCCTGCTTCGCGGGCAAGCCCGCTGCCGCTCTTTATCAATGTGTGGTCAGGCCCGCCGCCCCCATGAACAGCCGCATCACCCAGGCCGCCACACCCAGCGCCGCGACGCTCATCGCCCAGATCAGCAACAGCCAACCCAGTCGCTGCCACAGCGGTTTCTTGTCTTCCAAGCCATGCTTGCCAGTCATCATGCGGCCCTCCTAGTGATAGCCGTCTTCGTGGGTCACCTTGCCGCGGAACACGTAGTAGCTCCAGAAGGTATACATGAGGATAAACGGCAGGATGAACAGGGTACCCACCAGCATGAAGCCCTGGCTTTGCGGTGGCGCTGCGGCATCCCAGATCGAGATCGACGGCGGGATGATGTTAGGCCACAGGCTGATTCCCAAGCCGCTGTAGCCAAGGAAGATCAATACCAGCGTGAGCAGGAACGGCGTGTAGTGCGCGTTGCGCGCCACCGCTTTGAGCAACCCGTAGAACGTCACCAGCACCAGCAGCGGTACCGGCATGAACCAGATCAGGTTGGGCATGCTGAACCAGCGGTCGGCAATCTGCGGGTAGGCGATTGGGGTCCACAGGCTGACGATACCGATCACCACCAGCAGCACCAGCGCCAGCGGCCGGGCCATGTCGTGCATCTTCTGTTGCAGCGGCCCTTCAGTCTTCATGATCAGCCAGGTACAACCCAGCAGGGTGTAGGCCACGATCAACCCCAGCCCGCAGAACAGGCTGAACGGGGTCAGCCAGTCCAGGGTGCCACCGGCGAAATGCCGGTCGACCACCTTGAAGCCTTCCAGGAACGCACCCAACGCCACGCCCTGGAAGAAGGTGGCAATCAGCGAACCCCAGATGAAAGCCTTGTCCCAGATATGCCGCTTGTCAGCCTTGGCCTTGAAGCGGAACTCGAAGGCCACGCCCCGGAAGATCAGGCCGATCAGCATCAGGATCAGGGGCAGGTACAGGGCCTCGAGGACCACGGCATAGGCCATCGGGAAGGCCCCGAACAGTCCGGCACCGCCCAGGATCAACCAGGTTTCGTTGCCGTCCCATACCGGCGCGACAGTGTTCATCATTACATCACGGTCCTGCTCGCCCTTGACGAAGGGGAAGAGCATGCCGATCCCCAGGTCGAATCCGTCCATCACCACGTACATCATGACGCCGAAGATGATGATCACGGCCCAGATCAGTGGAAGGTCGATACCCATGGTTCAGTTCCCCTTGTTCAAGCTGGCAGAGGTGGCCTCGCGGCCATCATCGGCGGCGGACAAAGGCCGTGCCGGCGTGCGTTTCTGGCCTGGGCCTCCCGGTGTGTGCTCGTCACCCTCGCCGGTCTGCGGCCCTTTGCGCACCAGGCGCATCATGTAGCCAAGGCCGGTGCCAAACAGGGCGAAGTACACCACCACGAACGCCACAAGGGTGAAGCCGAGCTGGGCGTAACTGTGGTTGGAAACACCGTCCGCCGTGCGCATCAGGCCGTACACCACCCAAGGCTGGCGGCCAATTTCGGTGGTGAACCAACCGGCCAGTAGCGCGACCAGCCCGGATGGGCCCATCCACAGCGCCACATACAAGAACGGTCGCGAACTGTACAGCGTGCCGCGTTTGCGCAACCACAGGCTCCACAGGCCGACGAAGATCATCAGGAAACCAAGCCCGACCATGATC
Source organism: Pseudomonas sp. VEM90 (assembly GCF_054611535.1). Lineage (NCBI taxonomy): Bacteria > Pseudomonadati > Pseudomonadota > Gammaproteobacteria > Pseudomonadales > Pseudomonadaceae > Pseudomonas > Pseudomonas sp. VEM90. Next base: position 20,435 of record NZ_JBTRAR010000026.1, on the reverse strand, counting down.
CGGAACGACCAGAATACGATGGTCGAGTTAGGCCGGTCCTCGGGCGGAAACTCCTTCATCGCCGGCACCTGCTTGTCCAGGCTATGGGTCAGGATCAGGCTGCCGAGCGCCGGGATCTCGATCTTGAACCGGGTAGTCTCGGCCTCCATGTCGGGAATGCCAAACAGGATCAGCGGAGTCGGCTCACCGGGCACGTTCTCCCAGTGGCCTTCGATCGCGGCAATTTTCACCGGCTGGTGCTTGAGGGTATTGAGGCCGTGGAAATCACCGATCACTGCCTGAATCGGGGCGACGATCAGTGCCATCCACATGGCCATCGACAGCATCTTGCGTACGGCCGGGTTGTCACGCCCGCGCAGCAGGTGCCAGGCCGCCGAGGCACCGACGAAGAACGCGGTGGAAACGAACGCGGCAGTGGCCATGTGCATCAGGCGGTAGGGGAACGAGGGGTTGAACACCACCGCAAACCAGTCCACCGGCACCACCCGACCATCGATGATCTCGTGACCTTGCGGGGTTTGCATCCAGCTGTTCGAGGCGAGAATCCAGAAGGTCGAAACCAGCGTACCGAGCGCTACCATCACCGTGGAGAAGAAGTGCAGACCACGGCCGACGCGATTCCAGCCAAACAGCATGACGCCCAGGAAGCCGGCCTCGAGGAAGAACGCAGTCAGTACTTCGTAGGTGAGCAGCGGGCCGGTGACGGCGCCGGCAAAGTCGGAGAAGCGGCTCCAGTTGGTGCCGAACTGGTAGGCCATGACCAGGCCGGAGACCACGCCCATGCCGAAGTTGACGGCGAAGATCTTCGACCAGAAGTGATAGAGGTCACGGTAAACCTGGTTGTGGGTCCGCAGCCAGAGGCCTTCAAGGACTGCCAGGTAGCTCGCCAGGCCAATGGTGATGGCCGGGAACAGGATGTGGAATGACACGGTAAAGGCAAACTGCATTCGGGCGAGCTCTAAGGCCTCTATTCCGAACATGGTGCTTCCTCTTCAGATAATCCGGCGTCCGGGCTTGTGGCCCCAGTCGCCCACTGCCCCCACTGGGTCGAGTACGGCGTGTTGGAATTGTTCTGTTCGATCGCAGGGATTCCGGCCAGACGGCCAATTCATTGATCTGGAACGATTGACCCAGATCAATGAATGCTTGGAAGCATAGTCCCGAATGGCCCGATGGGGCGTGTGGTGGATTGCCGCGTGACCTGTTGCCTCACCCTCTTTAATAAACAGTAGAAAAGTGCCGACCTGAGCAAACAGTAACTGCTTGTTACAAACAGGTGATACGCTGCGCGCCCCTCTACTGCGCCGAGGCCACTGATTTCCGATGTCCGATTCCGCACCGCAGTTGTTGCGTCACCATCGTCCTTTTCTGGCCTTCTGGCTGGCCCGTGTGTTCACCGCCAGCGGCTTCCAGATGCTCACCGTGGCCATCGGCTGGCACCTCTACCAATTGACCGGCAACGTACTGGACCTGGGCCTGGTCGGCCTGGTCGAGTTCGCCCCACGGGTGCTGTTCATGCTGCACACCGGCCATGTCGCCGACCGCTATGACAGGCGCAAGGTCGCCGCCCTGTGCCAGAGCCTTCAGGGGCTGATTGCCCTGGCACTGGCGGTGGGCAGCGCTACCGACAACGTCACCCGCGAACTGATCTTTGCCCTGGCCTTCCTGCTCGGCGCCAGCCGCTCATTCGAAATGCCGGCAACCCAGGCGCTGTTGCCCAATGTGGTACCGGCCGGGCTGTTCCCGCGGGCAGTGGCGGCGTCGGCCTCGGCCACCCAGTCGGCGACCATCGTGGCGCCGGCGGTGGGCGGTTTCCTGTATGCCTTTGGCAGCATGTGGGTGTATGGCCCGACGGTGGCCCTGTACGCCATTGCCTGCGTGCTGACCCTGAGCCTGCAGGCGCGTGGCCAGGTCGCCCAGCGCGGGCGCGCCAGCATCGAATCGCTGCTGGCTGGCATCCGCTTCATTCGCAGCCGGCCCGACATCCTCGGCGCCATCTCGCTGGACCTGTTCGCAGTATTGCTGGGCGGGGCCACCGCGTTGCTGCCGGTATTTGCCAAGGACATCCTGCTGACCGGCCCGATGGGACTTGGCCTGTTGCGCTCGGCGCCAGCGGTGGGGGCGTTGCTGATGTCGCTCTGGCTGGCGCGCTTCCCGTTCCAGCGCAACGTCGGGCGGACGATGTTCACTGCGGTCGGCGTGTTCGGCGTGGCGACCATCGCCTTCGGCCTGTCGACCTCGTTCTGGTTCTCGCTGGCGGTACTGGTGGTACTGGGTGCGGCAGACATGATCAGCATGGTCATTCGCAGTTCGTTCGTGCAGCTGGAGACACCGGATGAAATGCGTGGGCGGGTGAGCGCAGTGAACGGCTTGTTCATCGGTGCCTCGAACCAGCTCGGTGAGTTCGAATCGGGGGTGACCGCGCACTGGTTTGGTACAGTGCCGGCGGTGGTGCTGGGTGGGGTGGGCACCTTGGTGGTGACCGGGGTGTGGATAAAACTGTTCCCTACCCTGGCCAAGCGGGATCGGTTGCATAACGGGTGATGGGTTACCTGTGCCGGACTCTTCGCGGGCAAGCCCGCGCCTACAGGGGACCTTACCCGCGAAGAGCCAGAAAAACCCATTCCCCAACGGCCATAGGCCCCCGCCATGCATGCTGGTATGATGCGCGGCTTTTTTCCTCCCCACACAAAACCACGGCATCCGGTACGGTCTGTGCTTTGCTGATGGGGTCGATACATTCATGGCGCCGGGGGCGCCTTGGGGAGCGGGAATGCTGGAAAGGCTGTTTCAACTAAGAGCACACAACACCAACGTGCGCACCGAGATTCTCGCGGGCGTCACCACCTTCCTGGCCATGGCCTACATCCTGTTCGTCAACCCGAGCATCCTCGGCGAGACCGGCATGGACAAGGGCGCGATCTTCGTCGCCACCTGCCTGGCAGCGGCCATCGGCTCCGCCACCATGGGCCTGATTGCCAACTACCCGATCGCCCTGGCACCGGGCATGGGCCTGAACGCGTTCTTCACCTACACCGTAGTGCTGCACATGGGCCACACCTGGCAGGTGGCATTGGGTGCCGTGTTCCTGTCGGCGGTGATGTTCTTCCTGCTGTCGATCTTCCGCATCCGCGAGTGGATCGTGAACAGCATTCCGCTGCCGCTGCGTTCGGCGATTGCCGCCGGTATCGGCCTGTTCCTGGCATTGATCGCCCTGAATAACGCCGGCATCGTCGTCGATAACCCAGCCACTTTGGTGGGCATGGGCGACCTCAAGCAGCCTTCGGTGATTCTCGCCACGCTGGGCTTCTTCCTGATCGTCGGCCTTGAGTCGCTGAAGGTGCGCGGCGCGGTATTGATCGGCATCCTGGCCGTCACCGTCGCGTCGATCGCCATGGGCGTCACGCCGTTCGGCGGGATCGTGTCGATGCCACCGTCGCTGGCACCCACCTTCCTGCAGCTGGACATCGCCGGCGCCCTCGATGTGGGCCTTGTCAGCGTGATCTTCGCGTTCCTGTTCGTCGACCTGTTCGACAACTCCGGCACCCTGATCGCCGTGGCCAAGCGCGCGGGCCTGATGGGCAAGGACGGCCACATGCCGAAGATGGGCCGGGCCCTGATCGCCGACAGCACCGCTGCCATGGCCGGTTCGCTGCTGGGTACCTCGACCACCACCAGCTACATCGAATCTGCTGCAGGTGTGAGCGCCGGTGGCCGTACCGGCCTGACTGCCATCGTGGTTGCCGTGCTGTTCCTGCTGGCGCTGTTCTTCGCTCCGCTGGCCGGTAGCGTACCGGCCTTCGCCACGGCCCCGGCGTTGCTGTTCGTCGCCGTGCTGATGGCCTCGGGCCTGGCAGAAATAAACTGGGACGACGTGACCGAAGCCGCGCCGGTTGTCGTGACTGCCCTGGCCATGCCGCTGACCTACTCGATCGCCAACGGCATCGCCTTCGGCTTCATCGCCTGGACCGCCGTCAAGCTGATTTCGGGCCGCCACCGCGACCTGAACCCGGCGCTGGTGATCCTTTCCATCCTGTTCGTCATCAAGCTAGGCTGGTTCAACGCATGAGTGCTGCTTTCGACCCCTCCTCCTACGCCCCCCAGCTGGATGCCAAAGTGGCCCGGCTGCGCGAGCTGCTGGCGCCGTTCGGCGCGCCGGAGCCGACTGTTTTCGACTCACCGCGCGAGCATTACCGCCTGCGCGCCGAGTTCCGCCTGTGGCGCGAGGATGGCCAGCGCCACTACGCCATGTTCGCCCCGGGCGAGAAGCACAAGGCAATCCTGATCGACGATTTCCCCATTGCCAGCCAGCGCATCAACGCACTGATGCCGCGCCTGAAGGCGGCCTGGCAAGCCAGCGAAGAACTGAGCAACCGCCTGTTCCAGGTGGAGTTCCTCACCACCCTGGCTGGCGATGCAATGATCACGATGTGTTATCACCGCCCGCTGGACGAGGCCTGGGAAGTGGAGGCACGGCAACTGGCGGAAGCGCTGGGCGTGAGCGTCATTGGCCGTTCCAAGGGCAAGCGCCTGGTTATCGGACGCGACTACGCGGTGGAAAAGCTCGACGTGGCTGGCCGCGTGTTCAGCTATCGCCAGCCTGAGGGGGCGTTCACCCAGCCCAACGGCGCAGTGAACCAGAAGATGCTCAGCTGGGCCTTCGAGGCCATTGGCGAGCGTGAGGATGACCTGCTGGAGCTGTATTGCGGCAACGGCAACTTCACCCTGCCGCTGGCCACGCGTGTACGCCAGGTGCTGGCCACCGAAATCAGCAAGACGTCGGTCAATGCTGCACTGAGCAACCTCGACGAGAACGCTGTGGATAACGTGCGGCTGGTACGTTTGTCGGCAGAGGAACTGACCCAGGCACTCAATGAGGTGCGGCCGTTCCGTCGCCTGGAAGGCATCGACCTGAAGAGTTATCAGTTCGGTACCGTGTTCGTCGACCCACCGCGTGCGGGGATGGACCCGGATACCTGCGAGCTGACCCGTCGTTTCGAACGCATCCTGTACATCTCGTGCAACCCGGAAACACTGGCAGCGAACATTGCCCAGTTGCAGGATACCCACCGCATCGAGCGCTGTGCATTGTTTGACCAGTTCCCGTATACCCACCATATGGAAAGTGGGGTTCTGCTGGTTCGGCGCTGATCGTTGTATTGCCGGGGCTGCTTTGCAGCCCATTCGCGGGCAAGCCCGCTCCCACATTGATCGGCGTCGGTGTACGCAGATCGTTGTAGGAGCGGGCTTGCCCGCGAATGGGCCGCAAAGCGGCCCCAAGCTTCACCTCAGAAGTCGAAGAAGACGGTCTCCCCTTCCCCCTGAATACGGATATCGAAGCGATATGCCGTCTTCCCGTCCACTTCACAACGCTTGGCAATCAAGGTTTCACGCCGCTGCGGCTGCTCGATCAGGTTGAGCACCGGGCACTTGGCATTGGCCTGGGCTTCATCATCGAAATACAGGCGCGTGTGCAGGTGGATATTGATCCCACGAGCAAACAGGCTGATGTTGATGTGCGGTGCCATCGGCACGCCAGCAGCGTTGTTCACCACACCCGGCTTGACCGTTTGCAGCGTCCACTCACCGGCATCGAAGGTGGTAGCCGTGCGGCCAAAGCTGTTGAAGGCGTATTCCAGGTTGTAGGCATCCTGGTACTCACCGTTGGCGTCGGCCTGCCACACTTCCAGGAACGAATCGCGCACCAGGTGGCCGTTCCCGTCGTATACATGGCCGATCAGCAGAATGTGCTCGCCCGGGGCGTCTGGCTTGGCCAGGCAGTTCCAGATTTCCTGGTCGCGGGTCGGGTTGCCGGCGGCTTCCAGGGCCAGGCCGATGTGCACGTAGGGGCCGGCAGTCTGCGAAGGGGTTTCCGGCAGCAGTTCGATTGGCATGGCGGGGTCCTCAGCAGTTTTCGAAGTGGGTCTTGCGCTGGCCGCGCAGCACGATGTCGAAGCGGTAGGCCAGGCAGTCCATCGGGTTGGCGTTGCTCATGTCGAGCTTGGCGATCAACTGCTGCACGGCTTGCGGGTTGGCGATCGACTTGACGATCGGGCACATCGGGATCAGCGGGTCACCTTCGAAATACAACTGGGTGATCAGCTTGGTGGCGATCGACGGGCCGCTGATGGCGAAGTGGATATGCGCCGGGCGCCAATCGTTCGGGCCGTTGCGCCATGGGTACGGGCCCGGCTTGATGGTGCGGAAGCTGTAGTAGCCGTCGCGGTCGGTCAGGCACCGGCCAACACCGCCGAAGTTCGGGTCCAGTGGCGCCAGATAGCGGTCGTTCTTGTGGCGATAGCGGCCGCCGGCGTTGGCCTGCCACATCTCCACCAAGGTGTTCGGCACAGGCTTGCCGTACTGGTCGACGACACGACCGGCGACGATGATGCGCTCGCCGATTGGCAGGCCACCGTTATTGAAATTCAGCAGCAGATCATGGTCGTGGGCGCCGAAGCCCAGGTGGGAAAAGTCCGGACCAGTGGTTTCGCTGATCGACTGCGGAATGCTGACCAGGGCCTGGCGCGGCGAGCGGGCAACGGAGGTCTTGTAGTCAGGCGTAAGGGCTTTGGGGTGCCAGTTGCGATCACGGATCACGAAGCGGCTGTTGTCCTGGGCGGGCATGCCGGTTTCCTCTCTTGGAATTGTGAGAACGCCTGGGCGTGGCAGGCGGACTTGCAGTTTCCGGCAGGCGGTACGCGATGAATATTGAAATCGACCACTTGATACATAACCAAATGGTTATGTATCAACACCTCAGCCTGACACGTACCGCCTTCGTGAACTAATCTTTGTCTTCTTGTTTCACGCTCGGGAGAGCACTCATGGAATGGCGAAAAGGCCGACGCAGCGACAACGTGGTCGATGCCAGAGGTGGCGGTGGCGGCGGCATGCGTTTCGGCGGCGGCAAAGGGCTGGGCCTCGGGGCGATTCTGCTGATCGTCGGCATCGGCTGGCTCACCGGGCAGGACCCGTTGCAGATTCTTGGCCAGCTTGCCGGCCAGATGGAGCAGCAACAACAGCAGACGGCGCCCAGTGGTGCGGGCGGCAAGGCGCCACCGGCTAACGACCAGCAAGCCGAGTTCGTTGCCTCTGTGCTGGGCGACACCGAGGACACCTGGAAAGCGCTCTTTGCCGAAGCCGGCAAGCAATACCGCGACCCCAAACTGGTGCTGTTCAGCGGCCAGGTCAACTCGGCCTGTGGTTTTGCCTCGGCAGCGGTCGGGCCGTTCTATTGCCCGGCGGACCAGCGGGTGTATCTGGACATGTCGTTCTTCCGCGAAATGGAAACCCGCTTCGCTGCAGCTGGCGACTTCGCCCAGGCCTACGTGATCGCCCACGAAATCGGTCACCATGTGCAGACACTGCTGGGGGTTTCGGCCAAGGTCGATGCCGCACGACGCAGCGGCCAGCGTATGGAGGGCGACAACGGCCTGTTGGTGCGCCAGGAGTTGCAGGCCGACTGCCTGGCCGGGGTATGGGCCTACCAGGCGCAGAAACGCCTGAACTGGCTGGAGCCAGGCGATGTCGAGGAAGCGCTGAATGCAGCCAATGCCATTGGCGACGACCGCCTGCAGCAGCAAGGCCGCGGGCGCGTGGTGCCGGACTCGTTCACCCATGGCACTTCCGCGCAGCGGGTGCGTTGGTTCAAGATCGGGTTTGCCGAAGGTGAAGTGAACCGCTGCGATACCTTCAGTGCGCGCAACCTCTGATACTCGGTCCAACAGGCAGACGCGGTCCTTGTAGGGCGTTAGCCGCGAACACCGGCAAAGCCGGTGCCATTCACGGCGTCGCCTGCTTCGCGGGTGAACCCTCTCCCACAGGGACCGAGCGAGACCGCTTGCTGATATTTTGCTGAAAAAGCGTTTCAGCTTCCCTATCCATTGCCGATAACCCCTGCACGAATCAGCGGGCATCCAGAACAACAACGCCTGGCGATCGAAGATCAAGAGAGCGAAATCAACTTCTGGAGAGCGTGCATGAACAGCTGGTTCGCCAACATCAGCGTCAACCTCAAACTCGGCCTGGGCTTCGGCCTGGTGCTGGTCCTCACCGGCCTGCTGGCCCTCACCGGCTGGACCAGCCTGGGCAGCCTGATCGACCGCAGCAACTGGATGGGCGATATCGGCCAGTTGAACAAGGACCTCACCAACCTGCGCATTGCGCGCCTGCAGTACATGATCGCCAACGGCGACGATACCGCCGCCGCCAACACCCTGGCCAAGCTGGATGCATTCAGCAAGCAGCAGGCCTACCTGGCCACCACCTTCAAAAGCCCGGAGAACATCAAGCTGTTGGGTGAACTGGGCGAAACCATCAGCGCCTACAAGGTGTCGCTGAACAAGATGCGCCAGGGCTATGACGCCACCCGCGCGGCGCGCGTTTCCATGGACAGCTCGGCCATCCGCGCCGACCAGGCCATGGATGCGCTCAGCCGGGAGGTGATGGCTCGCCCCGAGGCTGACAGCGTGCGCCTGGCCCAGTACCAGCTGATCAGCAAGGCCCGCCAGCAATTGCTGCAGGTACGCATCGATGTGCGTGGCTACATCGCCGACAACAGCAGCGCCAACGAGCAGGCTGCCCTGCGCCAGCTGGATGCAGCACTGGCCGATACCGACAACCTCAAGCGCCAGCTGCCCAGCGAAGACACGCGCCTGCAACAGTTCGAAAACGCGGTACTGGCCTATCGTGAGGCCGTGCGCCAGTTCCGCGACGCGGTTGCCAACATCACCACCTCGCGCGCCGAAATGACCGTGCAAGGCGCCGACATCGTCAAGCGCAGCGACGCGCTGTACCAGATCCAGTTAGAGCGCCGTGACATCGAGAGCACCCAGGCCCGCAGCCTGCAGGCCATCGCTACACTGCTGGCGCTGCTGGTCGGCGTGCTGGCGGCGGTGCTGATCACCCGCCAGATCACTCGCCCCTTGCAAGACACCCTGATGGCCGTGGAAAAGATCGCCAGCGGCGACCTTACCCAGCATATGCGCGTCACCCGCCGCGACGAACTGGGCGTACTGCAGCAAGGCATCGCACGTATGGGCACCACCCTGCGCGAGCTGATCAGCGGCATCCGCGATGGCGTCACCCAGATCGCCAGCGCCGCCGAAGAGCTGTCGGCAGTCACCGAACAGACCAGCGCCGGCGCCAACAGCCAGAAAGTCGAGACCGACCAGGTGGCCACCGCCATGCACGAAATGGCCGCTACCGTTCAGGAAGTGGCGCGCAATGCCGAGCAGGCCTCACATGCAGCCACCGGTGCCGATGACGAAGCCCGGGCCGGCGACCGCGTGGTGGGCGAAGCGATTGGCCAGATCGAACGCTTGGCCGAAGACATGCACCGCTCTACCGAGGCCATGAACCTGCTGCAGCAGGAAAGCCAGAAGATTGGAAGCGTGATGGACGTGATCAAGTCGGTGGCCGAACAGACCAACCTGCTGGCGCTCAATGCAGCGATCGAGGCGGCACGCGCCGGCGAGGCGGGCCGTGGCTTTGCTGTGGTTGCCGACGAAGTGCGCGGCCTGGCCCAGCGCACACAGAAGTCTACCGAAGAGATCGAAGAGCTGATTGCCAGCCTGCAGCACGGCACCCAGCAAGTGGCGAGTGCCATGCAGGGCAGCCGCACCCTGACCGACAGCAGCGTCGAACTGGCGCGCAAGGCCGGGTCATCGCTGGAGAGCATTACCAGTACGGTATCGAGCATCCAGTCGATGAACCAGCAGATTGCTGCGGCGGCAGAGCAGCAGAGTGCGGTGGCTGAAGAGATCAGCCGAAGCATCCTGAATGTGCGTGATGTGTCAGAGCAAACCGCGGCAGCCAGTGACGAGACGGCAGCGTCGAGTGTGGAGCTGGCGCGGTTGGGTGGGCAGTTGCAGACATTGGTCAGCCAGTTCCGCGTCTGACCGACCGCCCGGATTCGCGGGTAAACCCGCCCCTACAGATGTAGCAGGGGGTTTACCCGCGCATGCGTCAGCACGGCTTGCACAGCATCACTTGACGATCATCCCCACACCACGCCCACGTGGATCAGAAGCGGTCTCAAGCTTCGCTCCATCGACTCGAATCGCCTGGATGTCACCCATCTCCCAGCCCTGGTCCTCCAGCACATAGCCCATCTTCTTCAGCTCGTCAGCTACCGGACCGGTCAGCGGCGCATAGCTATCGAAGTAGATGGTGTCCTTGGGCAGCAACTGATGGTGCACGCGCTGCGCCGCCACCGCCTTGTCCAGCGGCATGCCGTAGTCGTACAGGTTGTTCATCACCTGGAAGATCGAGGTAAAGATCCGTGAACCACCCGGGGTACCGATAACCAGCTCGACCTTGCCATCGCGGGTCATCAGGCTGGGACTCATCGACGACAGCATGCGCTTGCCCGGTTCGATCGCGTTGGCATCACCGCCGACCACGCCAAAGGCGTTCGCCGCCCCCGGTTTGGCGCTGAAATCATCCATCTCGTCGTTGAGCAGGAAACCGGCGCCCTTCACCACCACCCCACTGCCGTAGTCGAGGTTGAGGGTGTAGGTATTGCTGACCGCGTTGCCCTGCTTGTCGATGATCGAAAAATGCGTGGTCTGGTGCGGTTCGAGGCCCGGCTTGACCTTGTCGGTCTCGGAGATGGCCTTCGGGTTGACCTGGGCTGCGCGCTTGGCCAGGTAATCCTTGGCCACCAGCTGGTCCACCGGCACCTTGGTGAAGGCCGGGTCGCCCAGGTAGTCGGCGCGGTCGGCAAACACCCGTTTCTCGATCTCGGCCAACAGGTGGATGTACTGTGCCGAGTTATGCGCCACCCCTTTGAAGTCGGCCGCGCGGTCTTCCTTGATGCCCAGCAACTGGGCCAGCGCCACACCGCCGGAGCTCGGTGGCGGCGCGGTATACACCACATTGCCACGCCAGCTCACGGCCATCGGTTCACGCCATACCGCCTTGTAATCCTTAAGGTCGTCTTTGGTAATCAGGCCTTTGTCAGCCTGCATCTGCGCCACCAGTAAATCGGCGGTCTTGCCTTGATAGAACTCGCTCACGCCCTTGTCGGCTATGCGCTCCAGGGTCTGGGCCATTTCCGGCTGCTTGAACAGCTCGCCGACCTTCATGTTGCCGAAGTAATCGTTGAAGTTGGTCGCCGTCTTGAACATGCCCTGGGCATCGTTGCGGTACTGGTACTGCTTTTCCGCCACCTTGAAGCCGTTTTTCGCATAGCCGATGGCCGGGGTCAGCAACTCGCTCCAGGGCAGCTTGCCGAACTTCTGGTGCGCCTCCCACAGGCCCATTACCGTACCAGGTACACCTGCGGCACGTGCCCCGACCAGGCTGAGGTTCTCGATGACCTCGCCCTTGTCGTCCAGGTACATGTTGCGCGTGGCGGCCTTGGGCGCGACTTCGCGGTAGTCGAGGAAGTAAGGCTTGCCATCGACGAACAGGGTCATGAAGCCGCCACCGCCGATGTTACCGGCCTCCGGGTAAGTCACCGCCAGGGTGAAGGCGGTCGCCACTGCCGCGTCTACCGCGTTGCCGCCCTTTTTCAGAATATCGGCGGCCACCTGTGCACCATATTGATCGGGGGCGGCCACCGCGCCGCCCTCCAGCGTGGCGGCGTAAACCGAGGAACAGCTCAGGATCGCGGCTGCGAGAGCCAGGTACTGGAAAGGGACAATGCGCATGACACTTCCTTGGTGTTGTTTTTGTCGAGCAGTCAGTAAGGCCGAAGCGCTTCGACTGTGCAATCAACCGTCGGAAGTTTCGCCGCCTGTGGACAGAATTTGTCGTGTTCAGGCAACTCAGCAGGCGTACATGGCCAGCTTGCGCTGGATGAAATCCAGGAAGCACTGGATGCGCAGCGCCAACTGGGTGTTGCGGTAATACACCGCATGGATCGGCTGACGGTAGCCATTGTTGGCCTCGCTCAGCAGCACCTGCAGGCGCCCTGTGCGGATATCTTCGTGGGTCATGAAGTGCGACAGGCTGACGATGCCCTCCCCGGCCAGCGCCAACTGGCGCAGGGTTTCGCCGCTGGAAGCGACCAGCGCCGGGCGGATGCTCCAGCGATCGCCCTGAGCGTGGCGTAGCGGCCAGTGATTGAGCGACTCAGGTTGGCTGAAGCCGAGCAGACAGTGGTCGGCCAGCTCCTCGACCTGCCGTGGCGTGCCGTGCTGCTCCAGGTAGGCCGGACTGGCCAGCACCTGCACCGGGCTGCAACCCAGGCTGCGCGCATGCAGGCTGGAGTCGGCCAGTTCACCGATGCGGATCGCCACATCGGTGCTCTGCTCCAGCAGGTCGATGATCAGGTCGTCAGTGTTGAGCTCCAGTTCGATGCCCGGGTACTGGCGGCGGAACTCGCCGATCCACGGCAGGATGGCATGCAGCATGAACGGCGCCGCAGCATTGATGCGCAATCGCCCGGTCGGGGTCTGGCGGTTCATCGACAGACGCTCTTCCATCTCGTCCATCTGCTGCAGGATCAGCCGCGAGCGCTCAAGAAAGTAGCGCCCCTCTTCGGTAAGGTCCATGCGCCGGGTGGTGCGGTTGACCAGCGTGGTGCCCAGCTTGCCCTCCAGACGCGACAGGGTGCGGCTGACGGCAGACGGGGTCTGGCCCATCTGCTCGGCAGCAGCGGAAATCGAGCCGCAGTCGATGACGGCGACGAATACCTGGAGTTCTTCGGATCGGGTTTTCACATCTGGGCCTGTGGTTGGTCTGTGCAAGGATTAGATAACCGCTTGTCTAAGCCAAGTCCAGCGGCGCCTGTACGGGCCTATTCGCGGGCTTGCCCGCTCCCACAGGTATTACGCAGGTTTCAAGGACTTTGCAGTACTTGTGGGAGCGGGCAAGCCCGCGAATAGGCCCGTACAGGCATAAAATTACTGTGCCTTGCCAAACACCTTGTCCAGATGAGCCTCATAAGCTGCCAACGCCGCCGGCACATCCGGGCGCTTCATCACATCCACAGCCAGGAAGGTCGGCAGGCCGGTCATGCCGAGGAACTGGTTGGCCTTGTGGAACGGGAAGTACACGGCATCCACCCCTTTGCCTTCAAAGAAATCGCTCGGGTCATCGAACGCCTGCTGCGGCGCGTTCCAGGTCAGCGACAACATGTATTGCTTGCCGTGCACCAGACCACCGCTGCCGTATTTCTGCGAGTGGTCCGATCGGGTACGACCGTCATTGGCATACAGGCTGCCGTGGCCGGCAGTGAACACCTCGTCGATGTACTTTTTCACGGTCCACGGCGCCCCCATCCACCAGCCGGGCATCTGATAGATCACCACATCGGCCCAGAGGAATTTCTCCACCTCTTCCTGGGCATCGTAACCGCCATCGATGAACGTCTGGCGCACATCGAAACCGGCGCGGTCCAGGTGAGCGATGGCCGCGTCGTGCAAGGTCGCGTTGAGGCGGCCTTCGGAGTGAGCGAACTGTTTACCACCGTTGAGCAGAAGGATCTTTTTCATGCTGGCCTCCACGGCCGAATCAAAAATTGATGCCGGCAGGTTAGAGGCTCGCGGGGGCGGGATACAGCGGTGACGGGGCAAAATACAATTGACCAGAAGTCACGAATGAGTAATGCATTATTGCCGTAGAATCGACTCACCACCCATCACCGAGTAGCGCCCCATGAGTGAGCCGTTCGCCTTTATCCTCAAAGCCAAGACCCGCCCGGAAATGGCTGATGCGTTCGAAAAGCTGTTCCGTCCCTACGTCGAGCCAAGCCGCCAGGAACCCGGCTGCATCGAGTACCACATGCTGCGCGACCAGCAGGACCCGAGCCTGTTTGTGTTCTTCGAAGTGTGGGCCGACAAGGCCGCGCTGGACGTGCACTCGGCCCTCCCGCACATGGCCGCCTTCTTCGAAAAGCGCATGGATTACCTGGAGCGCGATTTCGATATCCAGAGGGTCGACATGCTCAGCGCTTCGTCCGCTAACCGTTGATCAGCAGGTGGCCGCCGAGTGCGGCCAGGCCGATGAAAAAACAACGCTTGAACAGCAGCGCGCTGATCCGCTGACGCAGCCACTGCCCCGCCAGCATGCCGAGCAAGGCCGGCGCCAGCATCAGCAGCGACGCTCCTAGCGCCTGGCCACCCAAGGCATCCTGCCCGGCCAGGCCTAGGGCCAAGGCCAGGGTCGACACCGTAAACGACAAGCCCAGGGCCTGGATCATCTGCTCGCGGTTCAAACCCAGGCTCTGCAGGTAAGGCACCGCTGGCATCACGAACACCCCGGTCGACGCCGTGACCACACCCGTGACCAGCCCGCACAGCGGTCCCAGCCAGCGCTCGTGTCCCGGGGTCACCTGCAAGCCCGGGCCGACCAACCCATACAACGCATAGACCAGCAAGGCGCCCCCCAACGCGTGCGCAGCCCAGGGGCCACTGTTGATTCCCAGCCACACGCTGCCCAGCAAGGTGCCGACAAAGATCAGTACCAGCATCGGCCCCAGACGGATCAACAACCCTCGCAGGTGCCCGCCGCAGGCCAACTGCCACAGGTTGGTGAGCGTCGAGGGCACGATCAGCAATGCGGCAGCCTGCGCCGGCGACATAGCCAGGCCCAACAGGCCCATGGCAATGGTCGGCAGGCCCAGACCGATGACCCCCTTCACTGCGCCAGCCAGCAGGAAGGTCAGTACAACCAGCAACGACAGTGCCGGGCCAATGTTCTGGTAGAAAGCGAGCAAGGTAGTCATGGGGCCGATGATGGCGCACCCCGGGCAACGTGAGAATCTGCCATATACTCAGCCAGCCTCTTGCCAGGACAGAGCCACATGCATTTCGACCTGACCGACCTCAAGCTGTTCCAGCACACCCTGGAGTGCGGCAACATCACCGCCGGCGCCAGCCGCAGCCATCTGTCGCTGCCGGCAGCCAGTGCGCGCATCCGCGCCATGGAAGCATCGCTGGGCATTCCCTTGCTGGAACGTAACCGCCGTGGCGTACAACCAACGCCGGCTGGCCAGGCACTGTTGCAGCATGCACGACTGATAACGCAGCAGGTCGAACGCCTGCAGTTCGACCTGGGCCAATACGCGCAAGGGCAGCAAGGCCAAGTGCGCCTGCTGTGCAACACCGCAGCGCTGACCGAATACTTGCCCGAACTGCTGGCCAGCTATCTGGCTGAAAACCCGGGCGTCAGCGTGGACGTGCAAGAGCTGCCAAGTTTGCGCATCGTGCAGGCAATTACCCAAGGCATGGCCGACCTGGGCATCGTGTCCACAGCCGCCCCCAGCGAGCACCTGCAGACCAAGCCGTTTCGAGATGACCCGCTGGTGCTAGTGACGCCACAGGGCCACCCCCTGGCCAGTGCGCTGGCGCCAAGCTTCGTCGACAGCCTGGCCCATGGCTATGTCGGCCTGGGGGCCGGCAGTGCATTGGGGTTGTACCTGGAAGAGCAAGCGCTGCACGAGGGGCAGCGCATGCAGGTCCGGGTGCGTGCGGAGGGGTTTGATGGGGTGATCCGCATGGTCGCGGGCGGGGCCGGAATCGGGGTGGTGCCGCTGGCAGCGGTGCAGCGCTGGCAAGGCATGCTGCCGTTGCACTGGGTGGCGCTGCAGGAGCCATGGGCCAACCGCCGGTTGCTGGTGTGCGCGCGGGATTTTGCGGCATTACCAGGCTATGCCGCAGAACTGGTAGCCACCTTTACTGGCTGACGCGCAGGGGCGCACCCCACTGTCGAGGCAAACCGCCTGCCATAGCGCGACCAGACACCTGGACGTCGAGCCCAGGCAACTGCGGCTCGGCCGTTGGGCCTATGGTGACCAGTCATTCAGCCAGTCACCAGGAGTTGTGCCATGTCCGATTTCATCACCGTCCTGCGCGAAACCTGCCCGACGCCGGTCGTGGACGCCACCAAGTGGAAGCGCATCGGCGGCGATCCGCATACCGTCAACCTCAATGCCTACCTGTCGGCCGACGGCAGCAAGATCATGGGCACCTGGATCTGCACCCCGGGCAAGTTCGAGGTCAACTACGATAAATGGGAGTTCTGCCACTTCCTCGATGGCTACTGCATCATCACCCCGGAAGGCGAAGAGCCGAAACACCTGAAAGCGGGTGATGTGTTCGTGATCGAGCCAGGCATGAAAGGTACCTGGGAAGTGGTCGAGACTGTACGCAAGTATTTCGTCTTCGCCTGACTTGTAGGCGCGGGTTTACCTGCGAATGAGGCGGTGAGGCTTCTGTAGCATTCGCGGGTGAACCCGCTCCTACCACGGCCGCGCAATACCTGTAAGCGTGGACGAAAAAAATCGCGGAGCAGACGCCCTTCCCTCTGGTGCGCAGTTACAGAGGGAAGGCCGCCTGGCCCGCGATGAAATCCACCTCTTGCATCACTCCTTCTTGCGATAACCCTCGACGATGGCCGAGAAGTCCTTGCCACCTTCGCCTCGCAGGCTCATGGCCTGGTACAACTGCTGGGCCACGGCACCGAGAATCACCGGTTGGTGTGCCTGGCGTGCCGCTTCGGTAGCCAGCCCCAGGTCCTTGAGCATGAGCTCCGCGCCAAAGCCACCGGTGTAGCCACGCGATGCCGGTGCGGTTTCGATGATGCCCGGCCACGGGTTATAGGTGTCCGAGCTCCAGCAACGTCCGGTCGAACTGTTGATGATGCCGGCCAGCACCTTGGTATCGATACCCAGCGCGTTACCCAGGGCCATGGCCTCGGACACGCCGATCATCGAAATGCCTAACAGTAGGTTGTTGCAGATCTTGGCGATCTGGCCGGTACCGACTTCCCCGCAGTGCACGATGTTGCGGCCCATCTGCTCCAGTACCGGCTTGAGGCTGGCGAACAACTCGGTACTGGCGCCAACCATGAACGTCAGGGTGCCGGCCGCGGCGCCGCCAGTGCCACCGGAAACCGGTGCATCACCCATGTCCACGCCCTTGGCCGCTGCAGCCCTGGACACATCACGTGCGGTCTGCGGGTCGATGGTGCTGCAGTCAACGGTCGGCGTGCCAGGACGAATGCCGGCCAATACGCCGTCCTCGTTCAAGTACACGCTACGCACATGGGCTGCGGCCGGCAGCATGGTGATCACCAGCTCGCTGTTGGCTGCCGCGTCCTTGGGCGAGGGGCTGATCTGCCCGCCCAGTTCTGCCAGTTCGGCCAGCACGGCCTTGTTCAGGTCGAACAGGTTCAGCTGATGCCCGGCCTTGATCAGGTTGCGGGCCATGGGCGCGCCCATGTTGCCCAGGCCGATGAATGCGATACGCATGACGTACTCCTTAGCGCAGGCTAATGGTGGTGTTCACACCGTCGTTGACGCTGTCGTCATCGAACCAGCGAGCAGTGACAGTCTTGGTCTGAGTGTAGAACTGCACCACTTGCTTGCCGTACGGCCCGAGGTCACCGAGCTTGGAACCACGCGAGCCGGTGAAGCTGAAGAACGGTACGGGTACCGGGATCGGGATGTTGATGCCGACCTGGCCGATATCGATTTCGCTCTGGAACTTGCGTGCTGCCGCGCCGCTCTGGGTGAACAGGCCGGTGCCGTTGCCGAACGGGTTGGCGTTGACCAGGGCGATGGCCTCGTCGAGCGTGTCGACTTCCAGGGTCACCAGCACCGGGCCGAAGATTTCCTGGGTATACACCTGCATGTCGGTCTTCACGCCCGAGAACAGGGTCGGGCCGACGAAGTTGCCTTGCTCATAGCCAGGTACCTTGACGTCACGGCCGTCGAGTTCCAGCTTGGCGCCTTCCTTGATACCGCTTTCGATCAGGCCCAGCACACGCTCCTTGGCACGCTTGGAAACCACCGGGCCAACGTCGGTGCCCGGCTCGCAGCCAGCATTGACCTTCAGCTTGCTTGCAGCCTCCTTGATATCCGGCAACCATTCGCGGGCCTTGCCCACCAACACCGCCACCGAGGTAGCCATGCAGCGCTGGCCCGCCGCGCCGAATGCAGCACCGACCAGCGCATTGATGGTTTGCGTGCGGTTGGCATCAGGCAACACCACCGCGTGGTTCTTGGCGCCCATCATTGACTGCACACGCTTGCCATGCTGGCTGCCGAGGTTGTACACGTGCGTGCCGACTTCAGTAGAGCCCACGAAGGAAATCGCCTTGATGTCCTGGTGGGTGCAAATGGCATCCACCACCTGCTTACCGCCGTGCACCACGTTCAGCACGCCGGCCGGTACGCCGGCTTCCAGCGCCAGCTCGACCAGAAGCATGGTCGACAGCGGGTCCTGCTCGGACGGTTTGAGCACAAAGGTGTTGCCGCAGACGATGGCCATGGGGAACATCCACAGCGGGATCATTGCCGGGAAGTTGAACGGGGTGATGCCAGCGCATACGCCGATCGGCTGGCGCAAGGTGTAGGTATCGACACCGCCGGCGACGTTCTCGGCGAATTCGCCCATCTGCAGGGTACCAATGGACGCAGCATGCTCGACCACTTCCAGGCCGCGGAAGATATCGCCTTCAGCGTCGGCCAGGGTCTTGCCCTGCTCGGCGCTGAGCACCTGGGCAATGCGTTTGGTGTGTTCGCGGATCAGCGCCTGCAGCTTGAGCATGATGCGCATGCGGGCGCCGATCGGGGTGTTACGCCAGGTCTGGAATGCGCGTTGCGCGGCGGCCACGGCTGCGTCGACTTCCTCGACGGTGGCGAACGGTACGCGCGCCAGCACCTCTTGGGTGGCCGGGTTGACGATGTCACGCCATTCGGTGGTTTTGGACTCGACCCACTGGCCGTCGATCAGCAGCTTGACCTGCTCAACCTTGGTGCTGTTAGGGGATTGCGGTGCGTTCATCTGCGTTCTCCTTGGAATTGTTGTCGGGACGAGATCGCCAGCGCCGGGCAAACGCGAGGTGGCGTCCTGAGGCTTGTTTCGAGTATAGATGTGCAAACATCCAACAAGAACGCACAAAAAAACCGGATCATCATGCAAAAAGACCTCACATCCCTGAGCGCGCTCAACTGGGACGATTTGAAGTTTTTCCTCGAAGTGGCTCGCACCCGCAAGGCCAGCAGTGCTGCCAAGCGGCTGAGCGTGGACTACACCACCGTGTCGCGACGCATCAGCTCGCTGGAGGGCGCGCTGGGCACCTTGCTGTTCGAAAAGTCGCGCACCAACGGCTTTGTGCTGACCGCCGAGGGCCAGCGCCTGTTGGGATATGCCGAATCCATCGAGAGCACGCTGCACATGGCTTGCGAGCAGGTGTCCGGGTCGGGGGTGGCATTGTCGGGCCATGTGCGCATGGGCTGCACCGAGGGCTTTGGCAGCTTCTTCATCACGCCGCAGCTAAGCCACTTCGTCGACGCCTACCCGGCGATTTCGGTGGACATCCTGCCGCTGCCGCACTTCATCAGCCTGTCCAAGCGTGAGGCGGACATCGTCATCGCGCTGGAGCGGCCCGAGCATGGGCCTTATGTGTGCTGCAAGCTGTGCGACTACCGCTTGCGCCTGTACGCGACCCAGGATTACCTGGACAGCCACGCGCCGATCCGCCAGGTGGGGGATTTGGCCAAACACCCGTTCATCAGTTACGTGGATGACCTGGCGTTCAGCTCCGAGCTGCTGTACCTGGCCAACCTGATCCCCAACGCCAGCGCGCATCTGCGCAGTACCAGCGTGATCGCGCAGTACACCGCAGCGCTGCAGGGGCGTGGGCTGGCGATATTGCCGTGCTTCCTCGCTGCGCAGGACCCGCGATTGGTCACGGTGTTGCCGGAGGAGATCGAGGTGACGCGGCAATTCTGGATGTACTGCCGGGAGGATTTGCGCAAGTTGAAGCGGATTACCTTGCTGTGGGATTACATCCGGTCGGTGACCGAGGCGAATGCGCCATTGTTGATGGGGCAAACCCGCAAGATACGCTTTGCCCAGGACTGATGGGCCTGCGCATTTCCGAAGGCAACACAGCCCCTGTAGGAGCGGGCTTGCCCGCGAACACCGGCGAAGCCGGTGCCAAACACCGCGTTGCCTGCTTCGCGGGCACGCCCGCTCCCACTGGGGATATGTGACTGATGGGCCTGCGCATTTCCAAAGACAAGCACAGATACTGTGGGAGCGGGCTTGCCCGCGAACACCGGCGAAGCCGGTGCCAGAAACCGCGTTGCCTGCTTCGCGGGCACGCCCGCTCCCACTGGGGATATGTGACTGATGGGCCTGCGCATTTCCAAAGACAAGCACAGATCCTGTAGGAGCGGGCTTGCCCGCGAACACCGGCGAAGCCGGTGCCAAACACCGCGTTGCCTGCTTCGCGGGCACGCCCGCTCCCACTGAGGATATGTGACTGATGGGCCTGCGCATTTCCAAAGACAAGCACAGATACTGTGGGAGCGGGCTTGCCCGCGAACACCGGCGAAGCCGGTGCCAGGCACCGCGTTGCCTGCTTCGCGGGCACGCCCGCTCCCACTGGGGATATGTGACTGATGGGCCTGCGCATTTCCAAAGACAAGCACAGATACTGTGGGAGCGGGCTTGCCCGCGAACACCGGCGAAGCC
>NZ_JBTRAR010000025.1:0-99870 GCF_054611535.1 Pseudomonas sp. VEM90 | reverse complement strand
AAAGCTTCCTCGAATAGGCCTGATACATAGATGCAACCGGGTTCCTATGTTCAAAAAGCAGCTAGACAGTGTGGGCGAGTCCATACATAGGAGCGGGTTTACCCGCGAATACGGTGGCGGCGGCAACATTGAATGACCAGGGATACGGGCTAGCAGGGCCGGCCCTTTCGCGGGTAAACCCGCT
The DNA here is from genome assembly GCF_054611535.1 of Pseudomonas sp. VEM90. Classification (NCBI taxonomy): domain Bacteria; kingdom Pseudomonadati; phylum Pseudomonadota; class Gammaproteobacteria; order Pseudomonadales; family Pseudomonadaceae; genus Pseudomonas; species Pseudomonas sp. VEM90. The sequence goes on along the minus strand of NZ_JBTRAR010000025.1, from coordinate 99,686 downwards.
CCTACAGGCTACCGCGCACAAGGCTGTTGCTTTCACCTTGCGCGCGTAAAAGGTCATCTGGCAGACAGCTCTTCGACACTGATCTCGCGCATCCGGAATTTCTGCACCTTGCCCGTAACCGTCATTGGGAACTCGTCGACAAAACGGAAGTACCGGGGCACCTTGAAGTGCGCAATCCTTGCCCTCGCCCACTCACGCAACTCTGCCTCGCTGGCAGCATGCCCCGGGTGCAGCCGCACCCAGGCCACGATCTCTTCACCGTACTTGCTGCACGGCACGCCAATCACCTGCACATCGGCCACCGCCGGGTGGGTGAAGAAGAACTCCTCCAGCTCGCGCGGGTAAATGTTCTCGCCGCCGCGAATGATCATGTCCTTGCTGCGCCCGACAATACACACATAGCCCTGCTCGTCCATCACCGCCAGGTCGCCGGTGTGCATCCAGCCGTCTGCGTCAATGCTCTCGGCGGTGGCTTTGGGGTTGTTCCAGTAACCCAGCATCACGCTGTAGCCGCGGGTGCACAGTTCGCCGATCTCGCCGCGCGGGACAGTGTTGCCTTCGGCGTCCACCACCTTGCTCTCCAGCCAGGGCTGGGTGCGACCGACGCTGGTCACGCGACGCTCCAGGTCGTCAGCGGCACCGGTCTGCAAGGACACCGGGCTGGTCTCGGTCATGCCATAGGCAATCTGCATTTCGGCCATGTGCATCTCGCCAATCACCCGGCGCATCACCTCGATCGGGCAGGTCGCGCCGGCCATGATCCCGGTGCGCAGGCTCGACAGGTCGAATTCACCACGCTGCGGATGGTCCAGCTCGGCAATGAACATGGTCGGCACGCCATACAACGCAGTGGCTTTTTCCTGCGCCACTGCGCGCAGCGTGGCCAGCGGGTCGAAGGCATCGCTGGGGTAAATCATTGCGCTGCCGTGGGTCATGCAGCCAAGGTTGGCCATGACCATGCCGAAGCAGTGGTAAAGCGGAACCGGCACCACCAGCCGATCGTGCTCGGTAAGGCCCAGGCTTTCACCGACCATGTACCCGTTGTTGAGGATATTGCTGTGGCTAAGGGTGGCTCCCTTGGGGAAACCGGTGGTGCCTGAGGTGTACTGGATGTTGATCGGGTCGTCACAACGCAGTTGTGCCTGGCGTTCGGCCAGGGCCTCGCCGCTGACAACCTCGGCAAGGGCCTGCAATGCGTGCCAGGCCATAAACCCTGGCGGTGGCGACAGCGCCAGGCTGACCACGCCACGCAGCTCAGGGAAGCGCTCGCAGATCAGTGCGCCCGGTTGGCCGCTGGCCAGGCCCGGGAGCAGGCCCTGCAGCATGGCGTGGTAATCGGAGGTCTTGAAGGCGTCGGCACAGATCACCCAGCGGCAGCCGGACTGGCCAAGGGCATAGTCCAGTTCGCTGGAGCGGTAGGCCGGGTTGATGTTGACCAGGATCGCGCCAACCTTGGCGCTGGCGAACTGGGTAATGCACCACTCGGCGCAATTGGGTGCCCAGATGCCAAGACGGTCACCGGGCTGCACGCCCAGGGCCATCAGCGCGCGGGCGTGCTGGTCGACGGCGTCGGCCAGTTGCCGCCACGTGTAGCGCAGGGCCTGATGGTGCACCACCAGCGCCTCACGGTCGGGGAAGCGGGCCACGGTGGCATCGAACGCGTCGCCGATGCATTGGGTCAGCAGGGGCTTGTCCTGGTTGCCCTGGGTGTAGCTTGGCTGGGGCATGGGCGTTCTCTTGTTGTTCTTGTGTTTTCTGTGCTGGCTTATTCGCGGGTGAACCCGCTCCTACACCGGACGGCACCACATTTGGGGCCTGCGGTGGTTTTTGCAGGAGCGGGTTTACCCGCGAAGAAGCCCACACCGTTTCAGCGAACGAACACCTGCGGCGTCGTGGTAGACATGTCCCCCCCCGGCAACTTGATGTTCTTCACCTTTTCCAGCGTATCCGGGTTGAACACCGCCAGGTCGTTGAAGGTGCCGCCCAGGTAAAGCTTGTCGCCCTTCTTGTCGAACGTCACGCAGTAGTAGGTGTGCTCCAGATTAGCCGCCTTGATCAGCTTTCGCTGTTTGATGTCGTACTTGGCCAGACGGTTGAGCACGCCGTAGATCTGGTTCGGGTCCTTGGGCGAGCGCAGGCCGGTGAAGTACAGCTCGGTCAGGTCGGCGAACTCCTGGGTGTGGGTCTTGCCGGTCTTCAGATCGATGCTCAGGTAGCCATACAGCGGTTCGGCGGTGGCCGGGTCCTGCTTGTCATCCTTGAACTTGGCAATGGTGTAGAGCATGGTGAACTCGTGGCGCGGGCTCTGGTGCGGCCAGAAGTACAGCACGTCCGGGGCGCTGTAGCCTTTGCGGTTCCAGTTGCGCAACGGCAGGGCCACCGTGTATTTGCCGGTCTTCACATCCATCTTGTAGATGTCCGGCCCGGCAACGTACAGGCTGCCATCGTCGGAGGCGCGCATCAGGTACACCTGGCGCGGCATCGGAAAGGTGCGTACGGGCTTGGCCTGAAGGCCATCAGCGGTGCTGAACACCTCCAGCCGCGGTGGTTTGACCACGTAATGGTCGTTCAGCCTCTGGGTCGGGTTGACCGTGGCGTACACCTCTTTGCCATCGGGGCTGATGGCGAACGAGTATATCGACCGGCCAACTTCACCGGCTACGCTGGACAGGTTGGCGTGGAAGGTGTTCTTGCAGGTGTCCAGGTCAATGCCGTAGATGTCGCCGTAATGGTTGTTGAGCACGTAGGCGGTGCGGTTGTCCGGCGCCATCATTGCGGTGCCAGGGCCAAACTTGTCGGGCATCCGGCAGCTTTTGAAGACCGTGTCACTGGCCACATCGACCACATGCAGGTTGTTCGGGTAGTTGGTCACGATCATGTATTCGTGGCCAGCCTTGAGTGCCGGGCCAGTGTCGTCGGCCTGTGCCAGCCCGGCGCAAGCCATGGCGGCGATGGTGAGCGCCAATGGCGCGCAGCGTCCAGCTTTCATGCGGTTTCCCCTTGTCATTCTTGTTGGGCCGTCACTTGTCTTTCGGGAACACGGTGCCGAGGTTGCGCCAGTCCTCTGCCGAGTTGGTCGCCTGGGCGTTCCAGTCCTGGTAGGTGCTCATCATGTCCGGCACCTGGGCCGGCCACCAGCAAGGGTCCGAACAACCATAGAGGTCGGCTTCCATCGGCTGGCACAGCGAGCTCACGCCGCCAAAGGCGTCCACCTCCCAGCCCGGGTCGGTAGTGGCCGTACAGCCTGCCACCGCGCTCATTGCCATCACTTCTTCGACACGGTCTTCGGCGGCGGCCTGCTCCAGGATGCGCGCCTTGTTGTTCAGGGGCTTCAAGTGCTTCATGTCAGTGCGCCTTCCGCGGGGTGATGTAGCGATCGATGAAGGCCGGGTTGGCGGCCATGATGCGGCTGTAGACTTCAATGCCGAAATCCACCCAGTCGCGCATCAGTTCGCAGTAGTGATAAGTCGGGTGCTGCGGGTCGCCGTAGCGCGCATAGCTCTCGTGATAGCAGCCGCCGGAGCACAGGTTGCGAATGCGGCAGCTTTCACAGCCGGTGTTGCTGCGGTCCAGGCGCTGCGACAGAAAGTCGTTGAGCTGCGCCTGCTTCACGCCCTGGTGCACGTTACCGAAGGTGGGCAGGCTGGAGCCGGTGAAGCGGTGGCACAGGTTCAGCTCACCTTCATGGTCCACCGCCAGCATCTTCAACCCGGCGCCACACGGCAGGGCCTTCTTGTGGCCTTCGTGGATGTCGGTGATCAACTGGTGCAGGTTGGAGAAGCCGATGTTGCGGTGCTCCAGTGCCGCCTCCAGGTAGCGCCGGCCGAGTGCCTTCATGTTGGCGAAGACCTGCACCAGCTCTTCGCCAGTGAGGTTGAAGTCGGCCATGTCACCGGAGGTAACCGGGGCAAAGCCAACCTCGGCAAAACCCATTTCGTTGAACAGGTGGTTCCAGATGGTTTCAACGTCGGTAATGCCACGGGTCAGCGTGACCCGCGCGCCCACCGGCCGGCTGGTGTAGCGGGACAGCAGCAGGTCGGCCTTGCGCCGCACCACGTCATAGGTGCCCTGCCCGCCCACGGTGATACGGTTGCGGTCGTGCACGGTCTTGGGGCCATCGATGCTGATCGACAGGCCAAAGCGGTGGGCGTTGAGCCAATCGATGATTTCTTCGGTCAGCAAGGTAGCGTTGGTGGTCATGATGAACTCCACCTGCTTGCCCGCCTCGGCGAACCGCCGCTCGCAGTAAGCCACCATGTGCTCGATCAACGGCCGGTTGGACAGCGGTTCGCCACCGAAGAACACCACGCTGTAGCGCTGCTCGTTGGGTGACTCCTTGAGCAGCATCTCCACCGAGGCTTCGGCGGTGGCGGTACTCATCTTCTTGCCGGCGGAAGGCTTGTCCAGGTCTTCCTTGTAGCAATAGGTGCAGCTGAGGTTGCAGCCGGTGTTGACGTTGAGCACCACGGTGTTGAGCGCGGTGCGCTCGACCTGCCTGAGGGCGATTTCCGGGGTCAGCGGCGAGCCGTCGCTGACCAGCTCCAGCGCGATCAGCTCGCGCAGGGTGTCCTGGATATCCTCGCCGGCAAACTGCTGGCCAAGGCGCTGCATCAGCTCCTCGGCCGAGCAGCCTTGCTGGCGCAAGGTGTCGATGATGCCGCCGGTCACCGCATCAGCGGTGAACAGCGAACTGCTGGGGATATGGAACAGCATGCGGTCGGCATCAACCTGTACTTCGTGCAGGTTGCGTTCGACCAGGTTCAGTAGTACGCCCATGGCGACCTCCCGATAATCGATTCGTTGGAAAACCGTTGCAGCCTGCCGTTATGGCAGCGGCGGGTTGTTCCAGCGCTGTACGGTGACGATCATGTGCCCTTCGCCGGTCTGGCCACCGTCGGCCAGCGTGGCGATGACCTTGAGGTTACCGGCGTTGTTGGTCATCATCTTGCGCTCCGGGTTGGGCCCGGCACCGCCAGGCACGAACACGCCGTCGGCCTGCATCTGCCCGGCGAACTTGACGTCTTCATCCTCGACAGCACGCTCGTTGAACGGCTCGACCCTCCAGCTGGCCGGCAGGTAGCCGATACGCAGCGGCTGGCCATCGGCATCCTTGCCCCAGGCTTCGGCCTCGAAACGCCCCTGCACTTTCGGCACGGAGGCGCCGTTCTCGCCAATGCGTGCGATGGAGAACGCCGGCACGACCTTCACTTCGTCGACCTTGTCGTAAACCGCCAGGTTCACGCCCTTGAGCGCACCTACCGCCACCTCGCGCAGGCCTGGCCTGGCATCGGATGCGGCGCGGGCCTTGACCCTTACCAAGGTCTGGGTCTGCTCCAGCACTTCGGTCACTTCCACCCCGGCGCCCAGGTCCGGCTTGCCAGTCAGGCCGCTGCCAACCAGGGTGATTTCGCTTTCGCCGCCGGCCTTGATGAACGCCGGTTGTACCGCCAGCAACTGCGCCTTGCCTTCCTTCACGGCGCTGAAGTCCAAGCCGCGCTCATCGTGATCGGCTTCGAACATACGGCCTTTCATTTCGCCATCGAGCGCGGCGAACACCTGGCGCAGGTTGGTATCGCCAACCTTCACATTGCCGCGCCATTCATAACCGTTGTACAGGATGGCCGAGCCGCTGCCGTTGAAGGGTGTACCGTCGGCGTAAGCACCCTTGACCTCGACCTTGAAGGAATCGCCCTCTCCGGCCGTGACGCTCATCACCCCACGTACATCGCCCTTGGCCAGCATATGGCCGCTGAATGCCCACTGCCCCGGCAGTACGTCCGCCTTGGGCTTGGCCTTCTGCCATTCGGCCCAGGCCGCGCTTTCCATCGGGTAACGCTTGGCAAGGTCCGGCACCACTTGCTGCAAGGCGATCGGCAACCAGTCGCGGTCACGCGCCTGGGCCTGGTATTCAAGGGACGGCCACTGGCCAAGGTGGAAGTTGACCAGGTGTTCCCACTCCTTGGCCGGGCGCCGTTGCAAGGCGACACGGGCACCCGAGTGGCAACGGCCACAGGTCTCACTGAGCTGGGTGTCGAAGTGCTCGACGGTATTGAGCCGGCGCTCCATGGCGTAACGCACGCCATCGGTTTCGCTGGGCGCCAGGCCCTGTTTGTCGGCCAGGTATTTGACCAGCGTGCGACGGTCGTCGTCGCTGATCTGAAGGCCATGCATCACCTGCATGCGGGCGATGCTCATCAGCCAGCCTTCCGGCGTCTTGCGCTGGTGGCTGATGCGGCTATAGGTGTCGTTGCCTTCGGGGATATGGCACCCCATGCACTTGTTCTGCAACAGGCTCGGGCCCTGCTCGGCCGCCATGGCCTGGGTGCTCAGCAGCGCGGCGGCGACCAGCGCCAGTTTGCCCGCATGCCGCCGGAGTCGAGTCGTCTTCAAGGTCAGACCTCCACGGTTGTTGTTCTTATCGTTTTCGCACGCTTTGGTACAGCAGGTGTGCATGTGACGGTTGTGATACAGGAACTGTGCCAGTTAGGGTAAAAGCGTTTCCTTTCAACCTATTAAGCGGTTTTCGGGGCTTGGCCAGGAGCCGGGATGGCCATTTGCAGCGTGCCATTTCGCGACAGGGTGTTTCATGTTGAGACAGGGCCCGCGAAGAGGCCGAACAGCCACTGTTTCACCACCGTCTCACACCGTCTCAATGTGCAACAGCGCAACCCGGCAATCGCAACCTTGCGCTCAGGCAAAACCCAACGCCCACAACGCTTTGCGGCCATCAGCCCAGGTTGGCACGGCCATTGCGCCAGTGCCCGTCACATCCAATGACAAGAGGCACAGCCCCATGCTTTCCGAACTGCCCATCCTGCCCACCACCCGCGCCTTTCTCGAACGCAAGCTGAAGATGCGCATCGGTGCCGACTGGCAGGACGCCGCCAGCGGTCGCACCCTGTCGTTCCGCAACCCGGCCACCGGCGAAGTGCTGGGTGAAGTGCCGGCCGCCGAGGCCGAAGATGTCGACCGCGCCGTGCGCGCTGCACGCCAGGCCTTCGACGACTCGCCCTGGAGCCGCATGCGCCCACGCGAGCGGCAGAACCTGCTGTGGCGCCTGGCCGACCTGATGGAGCGCGATGCGCCTCAGCTGGCCGAACTGGAATGCCTGAACAATGGCAAGAGCGCCGCCGTGGCCCAGGTGATGGACGTGCAACTGGCCATCGACTTCCTGCGCTATATGGCTGGCTGGGCTACCAAGATCGAGGGTAGCACCGTCGAAGCGTCCATGCCGTTGATGCCCAACGACCAGTTCCACGGCTTCGTGCGCCGCGAGGCAGTGGGCGTGGTTGGCGCCATCGTTGCCTGGAACTTCCCACTGCTGCTGGCCTGCTGGAAGCTCGGCCCGGCACTGGCCACCGGCTGCACCGTGGTGCTCAAGCCTGCCGATGAAACCCCACTGAGCGTGCTCAAGCTGGCCGAACTGGTCGACGAGGCCGGCTACCCGGCCGGTGTGTTCAACGTGGTTACCGGTACCGGCCTGAACGCCGGCGCCGCGCTCAGCCGCCACCCCGGCGTAGACAAACTGACCTTCACCGGCTCCACCGAGGTCGGCAAGCTGATCGGCAAGGCGGCCATGGACAACATGACCCGCGTAACCCTGGAACTGGGCGGTAAGTCGCCGACCATCGTCATGCCCGACGCCAACCTGCAGGAAGCCGCAGCCGGTGCAGCCACGGCGATCTTCTTCAACCAGGGCCAGGTGTGCTGCGCAGGCTCGCGACTGTATGTGCACCGCAAGCACTTCGACAACGTGGTGGCCGATATCGCCGGGATCGCCAATGCCATGAAGCTGGGCAACGGGCTGGACCCGGCGGTGCAGATGGGCCCGTTGATTTCAGCCAAGCAGCAAGACCGCGTCACTGGCTACATTGAGCTTGGCCGCGAACTGGGCGCCACCATCGCCTGCGGGGGTGAAGGTTTCGGGCCTGGTTACTTCGTCAAGCCGACGGTGATTGTCGATGTGGACCAACGTCACCGCCTGGTACAGGAAGAGATCTTCGGGCCGGTGCTGGTGGCGATGCCATTCGATGACATCGACGAAGTGATCGGCATGGCCAACGACAACCCCTATGGCCTGGGTGCAAGCATCTGGTCCAACGACCTGGCCGCGGTGCACCGCATGATCCCGCGCATCAAGTCCGGCTCGGTGTGGGTCAACTGCCACAGCGCGCTCGACCCGGCACTGCCGTTTGGTGGCTACAAGATGTCTGGCGTTGGTCGTGAGATGGGTTCAGCGGCCATCGAGCATTACACGGAGCTGAAATCGGTGTTGATCAAGCTCTGATCTTTTTTCCTGTACCGGCCTCTTCGCGGGTAAACCCGCTCCTACACCAGGTATCACATGCCCTGTAGGAGCGGGTTCACCCGCGAAGAGGCCGGCACAGGCAACAAAAAAACAACAATAAAAACCATGGAGCAAACCCATGAGGCACACACTCGCCTGCACATTGGCCCTGCTGTTAACCGCCCCCGCCACCCAAGCCTACGAGCTGTACAACCACGATGGCACCAGCCTCAACGCCGACCTCGAAGCCCTGTTCGGCGTCTTCCATAGCGACGAAAGCTTCAACCAGGCCGGCAACCGCCAACCCGGCAGCACCGCCTGGCAGGAAGGCTACGTAAAATACGGCCTCAGCGGCAGCCAGACCCTGGCCGATAGCGGCACCCTCTACGGCGCCTTCAGCCTGCTCAGTTCCGCCACCTGGGGCGATGGCGACGCCGCCGGCCTGACCTTGGGCGACGAACGCCGCACCGCCGTCGAAGACCTGTATTTGGGCTGGCGTTCGGCCAACCTGTTTCCGGCGCTGGGTGAAGATGGCGTCGACATTTCCGGTGGCCGCCAGGTCGTCACCCTGGGTGATGGTTTCCTGATCCAGGGTGACCCGGTCAACCTGGGCAAGGTCGACCTGGGGGCCAACTTCGACCGCGGCGGTGCCTACTACCTGGCCGCACGCAAGGCCTTCGACCGCACCGCCGTGCTGCGCCTGGGCGGCAACCAGGGCTGGCGCGGTGACCTGATGTGGTTGAAGTCCGACAACCATTACCAGGCCGACACTTCCCTGGCGGTCGCCAACCTGGAGCACGTCGCCGACACCGGTACCGTCGGCCTGAGCTGGATCCGCGGCCTCGACGTGGACCAGCGCTACGCGCAGATCATGGGCCTGGAACACCGCGACGGCATGGACACCGCCAGCCTGCGCGGGCGCGGCAACCTGGGCGTCAAAGACCTGGAGCTGGCCGCCGAGTACGTGACCCAGGACAAGACCGGCGGGCGCGAGAATGCCTGGTACCTGGAGGGCAACTGGACCTTCTCCCAATTGCCCTGGTCACCTACCGCCACCTATCGCTACAGCCGCTTCTCAGAAGGCTTCGACCCGCTGTTCTATGGCCTGAGCCGGGGCTACGGCACCTGGTTCCAGGGTGAAGTGGCAGCCAACTATGCCGGGCCGTTCAACAAGAACAGCCAAGTGCACCATGTAGCGCTGAAGGGCAAGCCACGGGACAACCTGACCGTCGGCGCACTGTACTTCGACTTCGACACGCTGGACACCGACCAGGGCAACCTTGGCGGGCGCGAGCTGGACCTGTATGTGGAATGGATGGTCAACGACCACCTGCTGATCAGCCCGGTGGTGGGGTTCTACAAGCCGGAGCGCAGTGCTGCCAATGGCGGTACGCAGCTGGGTGGGCGGGATACCGGGACTTACCTGCAATTAATTGTCGGGACCTTCTTCTGACCTGCAATAGCGGGGCGCGGCGCGCCCCTTCTGCACCACCGCGCTTGATCAAATTTAATCATCAAGCCTGCCAAGCTGCATGAATTCTCACCACCTTAACCCGCTCTAACCTGCGTAAATCAGGCCTTTCAGGGCTTGGCACAGGCTGTGCAAAAGATCCTCGCGAGCCAACGCTCGACCATAAAAACAACACATCGAGGCCTGTTCATGAACACCACCCTGAAGCCAAGCATTGTCCAACTGCCGCCTGAGCCCCATGCCGCCATCGTCGACCGCTATGGCCTGCATGGCGGGCACATCGGCACCGGCGAGGATGAATCACCTTGGGTCCCGTTCGGCGATTGCGCCGCCATACGCCACCTCAGCTTCGATGTACGAACCGGCAGCGTGTGCAACATTCTCTGGGTCAAGGGCGGCGGCCGCATCGGCACCCACCGGCACCGCGCAGCGGTGTCAGCAGTAACGCTGGAGGGCACCTGGGGATATTACGAGTACGACTGGGTCGCAAAGCCCGGCAGCTTTGTCTTCGAAACCCCAGGCACGGCGCACACCCTGTATTCCGATGACCCGCAAGGCATGAAGGCACTGTTCTGGATTCACGGGCCTATCGAGTTTTTCGACGAGCACGGCCAGCACACCGAAACCACCGATGTGTTCTGGTTCATCAATCATTACGTGAGCCATTGCGAGAAACACGGGCTGCCAATCAACCAGGCGTTGTTCCTGTGAGCGGGTGCAGCAGTCGACAGACAGGGAGGCGCAGATGAAGTACTGGGAACGATTTGCCGTCGAAGGCTTGACCTGTGTGGTCACCGGCGCCGCCAGCGGCATTGGTCTGGCCTATGCCGAAGTGATGGCCGAAGCAGGGGCGCAGGTCACCCTGCTTGACGTGGACGACGAACGCCTGCAAGAACACGTAGCGCGGTTGACCGCGCTGGGTTTCGCCGTGCACGGTGAAGTGGTGGACGCCACCGATCGCCAGGCGATGTATGCCTGTTTCGAACGCATCGGCGAGCGCTATGGCCGACTGGATGTTGTGTTCGCCAACGCCGGCATCGACGCTGGCCCCGGCTTTCTGGACAGCGAGGGCCAGCGCTGCGCTGAAGGCGCACTGGAGACGTTGGACGAAGCGCACTGGGACAAGGTGCTTGCAACCAACCTCACCTCGGTGTTCACCACCCTGCGTGCGGCAGTGTGCTTGATGAAACCGCGTGGTCAGGGCCGCATCATCGTCACAACCTCCAATGCCGCGATCATCAATGAAGCCATCGTCGGCACCCCCTACATGCCAGCCAAGGCCGGCGCTGCGTCACTCGTGCGGCAGGCCGCGATGGAACTGGCCCGCTACGGCATCAACGTAAACGCGATCGCGCCTGGCCCGTTCGTGACCAACATCGCCGGGGGCCGTTTGCGCAACCCGGCCGACCGTGCGGCCTTCGCTCAGCGAGTGCCGCAACATCGGATCGCCTCCACCGAGGAAATCAAGGGCCTGGCCTTGTTCCTGGCCTCGCCTGCCTCGGATTACGTCACGGGCGCGCAGATTGTCATAGACGGCGGGCAGATGCTCGGCCGGGTGGACTGAGGAGGCGATGATGCAAGCAATTCTGTTCAAGGGCCTGAACCAGCCCTTGCAATTGGGCACGGTTGCGATGCCTGTGCCCGCTGCCGACGAAGTTCTGATAGAGGTGTGTCGCTGCGGCATCTGCGGCAGTGACCTGCACATGACCCAGGACCCGGCTTTCAATATTGCCCCAGGCAGCGTGCTGGGCCATGAGTACAGCGGCCGTGTGGTTGAGTGTGGCAAGCAGGTAAACAACCTGAAAGTCGGCGATGCCGTGGCCGTGGCACCTTTGCGCGGTTGTGGGCAGTGCGCCAGTTGCCTGCGCGGTGAGCCTGCCTGGTGCCCCGCGTTCAGCTTGCAGGGGGGTGGTTTTGCGCAGTGGGCGACTGCCAAGGGCCACCAGTGCCGGGTTATTCCGAGCAGTGTCGGGCTCAAGGACAGCGCCCTCGCCGAGCCCCTTGCCGTGGCTTTGCACGGTGTGATGCGGGCAGGGCTCAAGCCTGGCGCGAAGGTACTGATTCTGGGCGCAGGGGCTATCGGCCTGGCAGTGGCCTACTGGGCCAGGCGCCTGGGTGCAGCCACCGTCGCCATAACCGACTTGGGCGATTGGCAGCGCGAGCGCGCGTTGCATCTTGGGGCGACGCACTTTCTGGTAGGCGACGGCGCACTGCCAGCGTGTATTGCGCAAAACCTGGGCAGCGCGGCCGACATCGTTTTCGAGTGTGTCGGCCGCCCAGGCCTGATTGCACAGGCTATCGACCATGTGCGCCCACGGGGCACGGTTGTGGTGCTTGGGCTGTGCACGGTCGCGGACAGGTTCATGCCGTTCCAGGCAGTGTCCAAGGAGGTGAACCTGATCATGTCGGCGTTTTTCAACATGGACGAGTTCTGCGCCGCTGTAGATGTGCTGGACGGCCCGGATGCCACCCCACTGACGATGGTCAGCGAAACGGTGTCGCTGGCCGAAATGCCCCTGGCATTCGAAGCCCTGCGCCAACGCCAGCATCAATGCAAGGTCATGGTTGCCCCCCAGCAGGCCTGATCCCTTCAGCCATCACCGGTAAAAACCTCCCGCTTCGGCGGGAGGTTTGCGTTCAGGGCCTACAACCCGAGCGCGGAACCGAGGTTGTACATGACCTCCAGGGCTATTACCGCACCGTCGCCACTCACTGGCGCGCTGGGGTTGTAGAAGTTGTCCGGGTTGAAGATGTACTGCACGCTGGGCTCCAGGGCGAGGTTGCGGGTGACTTGCCAGTGCGTGTTCAGCTCGATGCGTGACACACCTCGACGCGTACGCTCATCGCGGCCGGTGGCAAGCAGCCGCGCGTGCTCTTGCCAGGCTGCCTGGCGCGCACCCAGGCGCAGGTAGCTGGCCTTGAGGTTGAGCGTATCCTGCGGCCGACCGAACGGGCCAAGGCGGGTCACACCAACTTCGGCGAAATGGGAAAAAGGCTGCATGTCATCGGCGCTCCAGGACCAGGCGCCAAACACCTGCCAACCCCGCTCGGGCACGGCGGCCTCGCCTTCTCTGGCCAATGTCTGGCGGAACTTGAACAGCAGCCCATCGCTCCCCCTGCGCAAGCGGCCATCCATGGGGTCGATCTGTTCGCCGGTGTTATGAAAACCGTTCAGTTCGTAATGGTACGCATAAGGGTCCTGGGTAAAATCCGCTTTCGCCCCTACCCCGGCCAGCCAGGTGACACCGCTGGCGTCCCCCGGGTCCCAGTCAAATCCCTTGGTACGTTTGAAGTAGTGCTGGGGGTTGGATTCGAACACCCCGCTGTGCAGGTAGTAACCTGAATCGAAACGGTATCGGGTGTAGCCACCCCAACTGCCGTAGGGGTACGGCAGGATACCGGTGGAGTTATCGATGACCGGGTCGTTGCAGGTGATCACGTTTTCACAGTTGGCCATGTAGAAGTGCTGACGGGCATTGCTGCGGCCCACTGCCAGTTCCAGGCGGTCCTGCAACAGGCGCTGGTTCCAGGTAAAGCGAGCCAGGTAGCCGGTATCGATGTCGTTGTGCATCGGTGCCCCGGCAAAGAAACTCCCGGCCTTGCCCTGCCAACTGTCCTGGGCAGGCTGCCCCTCGCCACGCATGAACGGGAAGAACACGTACTGCAGGCTGAACGATGCCCCGGCGATGTTGGCCAATGCATCAAGGTCGCCCTCGACTCCGGCAAACACGTTGCCGCTGTTGGCATAGTGGTAAGGGTCAGGGCCGGTATCCAGGTTTTTCACCGACAGGTTCCACACTTGCAGGTCCAGCTTGATCGCCTCCTGTGCGTGGGCAGCACACGCAAAGGCGGTCAATGCAATGGACAAGGCGGTAACGCGAACGCCAGGCACCCAGGTGCCGCTCGGTTGAGCATTCATGATGCACTCTCTGTTTTTGTTGTTATGAAGTGCGACCTGAAACTACCGCTTCAGGAAGTCGCGCCTGGTGCATCGCAAGGGCTGTGCCAGCCCCCGGGACGCGGCGAAACGCCCTGTATCATGGGGTTGTGCCAACAGTATTCGTTGCCTGGCTTGATCAAATTGATCCGCTTTGATCAAGCTCGATCATCAATTCACCCCTGCCCATGGGCCTTCAGTCGGTAGGCCAGCTGCGGACGGCTGATACCCAGTTGCCGAGCTGCGGCAGACAGATTGCCATTACAGGCCTGCAACACCAGCCGATATTGCTCCAGTTGCTGGTTGTGAATGGCGTGCTTGAGTTCGGCCATGGGCGTGCCCTGCGGTTCCGGCTCGCTGGCCGCTTTGCACAGGCTGCCGTCACCGCCCACGCCCAACCCGGCGCGGGGCGCCTGCTCACCGCAGGGGAACAGGTGCTGGGTACGAATCGATGCTTGCCCGGGTGCCGCAATCACACCTCTCTCCACCAGATTTTGCAGCTCTCGCACGTTGCCGGGGTAGCTGTAGTTGAGCAGCGCTTCCACGGCCCGGGCACTGAACCCGGTGACCTGCTTGCCGTGCAGTTGGGTGAAGTGTTTGAAAAAGTGCTCCATCAGCAGCGGGATGTCATCCCGGCGCTCACGCAGCGGAGGCAGGTGAATGGGGAACACATTCAGCCTGAAGAACAGGTCTTCCCTGAAGGTGCCGCGAGCAATCGCTTCGCGCAAGTTGGCGTTGGTCGCAGCAATAACCCGCAAGTCCACCTTGATCGGCCTGTTGCCGCCCACCCGCTCGATTTCTCCCTCTTGCAAGGCGCGCAGCAGCTTGGTTTGGGCGCTCATGCTCAACGCCTGGACCTCATCCAGGAACAGCGTGCCGCCAGAGGCCCGTTCGAAACGACCTGTACGCGCCTGCGTTGCACCGGTGTAGGCGCCTTTTTCGGCACCGAACAGTTCAGCTTCCAGCAGGCTTTCTGGTAAAGCCGCACAGTTGACCGCCACCAACGGTTGTTGGGCGCGCGGGCTGAGCCGATGCAGCGCCTTGGCGAACACCTCTTTGCCAACGCCCGACTCACCGCTGAACAGCACCGTGGCTCGGGTGGGTGCCACTTGCGCAATTTGATGACGGGCAACGCTGAAAGCAGCAGAAATACCGACCATGTCGTCCTGCAGCGGCAAGCTGCTGGCCGTACAGGCAGGTTGTACCGCCTCGCCCTCGGAGGGCGACCAGATCGAGTTCATCTGAATGAAGTGCGCAGGGTCCCAGTAGCGCTGCTCGGCGCCGTGCTCATGATCTGGCAAGCGATCTGCCGTATCGCCGACAATCCGGCAGCAGCGGCCGCCAGCGGCCACGCACTCGACCTCACGGTACACCACCAGCTTGCCGATAAAGGCGCTGGCATAACCGGCGGCGTAGCCGAGGGTCATCCAGCACGCAGCCTCGTCGCCAACCCCGTAGTGGGCTATGTGCTCATGGGCTTCACGCGAGTCGTGCCACAGGTATTCCCCGTGGAAGTGGCCGCGTTCGATGTCCAGGTCAAGGTCGAGCGTTTCCACCCGCACCACACCCTGCAACGCATGCAGCCGGCCGCCGGCAATGAACGAGCTGCGCTCGTCCGATGCCGGCCAGCGCTTGCGTACCAGCGCGGCATCCTGGCTACCCGCCGAATAACCGATGCGCATCAGGATGCGCCGCGCGCCTTCGCGCCCGACGCTTTCGATCAACTCGCGGCGCAATGCACCCAGCGCGCTGGAATGCAGCATGACCATGCTCTGGTCGTCCAGCCAGATACGCGCATCCTCATCTGAAAACCGCAGGTAGCGACGCAGGTCGGCCGGGGTCGGGCTGCTGGTTTCATAGGCCTGAGGGGAACGCGACACAGCTTCGCGGGGTGCCGCGATGGATGAACGACTCATACCTTCTCCTATTGTTCTTGTTCTGCGCACGGGTGGTGTCACGCGATGGCCAGGCCGATATTTGATCATCAACTTTTGCCAGCTTGATCAACAAAGATCAAGGCTTGCGCCGCTCCAGCCCCGGCTCAAGGCCTTGTATGCAAGGGCCTGGGGCTGGCCTGCGCAATTGGCCTAGCGTTTGCTATCACCTGCAGGCGGACGCCTTTGAACGTCGCGTATTCCAATAACAATAATCATGCAGGAGATACACCATGCGCCGCTGGTTCTCTTCCTACGAAAACCGCTTGCTGTTCGTGCTCAGCCTCAGTTTCGGTTTTGTTTTCTTCGACCGTAATGCAATGAGTTTCCTGGCGCCCTTCGTGGCCGCCGACCTGTCCTTGAGCAACACCCAGATCGGCTTGCTGGTATCGGCCTTGTCATTGACCTGGGCACTGTCCGGGTACCTGCTTGGCGCCCGTTCCGACCGCAGCGGGCGCCGAAAGCCTTACCTGTTGGTGGCCGTGATCGTGTTTTCGGTGTGCTCGTTCTTCTCCGGGCTGGCCAGCACCTTCTTCATGCTGCTGGCTGCCCGCCTGCTGATGGGGGTGGCCGAAGGCCCGATACTGCCTATCTCGCAAACCCTGATGGCGATGAACTCCACGGCAAGCCGCCGCGGCCACAACATGGGCATCATGCAGAACTTTGGCAGCAACCTGCTGGGCTCATGCATCGCGCCCCTGCTCCTGGTGGCCCTGGCCAGCCACTACCACTGGCGCCTTGCATTCATCGTCGCGGGCATCCCCGGGTTGATTGCCGCGTGCATGATCTGGAAGTACGTACGCGAGCCCAGGGAGGTAGTCATTGCCCAGCCGACGACACCGTCCGCCTCGCAGCCCGTCGCAGCAGGTTCGTTGTTAGAACTGCTGCGTTATCGCAACGTCTGGTTGAGCATGCTCATCGCGTGTTTCTACGTGGCGTGGATGGTGCTGGGGTGGGCGTTCATGCCGGTGTACTACATGAACGAGCGGCAGTTCGGCTCTACCGAAATGGGTATCTTGATGAGCGTGCTGGGTGCCAGTGCCACGCTCTGCAGTTTCATCGTGCCTGCGCTTTCCGACCGCCTGGGCCGGCGCCTGGTAGTGGTGGTGTTCTCCCTGATCGGGGCGCTCACGCCGCTGGCAGCGCTGTATTTTCAAGGGCCGTTCTGGATGCTTTGCACGGTGTTGTTCATCACCTGGTCGGCCAGCGGAGTGGCGCCGATCTTCATGGCCACCATTCCATCAGAAACCGTACCGGTTCATCGCATTGCCGCCTGCGTCGGGCTGGTGATGGGCATGGGTGAAGTGGTCGGCGGCGTGCTCAGTCCGGTGCTGGGCGGCTGGCTGGCGGACATTCATGGTCTTGGCGCCCCGTTGCTGCTACAAGCAGGGTGCGCAATCGTTGTTGGAGTGCTGGGGTTGGGGCTGATTGAAACTGCCCCCCTGCGCGCAGTCGGGCGCAGCAACCTGACGGCGGTAAGCGAGTAGCGGTCCAGAGGCTCCGAGCCGGGATCCTGGGGACGCCATGCAGCCCCGGGGTTCAGGTATAGCCCTGTTCTGTGAGCCAACGTCGCACCATTTTCTGATGCTCAACCTGCTGTCCCTCAAGCACAGCACTGAGCGCCAGGCCAGCATGAAGCCCGCGAACTATCGGTGCCAGTTCTACACCTTGCAAATGCCAAACCCCCAGCGGCTGGTCCGCCGTCACCACGACCTCGGCTTCATCCACCAGCCCGTCACGCAACACTGGCTGGCGTGCCACTCGCACCGCTCGCCAGTCCGTGCTCAGATGCAGGGGTTGCGCATCCGGCCAACCCTGGCGCCGGGCCCAGAACGGTTGCCCCACCCGGCTTTGTTCCTGGGCATAGAAATCCCGGCCAATGCGGGCAAAACGCAAGAACAGCTGCTCGACCCGCTGCTGGTGAAACTGCCGCGCCAGCTCGGCCCGCTCAGGCCTGCGCAGCAACGTATTGATCACCACCGGCGCCTGCAATGCCGAAGAGAGCGACTGAAAAATCCCGTTGCCCGACAGCGGGTCAACGGCCATCGCCGCATCGCCCACCCGGATCCAGTCCTGCCCGACACATTCTCCTGCCAGAATGGCGGTACTGCTGCGTGCATGCACCTGTGCCGGTATCAATGCCTGATCGTCGAACAGTTCGGCGACCAATGCGCTGCGGCCCCGCAACATAACGCAGTACGCTGCCAACCCAGCCTTTCCCGGCAGCCCGGCAGCGTCCTGGGTGACTTGCCAGTAACAGCGGCCATCTTCCAGCCGTGCCATCCACGCCCAGCCATCCTCCAGGCTTTCCACCGCCGACGCAGGCGCACCCGGGCTACCTTGCCAGACATTGAGCAGGCTGACCGTTTCCGGCCCACGCAGGCGGTCTGCGGCCAGGGGTGCCTGGCGGCCTCGGGCCTCGACCAGGAAATCAGCGCTCAGCACCTGCCCATCGTCCAGGCGCACATGATGACCGCCCCCCTGCACGACCTCACGCACCCGCCCCTCGACCACACTCACGCCTGCGCGCTGAAGGTCTTCGCGCAGCGCTTGGTCAAAACGTTGCCGGTCGAGCAAAAACTCCTGGTTCATCTGCAGATGCTGGCCATTCCAGTGCACCTGGCGGGTGGCCGGCATGGCCGCCTGGCTCAAGGCCCCGCCCAGGCCTGCATGACGCAAGCCCTCCAGCACCCGCTGCGAAACGCCTTCTACGGCCGCGAAACGGCGCCACTCCGACACCACCGTCACGGTGTAACCCAGCCGCCGCAAGCCAATGGCCGTGGCGGCACCCGCAGGGCCGGCACCCAGCACCACAATGCGCGGCTCAACCATGGCTGGGCCCCCGACGCTCTGGGCCGATGAACGCCGCGTGATCGCGCAACCAGTCATGGACCTGCTGGCGATCCCTACCCGGCTCGTCACGCAGCAAAGCCGCAATCCTTCCGCTCAAAGCTGCACAGCCCAAGCTCGCACCCGCTCGGCCGCCCGCCCCCACATAACCGCCAAAGTCCGCCTGTCGGGTGCCAAGCCAGGACCACTGGCCGGGCGCACAACGCGCATCACCGGTCAATCGAAATACCCCAGGGTAGCTGGCCGGGTACACCGGCCCACCCTGCGCCGGGCTGGATGCACACAACAGCACGCCAGCTGCCAGCGCCTCGGCACAAGCCTGATGCAGCACGGGCCGGTCCTGCTGCAAGCCCAGGCTGAGATTGACCAGCGTGGCCCCCGATTCCACCAGCCACAGCAATGCGGCAGCCACCTGCAACGCACTGGTGCTGGCCTGGGCACTGAACACCTGGGCCACCAGCACCGACACCGGACCGGCCTCGTGTTGCAAGCTGGCGAGCACTGCACTGCCGTGCCCAAGCGGGTCGGGGAGCATTTCACCTTCGCGCAACTGGCCGTCTTCCAGCCAGAAACGGCGGGCGTCCAGCAAGCCGTTGGCCTGCTCCGGCGAGCAGCCGCTGTCGATGATGCCAACGCGCACGTCAGTGCCCATGATTGATCACCTCCTGCGCCAGTACCTGCAACTGGCCGTCATGCAGTTGCAGGTGCAGGTCGGCATCGGCCAAGGTCGAAGCCCGGTGGCTGATCAGGATGCGCGTGCGGCCGGAGAACAGTTGGTCGATGGCCGCGATCACTTCACGTTCGGTGGCTTCGTCCACCGCCGAAGTGGCCTCGTCCAGCACCAGAATCGCCGGGGCCTGCAACACTGCACGAGCAATGGCGATGCGTTGTTTCTGCCCCCCGGACAACTGCTGGCCGCGCTCGCCCAGCAAGCCATCCAGGCCCAACGGCAGGCTGTCGACCAGGCTGTCCAGCCGCGCCAGGCGCACCACCCGTTCCAGTTCATCACGGCTGACCTCGGGCACGCCATAAGCCAGGTTCTGCGCCAGGGTGCCACGGAACAGCACGATGTCCTGGCTGACCACGGCGATTCGCCTGCGCAGCGCAGCCAGATCAAGGTCGCGCAGATCGACGCCGTCCAGCAGGATGCGCCCGGCGTCCGGGTCGTAAAAGCGCTGCAACAGGTCGATCAGGGTTGACTTGCCCACCCCGGAGGCACCGCTGATGGCGACTTTCAGGCCACCCGGGATGCTCACCCGCACGTTGTCCAGTACCGCCCCCTGACGCCCCTCATGGGCAAAGCTCAGCGCCTCCAGGCGCAACTCGCCGGGGCCATCGGGGATGGGCTGCGGGTTGGCGGTCTGATGCACCGCTACCGCTTCCTGCTTCAGTTCCATCACCCTTCCCAGGCTGACAGCCATGCGCTGCACCGCCACGTACAAGCCCAACAGGCTCTGCACCGGCCCAACCGCCATGCCCATGTAAGTAGAAAAAGCGATCAACGCGCCCAGTTGCCAGGTGCCCTGGATCACCCACCAGCCACCGACCAGGAACGCACAGGCGCGGCACCACGAGGTGAGCGTGCCGGGGATGGCCTGGGTGAAGAATTCGGTCACCTGCACCTTCAGCAACTGGCGCATGTAACCTTGCCCAAGCTGGTCCAGGCGCCCTGCTTCCCGGCCTTGCTGGCCGGCCGCCTGAATGAACTTCATCGCCGGCAGGGTCTCGACCAGGAAAGACGACACGTCCGCCGAGCGCTCACGCAAGTTGCGCACTTCGCGCTCCACCTTGCGCCGCATCCAGCGCAGCCACAGCACTTCGATCGGCACCAGCAGCGCCAGCAACAGCGACAACTGCCACGACAGCATCAGCATCAACGTCACCGCGCCCACCAGGCCGATCACCGCCGACACCGCCGAGAACAGCGAGTCCACGGCAAAGCGCTGGATCTCTGCCACATCGCCATCCAGCCGCGAAAGAATGTCGCCGATACGCCGCCGCCCGTAAAAGGTCGGCGACAACTGCTGCAGATGGCGGTAAAGATCGTCGCGCAAGGCGAACAGGATGCGCCCCGACAAGCGCGTATGCAGGTAGCGGTTGACGCCGGCCAGCACCGTGCCCAGCAGGCCCGCGCCGATCATGATTGCCGCCATGTGCCAAAGCGTCTGGTAATCCTTGGCCAGCAGCCCTTCATCGATCAGGGTCTTGACCAGCCAGGGCTGCGCCAGCGCCAGCAGCGATGCACCCAGCGACAAGCTGAGCAACAGGCCGATGGCACGCCGATGGGGGCGCACGAAACCATACAGCCAGGCCAACGCCTGGCGCATGAGTACAGGGTCGCTGGAATCCACCAGCCTTGCGAACAGGCCGCCCACGTCAGCCGCGCAACTGCTTGAGCTTGCGGTACAGCGTCGCCCGGCTGATACCCAGTGCCGCGGCGGCGGCCGAGACGTTGCCCTGGTGGCGCGCCAGGGCACCGCGAATCTGTTCCAGTTCACTGTCCTTGAGGCTGCCGGAGGGCGCTGTGCTGCTGGCCAGTTCGTCCAGCAGGCAGTCGGTAAGGTGATCGAGGGTCAGCACCTGCTCGCCATCCTCGCGCATGGCCAGCGCGGTGCGCACCACCATTTCCAGCTGACGGATGTTGCCAGGCCAGTCGAAGCCTTCGAGCAACGCGGTCAACGCCGGGTCGAGGGTTACACCACGCGCATCGGCCTTGTCCAGCAGGCCCTGGATGATCGCCGCCAGGTCCTCACGTTCACGCAGGGCCGGCAGGCGCAGCGACACGCCGTTGACCCGGTAGAACAGGTCTTCACGGAAGTGTTGTTCCTGGACCAGGCGCTTGAGGTCGCGGTGGGTGGCGCAGATCAGCGCCACGTCGATGTCCTGCTCGTCACCCGCCCCCAAGGGTGCTACGCGGCGCTCCTGCAGTACCCGCAGCAGGCGTGCTTGCAGGGCGAGCGGCATGTCGCCGATTTCGTCGAGGAACAGCGTGCCACCATGGGCCTGCATCAGCCGCCCGACCATGCCACCGCGCCGCGAACCGGTGAAGGCGCCCTCACGGTAGCCGAACAGCTCGGACTCGATCAGCCCTTCGGGAATGGCCGCGCAGTTGACCGCCACGAACGGTTTGTCGGCACGCGGGCTGGCCTGGTGCAAGGCCCGAGCGACCACTTCCTTGCCGGTACCGGTTTCGCCCAGCAGCAGCACTGGCAAACCGTTGCCCAGCCCCTGGCGAGCCATGCGCAGGTTGCGCGCCAGGCGTTGATCACCACCGGCCAGAGCATCGAGTGCAGGCGACTGTTTGCTCAAGGCCGGCTTGCTGGATGGTGTGCTGGGGGTTACCCGGCCATGGCGCGGCAGCTGTAGGGCACGGAAATAGAACTCGCCCTTGGCCGTCTGCACGCTGCTGACCCCGCCCTGCCACAGGCGAGCGATAAAGGCCGGGGAACGTTCGCCCAGCAGGTCGGTGCTGCGCCGCCCAATCAGTTCGTGACGCGGCACCTGCAACAGCTGGCAGGCACTGTCGTTGGCAGCCAGCACTTCGCCGTCCAGGCTCAGGGCCAACAGGCCGTGCCAGGCACTGTTGAGGTACTGCGGGCGGCTGTGGAAGGCCAGCACCAGGTGCTCCGGATGGCACAGGCCAAACAGGCGGCTTTCAATGTTGCCGGCCGCCAGCATCAGGGTCGACAGGCTGTCCTGCGGTTGCGCCATCACCCCTTCGCGGGTGATGTCGAGCACGCCGATCACCTCGCCGCGCGGGTCGCGCAGCGGGACGGATGTGCAGGAGAACGGGCTGAGGCGGTCAAGGTAGTGTTCACCGCAGTTGATCAGCGTCGGCCGGCCTTCGACCACGGCCGTGCCGATGGCATTGGTGCCGCGCAGCGATTCGCTCCAGCAACTGCCCGGGTGCAGATCGCGCAGGCCTTCGCGTTGCAGCACGTGCTTCTGGCCTTCGATGGCCAGCACGTTGGCCTGGGCATCGCCGAGGATGACGATGCCAGCCTTGCCCTGGCGCGCGACCAGGTAGTCGAGTTCGGGGGCGACGGCATCGATCAGCAGGCGGTTGCGCTCCAGCAGCAGGCGCAGGTCATGGCCCTGTTCCAGGCCCAGGCCGACCTGTTCGCCCTGCAGACAGTCCAGGCCGTGGCCCAGGCTGCGGCGCCAGGAGGCGTCGATCTCGTCGCGCAGCATCCCTAGCGGTAGTTCGCCTTCGCTGGCCAGCTTCAGGCGGGCCTCGCGGGATTCGTGCAGCGGGTCGTGGGCGTTTGTTATTAGTTGTCGCGCCATTTTCTACTCCGGCTGTGCCCCGCAATGTGACGGGGTACGGGCTTGGGAATTTTCCGCAGTGTGCGGGAGAAATGGCTGGGCGTCATCTGGTAGTGGATGGATTGGGGTGTAGCTGGCCAGGTTACTTGAAGCTCGCGCAATCCCTGTGGAAGCTGGCTTGCCGGCGATCACCGGCGTTGCCGGTGCGATCCACCGCGTCGCCTGCTTCGCGGGCTTGCCCGCTCCCACAGGGTTCGCACCAAGCCTGAGGACTGCGCTGTACCTGTGGGAGCGGGCGAGCCCGCGAAGAGGCCCTCGAGGTCAATCAGGGATATCGATCGCTATCACCAATACCCAAGCCCCGTCAGGCACTCGACGCCGCCTTCCGCCCAGCCAGCTGCTGCCTCTCAACCCCATCCAGCAACGCCTCCACCACCGCCTTGGCCGAATCCAACCCATGGTCATTGCTCAACAGCAGATCACGGCAGGTGCCCTTGGCCAGTTCCAGCGCCTTGAGGTTGGTCGCAAACGCCCCTTTCAGCAGCGTGGACAGGTGCACCAGCGCATCTTCGTAATCCACGCCCGAACGAACCGCGAACAACGGTGGATGGCTGCATTCGCAGGTGGAAAAACTGGAGGCCGCCGTGGTGGCGCGTACAGGAGGATCAGGTAAGCCTTTTGTCATTGTGTCGCTCCTTGATTCACTGGAGTCGCCACACAACGTGACCAAACGAATGGGTGGCGACTGTACGCGGGTTGGTCAACCGGGAATCAAGGAAACCGGCGCGCACGGAGGCGCCCCACGCACAGCCGCCATAAAACGAAACAGCCGGGCACAAAAAAGCGCCAACTGTATCGCAGAGCGGGCGCTTGTGCGCCTTGATGATTGCGGGTGACCAAACCCGACTGCTGGATTGACAGCAGCGGGCAAAGACTACCGAGGTCAGGGAAGGGTTTCAAGCTGAGGGCATGCGCAGTAACACTTCTGTTGCCTGATCGCACTCCTGGCCGGCTGCTGCGGCCGATGTGGGAGCCTTGTGTCGCGATAGGGCTGCGATGGCGCACTCCTTTCAAGGTGATCGGTGAGGCCTGGACGAAAACGCCGGAGCGATTCCCTATCAATCCGCACCATCTCATTCGGGGACCGTCCCCCCTCGCGGGCCATACTTACCAGATCCTCTTTGAGCGCCGGAGGCGATATTAGGTAAAACTGTGAGAGCCACTGGCATGGATTAACCCGCCCCCACACCCCAACAGTATATGTCAACTGTTAAAAATAACGATTGCGGCCCGTTATTCACT
Source organism: Pseudomonas sp. VEM90 (assembly GCF_054611535.1). Taxonomy (NCBI): domain Bacteria; kingdom Pseudomonadati; phylum Pseudomonadota; class Gammaproteobacteria; order Pseudomonadales; family Pseudomonadaceae; genus Pseudomonas; species Pseudomonas sp. VEM90. Next base: position 75,639 of record NZ_JBTRAR010000025.1, on the reverse strand, counting down.
AATCTATATATACCTACAATATTAAATAAACCAGGGGTAATGATCGATGCTACGCTATACCCCCTATGGTTGGCACATGGCGGCTAACCACTCAACCCTCGCATTCAACGATCAGCCGCTCGATAAAATATCCGATGGATATTTACTTGGGAATGGTCGGCGCGGATACAAGCCGTGCTTGATGCGCTTTTGTTCGCCGGACAATTTAAGTCCATTTCAATCAGGCGGCATCAACAGCTACGCCTACTGCCAAGGAGACCCGATCAACTTTGTTGATCCAAGTGGCCATTCCAGCGTTCTGCCACTACAAATTCTGGCCGCGCAAAAATTACCGCCTTCGTCAAGGCTAGGAAATTTAAGAGCATCCAACCTGCGGTCATCCCAATTAATGTATGATGATTACATAAAAATATTAAACAAAAAAAAGCCAAACCTCTATACCATGGAGAGTCTCGAAATATTCAAGGGACCACACACAGAAGTCATGATCAAAGCGTCGGCACGTGATGCTTACTTTTCGGTTAGAAGCAAAGATTTCAGCCGTCTGGTAATAAAGAAGCACCGAGACCGCTTAATATTAGCAGGTATCGACGAAGTTACACTAGAGCAACGAGACCAAGCTAGAGATGCGATATATCTTGGCAAGCCCCCGACAGACCCTGAAATCATACCACTATACCGTGGATTGCTTGAGATCAGTAACCTATATGCCCCCCCTACAGTGGGTTCCACTACTCTACTCAGCAGGCCAAGTGCGCTTCACGGGCGCAACTATCAGGAGCAGGTAAAAATACTAAGAAACAGAACGCACTCATCCCATTTCAACTTCTCACTAACTCAATGAAAGCCGATCGCCTAGCCGGTAGCTTGTACTATTGCCTGCATCGAACAAGCCAAAGTCTCGAAATGCTTTAGGGAAACTCCAATCAAGTTGCCCGAAACCTGAAATTCGCAATGTTTTCAAGCAAATTCAGCACAGGTCAGGCGGCCTGTGCTGACTTGATCAGAGCTTCCCTAACAGTCAATCACGGCTGCAGATTCTGGCTCAAGAACTTGTCCACCGTGGCCTTGCCATCAGCTGGATCCCCCGCCACCTGCCACAGCCGCCGCTCGATCCCCTGCGCCAGCAAGTGCCCCACCGCCGCTTCGATCGCCGACAGCACGCACAGCTGCGCCGGTTCATTGGTGGTATACCCCACCTCGGCTTCCAGCAGCTTCTTGAACTCGATGAACTTGAACACCCCGGCACTGCGCCCTACCGAATAGATGGTCTTGCTGGTCATCACGTTGGCCAGCACCTGCCCGGTGCGCACGTCCACGGCGCGCAGGTTGACGGTGACCTGGTCCACCCGGTACTCGCGGGAGATGTCGATCCCCAGGTAGCGGGCACCTTCGCCACCGCTGCGCACGTTGGTGTCGTAGGCGATGATGCCGCCTTCGAGCATCAGGTTGGCGGCCTGCAACGGTGGCAGCTCGCCCATGATGTTTTCCGCCACATCCGGCTTTTTCTGCGATGCACGGATGATCTTGCGCTCGGTCAGCAGGTTCTGCAGCCCTTCACGCTCCAGCACCACGAACCAGCCGCTGGCACTCAGGGCATCCATCAACATGCTGGCCGCGCCCTGGGTGACGCTGGTGGAGAACGAGCTGGCCGGGTTGGGCTTGTACTGCCCGGTCTGGTCGCGGAAGCCGTACACCACGGCCATCAGCCGGCCTTTGGGGCGTGGCATGTTGATCAGGTCGTAGTAGGTCGAGGCCCTTGGGGTCAGGGTCGGGGTTTCCGAGTCCTGTTCAGCGGGCATCGGTACGCGCAGGCCACAACCTTGCAGGCCCAGGGCGGTGAGGATCAGCAGCGTGCTCAGCAGACGTTTCATGGTGTTCTCTCCCCAACATAAAAGCCCTTCCCTCTCAGGGGTTCAGGCCGCTGACCTCAATGATCGAAATTTCTCCTGTGGCACGATCGGTGACCTTGATGCTCAAGGCCCCGGAATCGTCGATGACGTCAATGAGAAACGCATCGGTCGCCATGCTGCCGGTGTTGCCGTTGCTGATGTTGTCCAGCAACTGCGACAACATCCGCGACTCCAGCTGGTTGCTGAAGCGCTCAAGGGCTGTGATGCCGGTAAAGGCCGAGGCACGGTCCTTGAGGTCCGGGTCGTCGTAGTCGTTCTGCGCCTGGGCGTTGTTCAACAGCCAAGTGCCGTTCAACGGGTTACCGCCAAAGGCCGGGTTGACCGGGGTGTACACCAGCTCGGTGGCCTGGGCAGCACAGGCGCTGGCCAGCAGGCAGGCGGCAATGCAACGTGGAATGCGGTGGTTCATAGCTCGTCCCTCTCCAAGTCGGTGGTGTCCTGTAGCAGGCGCTGCAGCTTGCGTTGAATGATCTGCTGCTTGACCAGGTCGGCGGCGGCGACGGCCTCGTCTTTGAGCTCGGTGGTGTTCGGTGGCAGGAACCGGCGATACACCACTTCACGCTCGAACTCCACCGTCACCAGGCTGCCCCAGCGGGCATCGGGGCGTTCGCGTACCACCAGGTTGAAGTCGAGACGGCTGGTGGCGCGCAGGCGGTCGGCGAAGTAGTAGTAAAACTCGTGGCCGATGTGCGAGATGGTGTTATCGACGATAAAGCCCTGCATCTCGTCTTCGGCACCCGCCTTGGCGCAGGTGGCCACCCCTGCCATCAGCAGCAGGCTCAGGCACAGCGCAGCCAGGCGCTTCATGGCGTGTCTCCCGGGCCCGCATTCGTCTGCACACCGCGTGCACTTTCGGTAAAGGCCTGCTCGGCGACGAACTGCCAGTCGCTGTAGTGTTCCAGCCCCTCGAAACCGCTCCATTCGGCGCTGAAGCCACTGCGCTTGAAAGGGGTAGCGTCCGAGCGGCTGTAGACGCCAGTGATACGGCCGTCGATCGAGCGCAGCAGGCCCCACTCGTCGCTGTTGCTGATCGGGTCAGGGTAGAGCCTGCGGATGTGCCGTTTGGCCTGCGGGAAGCGGTTGTCCTGCAGCAAGTCGGCCAGATCCTGGGGGTACTGGGCCAGCCCTGGCGAGGCGCGGTAGTAGCTGCGCAAGGCCTGGGCATACTGGCCGCCGACCCACAGCAACTGGCGTTCGCGGTCGCGCTGGGCGGCGCTCGCCCAGATCGTGCCGGTGGCGGCCAGGGCCACGCTGCTGACCGCAATCAGCAGCAGCACACCGAGGTAGGTGAAGCCGTCATTGGCCTTACCATTCAGCGAAGAGGCTGCCATCACGCGCCCTCCCTGTGGCACCGCTCTTGATATCGGCCACACCGCCGGCCACGCCCTCGGGCGGTGGCACCAACTGCCAGGCATCGCTGCGCTCGGTGATCGGGTCGACCGGCGTGTTGCGCAGGTAACGTTGTTCCACCAGTTGTTCCAGTGAATCGGGGTAGTGGCCGGTATCACCGTAGTAGTGGTCCAGCGCCTCGCGCAGCACTGCCAGGCTTTGACGCAGGGTGGCCTCGCGCGAGCTTTCCAGGCTGTTGAAGTAGCGCGGCATGGCGATGGTCATCAGCGTGGCGATGATCGCCATCACCACCAGCAGTTCGATCAGGGTGAAGCCTTTGCTGCGTTTCATGGCTGTCACCATTGGCCGTAAGGGATGTTGTTCAGGCCTTTGCCGCGGGCCCTGGAATACACGTCGAACACGTCTTCGCCTTCGCGCGGGTTGTCTGGGCTGCTGTCGTAGGCGCGCAGGCCCCAGCCGCCTTCGTCTTCATCCTTTGCCGCCACCAGCGGGTCGTGCGGGATGCGCCGCAGGAAGTAGAACTTGGCGCCCTTGGCACTGCGCACATCACGCACGCCCTCTACCAGCACCTGCAGGTTCGGCGGATAGCCGCTGGCATCCAGGCGTTTCTCGATGTAGCCGGCGTCAAAGGCACGCTTGTAGGCATCGATGGCGTCGCGAATCTGATACAGCGCCTCGCGCAGTTGCTGCTCCTTGCCGCGGCGTACCACGGTTTCGGTCAGCGGCGCGGCCATGCTGGCGAGCAGCCCGAGCAGTGCCAGGGTCAGCACCACCTCGATCAGGCTGAAGCCGTGCATGCGGCGCCGGGTGTTCATGGCCGTGGGCTCACGTTGGTCGGGACGACCGCCATCTGGCTGTCCACGACCGGTGCATCAGTGGCCGGCGCGTTACCGGGCATGTCCATCGGCGGCAGTGGCGCCATCTGGCGCACCTGCATGGCCGACTCGGTGCCCGTGGAGAACTCCATTTCCGACGGGCTCTGGTACGGCAGGTTGCGCACGATGCGCGGGGTGATCGCCAGCACCAGCTCACTCTTGCTCATGTCGTCCTTGTTGCTGCCGAACAGCCGGCCCAGGCCCGGGATGTCGCCAAGGCCGGGGATCTTGTTGCCGCTGGCGTTGTGGTCGTTGCGCACCAGGCCGGCCAGCACCTGGGTTTCGCCATCATGCAGGCGCAGGCTGGTCTGCGCGTTGCGGGTGTCGACCTGAACCGGAATGGTGCCCTGGCGCGTGGCTTCCAGTGGCGTGGCATTACTCACCTCAAGCGCCACCTTGATCGCCACTTCGTTGTTCAGGTGCACGGTGGGCTGCACTTCAAGCTTCAGACCGACGTCCAGATAGGTGACGCTCTCGGTAATGACCGGGCCTTGGGTTGACGGCACCGAGGTGGCGCTGATGATCGGTACCCGCTGGCCGATGTGGATGCGCGCCTGTTCGCGGTTGCTGACGCGGATCACCGGGCTGGCCAGGGTGTTGATGTCTTTGTCCTGGGCGTTGATCTTGGCCTGCGGCGACGGCGAAATGCTGATGCGGCCGGAGTCGATGCCCCTCAGTTGGTCAAGCACACTGACCGGTTTGCCGTCGTTGCTCAGCACGCCGAAGGTGTTGGGCCATTGCAGGCCGAGGTCAAGGATGCGCGAGGTGGCGACTTCCATCACCTCCACCTCCAGCACCACCTCGGGGTTGGACTGGTCCTGCGATTGCAGCAGCTTCTCGGCCATGCGCACGGCGTCCGGGGTGTCACGCATGGTCAGGGTGTTGAGGCGCTCGTCAACGAACACGTCGCGGGTCTTGAGCATGGTCTTGACCATGTTCAGCGCGGTGTTGGCATCGATGCTGGTCAGGTAGAAGGTGCGCATGACCAGTTCCTGGTAGTCCTTGGTCTTCTGCGGCGAGTCGGGGTAGACCATCACGGTGTTGTCGTTGACGATCTTCTGGCGCAGCTGGTTTTGTTCCAGCAGCAGCGCTATCGCGTCCTCGATGCGCACCTCGCGCACGAAGATGGTGGCCTTCATGTCCGGGCGCAGGTCCTTGTCGAAGATGAAGTTGATGCCGGCCACCTGCGACAGCACTTCGAAGATGGTCTTCAGGTTGGCATCGCGAAACTCCAGGGTGACCGGCCGCTCGAGCTTGCTGCGCAATTGCGGGTACGGCTGCGCAGTGCGTGCCTGCACGTTTTCGATGTCGCTGCGCAGGGTCATGCCCTTCTGGTTCTGCGGGTCCAGACGCAAGACTTCGCGCATGTAGCGTTCGGCACCGAACAGGTCGCCCTGGCGCAGTGCCGCCTGGCCAAGCGCGACGCGTTCGTCCAGGGTGCGGATCAGCTCCAGTTGGCGAATGCCTTCCTGGGCACGGCGGTTGTTCGGCTCCAGGGTGAGCACCCGGCCATAGCCCATGCGGGCGTTGGCGAAGTCGTGGCGGACACGGTCGCTGTCGGCCTGGGTAATCAGGGCCTCGACAGCCGCCTGGCGGCTGTGGGCCAGGGCGATGTTCAGCTCTGTGTCACGCGGGTCGTCGCGCAACGCCTCTTCCAGGCGGGCGATGCCGGCTTCGTACTGGCCCTCCTTCATCAATTGATCGCTGTCCTTGCGTACCGCGCTGGAGCCGCAACCGGCAATGGCCACGCACAGCGCAACGAGCAGAAACGGAGCAGGCTTGCACAGCTTTGACGACTTCATGGTGCGCTCCCGACAGACAAGGTCTGCGACTGGTGCAAAGGCAGGTAGACCAGGTTCAGCTCGCTGGCCGATACCCGATCGAGGCGATAGGTGTCTTCGATCACGTCGCCTTGGCGCACGACGTAGAGTTTTTCGCCGCTCTGCAGGAAGACCTGCAGGTCGTCGCGGTCACCCATGCGGCCGATGAATTCAAATGGCAAGGCTGGGGCGGTCGGAGCGGGTGCCAGTACTGGCGCGGCGACCACGGGCTGTTCGATGACCGTGGCCAGGGCTTTGGGTTGGGTCCATTGCTGGGTTGGGAACAGGTCGCGGGAGGCCTGCTCCGGCCCTTTCGCGGGCAAGCCCGCCCCTACGATGGGCGCAGCGCTTTCTGTTGCAGGAGCGGGTTTACCCGCGAAGGCCGCGACGCCATCGTCCTGGCCAAACCAATGGTCCGGCGCCCAGGCCAGTGCCGCGCTAACGCCGAGGAAGCCGGCCCAGATGACTGCACGTTGTGTGTTCATCACGACCTCGACAGGTAAAGGGTCATGCGCAGGCGGGCATTGAGCTCGCTGTCGCCGATGCGTTTGCGTTGCAGCTCAAGGTCTTCCAGCACCAGGGTCGGCAGTTGCTTGAGCAGGCCTTTGATAAAGCCGCGAATCTGCGGGTAGCTGCCGCGCACAGGCAGCACGATCTGGTAGCGGGCCAGCTCGGTCTTGGGGTCGATGCCCAACGCGTATTCACCACGGGCCAAGCTGATGCGCTCGGCGCTGGCCAGGCGGTACAGACGCTCGATCAGTTCGCTGGCCTGGGGCTGCCCGGGCAGTTGCTGTCGCAGGCTGTCGAGGGCCTGCTGCTCGGGCTGGGTCGCAATCTTCAGCTCACCCCGCTTGACACGCCCTACCTGTACGCTGGCCTGCGCTTCGGTGGCGCGTAGTTCGCGTACGCTTTGCCATTGCGGCAGCACGCCGGCACACCCCACGCCAATGGCGAGCAGGCCTACGGCTACGGCAGCCAGGCCTACCGGGCCGACAATGCGCAGGCGCTCCTGGAGGATCAGGCTGCTGAACGATTCAAGGGCGCGCATGGCCGGTCTCCCAGGTGGCGGTGAGGGTGAAGCGCACCGGGTGCTCGGGCCGCGCAGCGAGCACCTCGTGGTTGAGCAGCGACACGTCGCTGAGCTCGTGGCTGGCTTCCAGCCGCTGGTGGTACTGCAGCATCGCCTCGAGGTTGCGCGCCTCGGCAGTGATGCGCACCTGGCCCTTGCGTGCATCCGGCGTCAGACCGAGCAGCGCGACGTCGTCCTGCGGCATGGCTTCAAGCATGGCGAACAGCTGCTGCCAGGGGCGTTGCAGTTGCTGCGACACACTGCGCATTTGTGCCAGGCGCTCAGCCTGCTCCCGGCTGGCGGCGCTGTTCCTGGGTTCGGTGCTGGCCGGGCGGCGGCCCAGTTGCAGTTCCAGGCTATGGACGCTGGCTTCCAGCGCCACTTGCTCGGTCTGCAAGCGTTGCTGCAGCAGCACCAGGCCGGCGACCATGGCGCTGGCAAGGACGAGCAGCGACCAAACCAGCGGGCCGCTGCGTCGTGGCTGAAATTCCAGGTCGAGGCGGCGCATGTCAGGCCACCGCCCGCCACATGGCGCACAGCGGGTCGGCTTCGCCGGCCGGCTGGCACAGTTGCACGGCCGCCAGTTGCGGCACGTCGCAGCGGCCCGGGGCATGCAGGTACACCCGTGGCAGGTGCTCGCCGTACAGCTCACAGGTACGCTCGATCAATGCTTGCAAGGCCTGGTCGCTGTCAGCGCAGCCTTGTGCCAGCACTTGCTGCCAGGCACCGCCGGCGGCCAGCAGCAATACACTGCGGCGCGGCTCGGCCAGCACGAACAGGAAGTCACCCTGCTCCAGCTGTGACCAGCAGCGGTTGTAGGCAGCCATCAGGTATGGTTGCACCGAGCGCAGGCTCAGGCGGCTTTCCTGGCCCAGTGCCTGCAGCCGCTGCAGCAAGGCTTCGGGCAGCGCCGTGGCGATGCGGGCGGCACCGGCAGGCTCCGGTGACAGCACGATGCGCCAGTCGTCCAACGGCTGCCCGTAGAGGTTTTCGAAGCAAGCGCGGGCATAGGCGTCCAGCTCGCGAGGGTGGCCGATGGCGTCACTCCAGGGCACCAGGCAGAAACGGCTGTAGCGGGCGGACAGCAGCACCCGCAACTGCGCACCCCGCACCGCATGCTCGGCCAGCAGCGCGGCCAGCCCATCGACGGCAGCATCCCAGGCCGGTTGGGTGGCGTCGCTGCTGAACGCGCGGCTGCCCAGCCATTGGTGGTGGTTCTTGTGCCAGCGACCCAGGCCGACACCCTCGGCGCCCAATACGGCGCAGTAACGGTCAGATGAATGTGACACGGTTGATCTCCTCAAGGGTGGTGCGGCCATCGCGGACCAGGTCCAGGGCCGAGGCCCGCAGCAGGCGCAGGCCGCGCTGACAGGCAAGCGTCTTGATCTGCGCCAGCGGGCGGCGCTCCACGATCATTTGCCGCAGGTCATCATCCAGGTGCAGCAGTTCGGCAATCGCACTGCGGCCGCGGTAACCACTGCCACGGCAATGGCCGCAGCCCTTGACGCGGACGAACGTCCAGCCGGCCACCCCCTCGCGGGTCAGGCCTGAGCCATACAGGGTGTCGTCATCGTGTTCACAGGGCGTGGCGCAGTGCGGGCAGGCCAGGCGAATCAGGCGCTGGGCCAGCACCGCGTTGAGCGCGGAAACGAAGCTGTAGGGGTCGACCTGCATCTGGCTGAAGCGGCCAATCACGTCGAACACGTTGTTGGCGTGGATGGTGGTGAACACCAGGTGGCCAGTGAGCGCAGATTGCACGGCAATCTGGGCGGTGTCAGGGTCACGGATTTCGCCGACCAGGATCTTGTCCGGGTCGTGACGCAGGATCGAGCGCAGGCCGCGGGCGAAGGTCAGGCCCTTCTTCTCGTTGACCGGGATCTGCAGGACGCCGGGCAGTTGATACTCGACCGGGTCCTCGATGGTGATGATCTTGTCCATGCCATGGTTGATCTCGCTGATCATGGCGTACAGGGTGGTGGTCTTGCCGCTGCCTGTAGGGCCGGTGACCAGGATCATGCCGTAGGGTTCTGCCGCCAACCGACGCAGGGCGCGCAAGGTCTCGTCGGCAAAGCCCAAGGCTTGCAGTTGCACGCCACTGACCCGGTCGGACAAGTCCTGCTTGTCGAGCACCCGCAGCACGGCATCTTCACCGAAGATGCTAGGCATGATCGACACCCGGAAGTCGATTTGACGGTCGCCCACGGCCACCTTGAAGCGGCCGTCCTGGGGCACGCGTTTTTCGCCGATGTCCAGCTCGGCCATGACCTTGATGCGTGAGATCACCTGGTCGGCGAAGGCGCTGCCACTGGCCTTGCCTGCACCGTTGAGCACGCCGTCGATGCGGTACTTGATGGTCAGGCCCTGGCCGGTCATGCCCAGGTGGATGTCGCTGGCGTGCAGCTTGAGGGCGTCGTACAGGGTGGAGTTGACCAGCTTGACCACGCGGCTCTGATCTTCGCTGATACTGGCCAGCGACAGGCGTTGCAGCGGGTCGCTTTCGCTGCTGGCTTCAGCGTCGTGGTCAAGGGCATCGACAGCGTGGAAGCTTTCTTCATGACGGGCCAGGAAGGTGGCCAGGTCGGCGGCGTGGGCCAGGTAAAGCGGCGCGCCTTGCAGTACGTCGTCGATCCAGGCCAGGCGAGCGGGATCGAAGGGGTCGGCGAACACGCCCAGCAACTGGCCGCCCTCTTCGATCAGCACACATTCGCGCTTGAGGCACTGGGCCAAGGCCACCTTGTCGAAGCGTGGGGTGCTGGCCAGCAGGCTGTGGCTGTCGAGTACCGGGTAATGCAGGGTCAGGCCAAGGCGCCGGGTGAAGGTGTCGGGGGTGTCGCAGGCCAGGCGTTCCAGGCAGTCGAGCAGGCGCTCGTCAGTGGCTTGCAGACGGGCCTGGGCCAGCAGTTCGCGGGGGTAGGCGGAAATTTTTGCTGGGTTCTTCGCGGGCATGCCCGCTCCCACAGGTACATCACAGGTCTGTGGGCTGCATACATCCTGTGGGAGCGGGCATGCCCGCGAAGACATCGGTGCAGGCTTTGCAGATTCCGGGGTTGCATCGAATGCTTCTGGCATGGCCTGCGACTCCGCTCAGGGGCGCGTCGCAGGCTGGCTCGGCCAGGGGTGCGGGCGCCGCTATTCCCCTGTGAGCAGTTGATCGTCGTCGGGCTCCGGTGGCTTGGCGCCATTACGGCGGCGGTCGGCCAGCACCCAGCTTCCATCGTACAACTGCAGGGGGAACGATTCGTTCCTGTTCTGGCGTCGTTCGACGAACCCTTCGGCCGGATTGTCCGTAGCCCTGCGCCGGCGCTCGATGCCCAGTAGGTCGAAGATCGCACGCGCCAGTTCCATCAGTGGGAACGGCTTGAACAGGACGTGACTCACACCGAGTTCGGCGGCCCGCTCACGCACCTCGACGGTGGGGTGGGCGGTGATCAGCACGAAGTGGCATTGCCTGTTCTTGCGTACAGCCTCCAGCACCTGAAAACCTTCCATGTCGGGCAGGCGGTAATCCAGCACAACTACTTGCGGTGCCAGGCTTTCAGCCTGTTCGATACCACTGGCACCGTCGTGGGCAACATGAACTTCCAGGCCTTGCGCCTGCAGATACGCTTGCAGGTTCTGCGCAAGAGTCTGTTCGTCATCGACTACCAATACTCTGTTCACCAAGGTCGACTCCCAAATACTGCCCGGTTCCCCGGTCTGCGAAGTACGCCCTTGTAAAGACTTGAGCAGGCTTCGTGCCAGGCGTGAATAGTCATGTTGCACCACTGTAAGCAACTGATTTTACTAGGGTGCCGGCCAGTAACCGGCATACGCTGAGCAGGCGCACCGCACCCGTTCCCCACAAGCGGGGAAAATGATGGCATATTGCCAAACCTTAATTCCCCAGCATTGGGGCAAGCGCCATCAACGGGCTCAGTCGGCGATTTCCACTTTAGCGGACTCGCGCAAACGTTGGCGCACGGATTGGCGCGCCTGCGCCTCCCGCTGACCGATGAGCGTTGCCCTGGCCAAGGCCAGGCCTTGCTCGCGTATGACCGATGGATTATCACTTTGGTTCTGCGCTCCTTGCAGTCTCTCCTGATTGGCATCATAAAATGCCTCCACTTCGCCCTGGCTCGGCGCGTCGACTGCGCTGAGCAGGGCGTACACTTGCTGTGCCGCCATCTCATGCCGGGTGTATTCAGTGTACTGCGCCCTGTCGAAGCCCGCCTCTGCCAGCCGCCTTTCGAATAGCGCCGGGCTGCCAAATGCCGCTTCGATCTCGCCAACCTGCGCCGACACTTGTTCATCGCTGACAGCAATGCCTTGGCGTTGCGCTTCCTGCCACAACAGCTCCTTGTCGATCAGCTCGTCCAACACTTGGTCGCGCAGGCGTTTGTACAGGCCTGGGTTGCGGATGCTGGTCACCGCCCGACCCTGGGCGTCCAGGTACTCGCTGAAGTAGCGCTCCAGGCGCATCAGCCCGATCTCGACACCATTGACCCGCGCCGCCGGCACATCGGCCCAGCTCGCCCTGGTCAGCACCAGCAACAGGCACAACCATACGATACGCATGACAACCTCCGCTCAAGGGCTGACCGGCACTGGCCGGTAGGGGGTGACCGCAGTAAAGCGCGGCCCGGGCAGGGTCACAGCCACCACGTGGGCACCTGCCATGCCCTGGCGGCGACCAGGGCCAAAGCCCAGTGCCGGGGTCAGGCCGGTGGGCACATCGTGCAGGCCTTCGAGCGCAGCAATCAGTTGCTCGCGGCTGGCATCACGACCAATCTGCTTCAGCGCTTCGCTCAGCAGGCGCAACGCGCACAGCGTATTGACCTGCAATGACGCCTGGCGCGGGTCCAGGCCCTGACGCTGCTGCAGCCCGGTCAGCGCAGCCAGGCCTTGCTCGGTCCAGTCCTCTGGCACGTAGGGATAGGCCAGAAACAGCCGTTGCGACCACTGCGCCGGCAAACGCGCCACAGCGCCGGCTACCTGACTGGAGGCGGCAAACAGGTAAGGCTCGCGGCCGGCCACCTGCAACGCCGTCGCCAACTCGGCAAAGGCCTGGGCGCGGCCAAGAAAGACGATGCCCTGCCCGTCCACGGCCTGGCCGTCGAAAGCCTGGATAGCGGGTGGCGCCCAGCCCTGCTGACGTAAACGCTCGCGTACCTGCTCGGCCAAGGCTGCGTGTTCGTTACCGGCAAACACTACACGTAACTCATCCGGGGCCAGGCCCAGCGCTCCACGGGCATGCTCTGCCAGGCTCAGCAACTGCTCGGGCAAGCCAGGTAGCGGGTCGAAGATCTGTTCGCTACCGCCGCTGCGCGGGGTGCTGCCGACCATCGGCACGTTCTGTGGCGCCAACAAGGTCGTCAGGCGCAGGTCCAGCATGGGCGCCAATGGCGCGATCAGGGCGAACACCCGCTTTTGCTCGAGCAACTGTTGCAGGGCGCGTTCGGCATTGACCGGGTCGGAACCTGGGTCTAGTACGACCAGCTCCAGGCGCCGCCCGTGAATGCCGCCTTGCTGATTGAGTTGATCCACGCCGTCTTCCAGCACGGCACGCACTACCTGCCCGGCTTCGGCCAGCGGACCGCTCGCGGGCAGCAGGGTGCCAAGGCGCAGCACGCCCTCCTCCACACCAGGGTCGCGTTCTTGGGCCAGGCGTTTGAGATAGGCGGTGAGGTTGCGCTGGTCGGCCAAGGTCAGTTCGAAGCGTGGCATGGCCGGGTCCAGGCGATTGCCAGCCGGGTCAATACCCTGCTGGATGGCCCGCGCCAGGCTGCTGTCGGTATAGGCCGGGTAGCGACGGCCGTTGGCCTCGCGCAGGCCCTGGCCGAGTGCCAGGCGTTGCCAGTCGAGGCCGGGGGGGCGCACACCGCCTTCGGCACGGCCACGGCCATCGTTGCCGTGGCAACTGGCGCAGGGCAGCACGCTGGCGGGGACTGTGATGTCGCTGGCGCCCACCCGGGCTTGCAATTGAGCATCGCTACTGGAAACGCCCTCGCGGTAAAGGCGTTTGCCGGCTTGTTCGTGGTCGGTCAGGTTCAGGGCCAAGGCTGAGGTCGAAGATGCCATGCCAAGCGCGCATGTGAGCCAAATCGCAAGCCCTGTGGGAGCGGCCTTGCGTCGCGAAAGGGCTGCGCAGCAGCCCCGGCAGTGGTAGCTCAAGCGCAGAAAGAGGGGAGCGCTGCGCGCTACTTTCGCGACGCAAGGCCGCTCCCACAACAGCTGATGCCACAGACGCCAATTCCCCAGGCGGCCCATGATACTCACCGACCAGCCAGTGGCTGGGTCAGCAGCTGCATGCGCTGGGCAATGGCCGCTGGCGGTGCATCCGGGCGAATCTTGCTCCAGCGTTTACCTGCAACATCACCGGCAATCAGCTGCGTCGAATGCTGCTCGGGACTCGGCAGGAACTGCCCTATACGGCCAAGCACCAAGTCGACGTTGGCCTTGTCGCCGGTCAGGAACAACCAGTTCGGCCCCTCCACCCCCTGCTTGGCGGCGAACGCCTTCAGCACCTCGGGGGTGTCGTTCAGCGGGTCACTGCTGATCGACACGAAGGTCACCTGGCCGGCCAGCGCTGGCCCCATGGCCTCACGCACCTCGCGCAGCTTGCGGGTAATCAGCGGGCAGGCATCGGTGCAGTGGGTGAAGATCACGTTGAGCATCACCACCTTGTCCTTGAGCACGTCACTGTAAAAGCGCAGCTCGCGGCCATTCTGGTCCTTCAACACGGTGTCGGTGAACCACGTCTTGGCGTCGCGGGTACCGCCACCACTGGCCATCGCCTGCGGTGCCGGCTGCGGCTCCGGGGGTTGCGGCGCATGGCCTTCGTGGGCGAACGCCACCGACGTGAGGATCCACAGGCAGCTACCCAGCACCAGCCAGTCGAAAGCACGCATGCCAGCGCGGTGGGCGGTTGCAGTGCTCATGGTTGCACCTCGTGATGGTCGGCGATGGCGGTGCTCTTGGCATGTACCCGGCGCGCACTGAGGCGGTTGATCTCCTCGATCAATACAGCCGGGTCGGTGAAGCCGTAGTAACGCGTCCAGTGCCCGCTACGCCCGTCACCCACCAGTATCAGCGGCGGGTGCTGGCTAAGGTCGGCGTTGAAGCTGCCCAGCCCTTTCAGGGTTTCGGTGATGGCGTACGGGGTACCGGTCAGCCAGCTCCAGCCCGGTCCTTTCTGGAATGCCTTGGCATAATTTTGCAGGCGCTTGGCGTCGTCACGCTGAGGGTCAACACTGATCGACACCATGCGAATCTCCTCGCCTACCCGGCCGCCCAGTTGCTGCTGGACCTTGCCCATGATCGACGACACCACCGGGCATACCGTGGTGCAACTGGTGTAAATGAAGCCCATGACCACCAGATGGTCATTCACCAGGTCTTTCTCCAGGCGTACCGGCATGCCGTCCTGGTTCAGCAGGGAAACATCGGCAAAGCGCACGCTGGTCTTTTCCTGATGCGCCGCCGGCGGTTGCCCGGCGTGGCCGTCATGGTCGTGACCGGCGTGGGCCATTACCAGGTTGCTGGCAAATGCCAGACTCAAAGCCAACAGTGTGCATGCATGCTTGGCGTTCATCGCACATTCCTCACGTCAGTCTGGGAAGCATTGGTTGCAGCAGCCGGCAGGACGCGCAGGCTGGTGTAGTTTTCTTCGGCAAACTTGCGCCCCAACGAGGGCGACTGCACATGCAGGTACCAGGCACCGGCCTCAGGCAAGTTCAGCGCCGCCTGGTAGACCCCCTCACCCACCTCTTGCAGCTGCAGGTTGCGCGGCATCGACGATGGCGCCAGGAAGTAGCGCAGGCTCAGGTCGTTCAGGCCCAGGCGCGGCTGCCCGTCGTCACCGACAATCCGTACTCGCGCGGTGAAGTCGCTGTGCTGCGGCAGCGGCTGGTCGAGGCCGATGAACTCGGCACGCGCGCCTTTGCGTTCGCTGGTATTGGCCCCTGCGGCCACCTCGGTGCTGAAGCAATGAATGATTTGCGGCTGGTTGAGCAGGAAGGCAACGTCGAACTTGCCGGCAGCGGGCAGCTTCACCGTCGAGCCATACACTCCAGGTGCCACTTCGCGCAGGCTGCGGTCAACGACGAGGGCGGCGCGGGCCTGGTGGCCGCGGTTGTTGTAGCCGGACATCGGCGCATTCATGCCTTCGGTGTAGAAGTAGGTGTTGTTGTCCACCGGGTTGACCACGAACACCGAATTGTCATCACGCGATACCGACAGCCCCTGGGCCAGTGGCAGGTCACCGGCCTGGCGCGGCGCTGCCGGGCCGGCCTCGAAGCTTTGCACGATTGGCGAGCGCCCCTCTCCCAGGCTGGCCAGATTGATCATGCTCACTCTCGGTGAGGCCAGGCCCCGCACATAGGCATAGCCTTTGGTGAACGTCAGCTGGTACGGTTCGGCCGCCACCGGAACGTGGTGGATCAGTTTGTCGGTACTGGCGTCTATGACCAGGGCCTGGTTCTCCGCCGTATTGAGCACGATGCCGTAGCGGCCATCCTGACTGAAGCGCATCGGCCCCAGGCCTTGCTCGGCCTGGACCGTGTGGCGCAACTGGTGGCTGCGGGCATCGAACACCCTTACGCTGCCCTCCTCGCCATCGACCACGTACACGGCCTGGGACAGCGCCGAATAGCTGACCGACAGCGGGTGCGGGCCCACCTTGATGGTCTTGGCCAGGCGCATTTCCGGGATGTCGATGACGCTCAGGGTACCGCTGTCGCGATTGCTGACGTAGGCATAGCGCGAGTCGGCGCTGAAGGCGATTTCGTGGTGCCCGGTACCGGTGTTGAAGTGTTTCAGGACGCTGCGCCCCGGCACGTCGATCACTGTTACCCCGCCTTTGGCCGGGTCGCTGCTGTTGTTGCCGACCCACAGCCGAAGCTGGTCCGGTTGCAGGGCCACGCGCAGCGGCTGGTCACCGGCATCCAGGTCGGCCACGCGGGTGAAGGTCTCGGTATCGATCACCGAAACCTTGCCCCGCTCTGGTATCGACACGAAAACCTGCTTGTCATCGCTGATGGCCGCCCAGTCCATGGGCCGGCCTGGCAGCTCGATGCGGGCCATGGTGCTGGTCACGCCGCCCACCGACACCGTCGGGTCGATCACGGTGAGGCTGGCGTCATTGTTCAACATCAGCAAGAAGTAGCTGTTCAGGTCGAGCAGCGGCCGGGCCCCGATGCTGCTCTTGAGAAACAGCGCAACCCGCGCCTTGCAGCTCTGCTCGCGGTCCCCCGCCGGGGCCGACTGCACAGGGTCGATCCAGGCCCCCGGGGCCATGCCCGACAGCGGTTGACCACTGGTCTGGTCGCTGAGCTTGAAGCGGATGTTGGCGAAATCGCCCTCCTTCAGTTCCCCTCCGGCCAATGGCCGGGCCTCGAACTCCACGGTCACGCCGTCCCGGCTGAGCCGGTGCAAGGCCTGCGGATTGGCCCGTTCCTGCAACAGCTCGCGCGGGTCGCACCATAGCTTTTCGTACGCCACGCCCAGGCCGATCAGCGCTACCCCCAACACTACCCCCAGGTAAGCAGGGCGAGTCTTTTTGTTCATGCTCGCGTTCCCCTTCCGTCACTGCGCCGGGGCCGTTGCCGGCGGCGCTTCGTTGGTCACCCGCAAGATCCCCCACAGCCCCGAAAGGTTGCCGTAGGCGGCATAGTCGCGGAACAGGTAGTCACCCGCCACCGCGTTGGCACCGCCGGCACTCGGCAGCATGAAGCTGAAGTGCGCCGCTGGCAGTACGCTTTCCTGCGCGCCGATGTACATGGCCATCGGGTTGTAGCCAAAGCGCACCGAACCGATACCAGGCATGCTCATCGGGTAACCGTCCGCATCGCTCTTCTCGGCCTGGTAGTTGTGCAGCGGCCATACGTGCCCGTCCAGTTGGTAGACCATGCCGCGGCTGCCACCACTGGGCATCACGATATGGTTGCGCACCGGTTGCCCTGGCTTGGCGTACAGCACCGGGGTTTGCGGGTCGCCACCGACCAGGGCGTTGGCGTAGGCCATGTGGGCGTTGGGTACATCACCAAAGCCCAGGCCATTGGCGCGGCCGAATGGCGAGTCGGGCGCCATGCCGAAGCGCAGCCACAACGGTTCGGTCTTGTAGTTGACAGCCATGTTGCCGTTGTCTTGCGGGTCACCGGCAGCGCCGTTGCCTTCAACATTGATACCTTCTACCGGACGACCGTCGGCCCAGCGCATGTTCAGTGCGCGCTGCCACACCGTGACGAAGTCGCGGTAGTCCGGCTGGCCACTGACCTTCACCGTGGCCTGGGTACGGGTAGCAGTATCCTCGGTCCAGGTGGCGGTTTGCGGCAGGATGCTCATGGCACCCACCAGACCTTTCTGCGGCTGTTTGATGAAGTCTGACGGGGTCAGGTTGAGGCCACCGAACTCGATAGGCGTGGTCTTGATGTTGTCCACTGTGCGGCCCAGTTGCGACACCGGTTTGCCTTCACGCTCCAGGTGGCCGGCGTAGTACTGGTACTCCTTGGTAGGGTAAGCGCCGCTGGTGCCGGCACGCGGAGGCACGGTCTGCACCGGGTTCAGGCCAACGTTGGCACCGTCGGACTTGGTGATGTCGTAGGCCAGCAGCTGCGCATGCAGGCCCACGTGGCTGGACGGCCGCATCAGGTTGTTGGCAAACGCGGTGGAGCCTTCGCTGTCGAAGCGGTCACGCTTGACCACGTTGTGCATCACTGCAGTGCTCGACAGGTCTGGCATCACCAGTGGCAAGCGGTTCTCCAGGGTGATGCTGATGCAGTCGCCGGCATTGGCGCGCAGTACCAGGGGCTCTACCGGGACACCCGGCTTGAGCTTGCCGGTGGTGGCATCGAGGTCAGCCTTGCGCACGTACAGGATCGCGGTCGGGTCATGCAGCGGCGCACTGTGACCACCGATGGTGAAGGTCGCCCCATCTTCAGGGTCTACCCCACTGACCAGCGGGATGGCGGTTTTGCGGCTATTGAACACCAGGGTGCCACCGTCGGCCTTGAGCGCGCCTCCGACATGCTGGCCGATGCCCGCCGGGTCATTGATGCTGACGCCGTTACGGTTTTCAAGGATGTCGTTGGCCAGCGCCGCGACGATCTCGTAGTTGCGCTTGACCGTGGTGCGGGTGCCGATGCCGTTGGGGTTGGCCGTGGTTTTCGGGCAGATGCCGTTGAAGTTCACGGTGTTGCGCATGGCCACCGGCTGCGGGTTGTTGGGCAGCGGGAACAGGTCGGCACGCTGCGCGGTGTAGTTGCGCATGATGCCCCAGATACCGTTCCAGTAGCCTTCCAGGGCGGCGTCCAGCGAGTACAGGTAGTCGCCGTTGGTGGCTGCCGAACTGGAGATCATCGACACCGGCGCCATGAAGCCCAACTGCTCGGAGATGCCGATCATTTGCGACGATTTCCAGCCCGAGTTGGAGCTGTTGCCAAAGCCAGAGCCATTCTGCAGCCATTTCACGCCGTGCAGGGTGACGTTGTGCTCCTCTTCGTGGCCACCGGCGTGCATGCGCAGGCGCACGTTGTCACCGGAATAGGTACGCAGCAATGGGGTGAACGGGTCGCCCGGCTCGGCGCCGGCCGTGTTGATATGTGGCGGGAACAGCGTGGTGCCGCCGGTGGGGCCGACTGCCGAGGTGATCGCCGATGGCGACAGGTTCATCGCCGGGATAGCGCGGTCGGTACGGGTTTGCAGGGCATAGCTGAGGTCGCCGGCCAGGCCGTCGGCCTGCATGCCACGCTTGCCGTCCGGGCCGACCTTGTTCGGGTCGTACACGCGCAGGGCCAGCGGCTCGTTACGGTAGTTGACGACGAACATCCCCGGGTCATCCACCGAGATCGCCTGCGGGCATGGCCGGCTTGGGCAGCCAGGGTTGATCCCACCACGTTCCTCGACGATGGCCTCAAGCAGGCTCGACGCCTTGCCACGCACGGGCGGGTTGATGGCGTAGCGGAAGCTGTCGGCTGTGGCCGGGTACGACTGGGCATTGGGAATGCCGTCCGGCCCTGCGCCTACATACACGCCGGCTTCATAGGCATGCTGGAAGTCGCTGTACTCCAGGAAGAACTCGCGGTAGCTGTCGTTCTTGCCGTCGCCATCGTGGTCGCCGGTCTGGATCACCGCCTGCCACGAGGTCGGGCCGCCGTCCTGGCGCGTGGCCGGGTTGTACAGCTGCTCGCCGGTTTCGGCGTGGTACCAGGTAGAGCCGGCCGGTTCGGCCAGCACGGTGGCATACAGGCCCACTTGCTGGTGGGTCGATGGGCCAAGGTGGTCATGGGTGAAGATGGTGCCCAGGCCGCGGTCGACGTTATGCACGTTCACCAGCGGGTCGGCGAACCAGCGCTGCATGGCTGTACGTGCGCCCAGCCAGTCGGCGCGGCCAAAGCGGCCGAAGTACGGGTGCTGCCTGGCTTCCGGGCAGGCAGCAGTGCCATCGCGGCTATCACCTTCGGTGCAACCGTTATAAGTACGAATGGCATGCACGCGCTCGACAACGCTACCGGGCGAAAGAATGCCGTCCTCGTAGTTCCAGCCGTTGGCCGAACCGTCGGCGGCGGTCAGGTCCCATTTGGGCAGGTGGATGTGCTGGCCGATCACGTCGGTCGGGGTGCGCACCTGGTAATCGTCCATCTCATAGATGTTCGGGATCAGGTTGGTGTGCTGGTACATCGCGCAGTCGAAGGTGTTCATGCGCATCACCAGCGGCTCTGGCGGGCGCTGCTTGGTAATGACCGGCCAGGCGTCCTCCCACAGGGCGATGATGCGTGCCTGCGGGAAGTGGTAGCCCACTTTGTTGTACACCGCGTCGAACTGGATGTTGGCCCCTTTGTAGATGCGTGGGCGGTCGGCAGTGAAGGCCGAGGCGCCACGGAAGTTCACACCCGTCAGGCTCTCTCCACTGTTGAACTCACCGACCCCGGAGGACTGCGTCAGGCGTTTTCCACGGTCATCCATGCAGGGCTCGTAGTACGGCGCACCCGCAGTTGGCAAGGCGCCGTTGGTGCGGAACACCTTGGCCACTGGCTGGTTACCGGGGATCAGTGCATAGCTGGGGTGTTCACCCATGGCGTGGAACTGCATGGCTGCCTGCTCCACATCGGTGCCCTCCTCAGGCAGGTAGATGGGCTTGGCCTTGTGCACGACCTTGGTGAAGTCCAGTTTGGTGGTGGTGGTATCCGCTACGCCACCGGCGGACACACCGTCCAGTGCATGGCGGCCAAGGCCGCCGTCCCAGCCATCGACCTGGTTCGCATCCAGGTTGGCCCACAGGGCTTTACCGCTGTCTTTCAGTTGCCGGGCCAGGGCCGGGTCGAGCATGTCCAGGGGCGGGGTTGGCGGGCGGTTGCCGACGCTGCTTTCCATGCCGCCGATCCAGAACGGGTAGCCTGGGTTTTTCAGCGTGCCGTCGGCATTGCGGTTGGCCTCGGTGCGGTCGACCAGCGCCAGCGAGCCCACGGCCTTGCGCACGGGCGCCTCACTGGCGTAGTCGTCATCATCCTCGTCTTCGTGGTCATCATCGTTGGCGGCAACCAACGCCTCGGAGAGCTTGGGCACGACCACGACTTTGCCGGGCATGGGCGCCATTGCCTTGCCGGGCAACGGCACGATGGCCGGAATAGGCGTACCGGCAATGATCTCGCCATCGGGCAGGGCCCGGGCGCCAACGGCCGGCTTACCGCTGCGCAGGGCGAACGGGGTACTGTGGAAGCCATTCTCGCCCTGCCCGCTTACCTCCAGGCGCGTGCCTTCTTCGAACACGTCATGTACCCGCCACATGGCCCACATGCCCTGGGCGAAGTGCGGGTAGAAGTGACAGTGGTAAATGGCATCACCGGCAACACGGTTGCGGTTGCCCGATCCACCGTTGGCGATTTCGTAGGTGTAGCCGACGCCAGCGCCGATGCCTTGGGCATCGATGTAGTCGGAGTTGTCGTCATTGGGGTTGAACAGCCACTGGTGGCCGTGCAAGTGGAAGATGTGCTGCTCGTGCCCGTTGTGGGTGTTGCGGAACTTGGTGAAGTCACCGATATAGCTGTGGTGCACGTTGGCAGGCTCTGAGGGGTAAAGGGCCATGCTGGCCTTGACCCCGACGGCACTGGCCGGCGGCACTTCGCCCGGGCGGATGTGTTCCAGGCCGACGTTTGCCGGTACATCCACCAGGGTGCCGATATCGCCAACCGTGTGGGCGCTGAGGAAGAACTCTTCATAGGCGCACGACAGGCAATCGTGCATCGGGCCCACCCCCAAGCGGTTGGCCACCACTTCGGCGCCCATGCCACCAGAACCGTAATTGATCATGAACGAATCGCGCGTAGGCTCCAGCACATGGCCCATCACCGGGTCGGCCCAGTAGCCAGGGAAGGCTTGGGTACCGGCAACCTCGTCGGCGAACTGCGAGGCGAAATCACGGAACGCCTCCAGTCGGTTGGGCAGCGCCGGGTTGCGTTTGCCCGTGCTTTCCAGCGGGTAAGTAGAGCTGGGGAAGCTGCCGTCGGGGTTGGGCCCCATGACGATGGCATCGGTCTCGCTGCTGATGATCTCGTTGCCGTTGACCATGGCAATGATCGGCTTGCCGGCCTTGCCTTCGGCGATCCACGGCTCGACCTGCGGATAACGGGCTTCGTAGTCGATCACGGGCTGGCCGGTGGCGGTTCGACCGGTGGTGGCCAGGCGCATTTCTTCTTCAGTGAGGGTATTGCGGTAGGTACGGCCCAGTTTGGGCACCACTACCACCTGGCCGAACAGGCCATTGGAAACGTTGCCCGCCGTGCCCTCGCCGCCGAATGTAGCGGCTTTGCTGGTGGCGGCAAAGGCGCCTTCGCGCTCGGCATACAAGGTGTAGCTGCGGGTGCTGCCGGGGCTGACGAAGAAGTTGCCGTTGCGCCCGGTATAGGCGGAAATATCGGCAATGCTGTTCACCGCCTGCATGCCGTTGACCTGGAAGCCGACCATGCGCTCGGCCACCTGCTCGTCGGCGACAAAGCCTTCGCCGCCTTCGTTTTCAACCTCCGGCCCCTCTTCCTCACCCTCGGGCTCTTCGGCCTCGATGCCGTGCTTGTTGGGGTTCGCCTTGTAATCCAGCAGGTTGGTCAGGTTGACCGTGAGGCAGTCACCGGCCGCCACGCGCAGCACGATAGGCCGCGGGCGCTTGTCCGGGCGCAGGGTGACCTTGCCCGGCACGGCGGCCCCGCCCATGCTCAGCGGGACGAGCTTGTCGTCCACCACATCCTCGCGCAGGGCAAACATCATGCCGTTGGCGTTCTGCGCGCCTAGGCGGTTGAACATCAGTGGCTGATCCAGTGCCACCACGTTGGCGACCAGGGTGCGCTGGCACTGCACAGCCGCCTCGCTGGTTGCTTCCCAGCCAAGCAAGGCCAGTACGAGTGATGACACGATGGGGCCTTTGAGCGGCGTCGACATGCTGCACCTCCGGGACACAGGATCTCTGTGGGGAGCTGGAGCAAGGTGTGTGCCAGAAGAAAAATTTCATATCCGTCAGCAACTTGCGATGTCAACCGAATCAGGTTGGGGAGGATCCCCCAGCGGGTTCCCCCGAATCGGGGGGCGAAATCCCGTGAGGGTAAAGGCTACGCCCCAGGCGCGCGCTGGCCTCGCACAAGGTAAAAACGCACGGTACCCTTGCACAATTGTCGATTGTACAAGGCAAATTCGCATGCCAGGATCCAGCGATCCTCCAGCGAACTCCAGACTTCACTTGGAAAATCAATAACAAAGCAGGGAGAACGCAATGACTGCGCACGCTCATACCCCGGCAGCAACCGACCACGTACTGGCCGAGGTCCGCAACCAGATCGGCCACCTGACCCTGAACCGCCCGGCCGGTCTCAATGCCCTGACCCTGGACATGGTGCGCAGCCTGCGTCAGCACCTGGATCAGTGGGCCGACAACCCGCACGTGCACGCCGTGGTCCTGCGCGGCGAAGGCCCCAAGGGGTTCTGTGCCGGTGGCGACATCCGCTCGTTGTACGACAGCTTCAAGGCCGGCGACACGCTGCATGAAACCTTTTTCGTCGAAGAGTACGCCCTCGACCTGGTCATCCACCGCTACCGCAAGCCAATACTGGTGGTGATGGACGGCTTCACCCTCGGTGGCGGCATGGGCCTGGCCCAGGGCTGCGACCTGCGCGTGGTCACCGAGCGCAGCCGGCTGGGCATGCCCGAGGTCGGCATCGGCTACTTCCCGGACGTAGGCGGTAGCTACTTCCTCTCGCGCATCCCCGGCGAGCTGGGCATCTACCTGGGTGTCAGCGGTGCCCAGATCCAGGCGGCCGACGCCTTGTATTGCGGCCTGGCCGACTGGTACCTGGCCAGCGACCAGCTCGCCGCCCTCGACCAGGGCCTCGACCAGCTCGACTTCAGCGACCACCCGCTGAAGGACCTGCAAAACCTGCTGGCCAGGCTCGGTACCCAGGTACTGGACGATGCGCCACTGGAAAAGTTGCGCCCGGTCATCGACCACTTCTTCGCCCTGCCCGACCTGCCAGCCATCGTCGAGCAACTGCGTGCGGTGAGCCTTGGCGACAGCCACGCCTGGGCGGTGGCCACCGCCGATCAGCTGGAAACACGCTCGCCTCTGGCCATGGCGGTTACGCTGGAGATGCTGCGCCGAGGACGCGAGCTGGGCATTGACGACTGCTTTGCCATGGAACTGCACCTGGACCGCCAGTGGTTCCAGCACGGCGACATTATCGAAGGCGTGCGTGCCCTGATCATCGACAAGGACAAGCAGCCCCGCTGGAACCCGCCGACCCTGGCCGCGCTGCAACGCCAGCGGGTCGAACAATTCTTCGAAGGCCTGTGAGCCCGGGAGTACACAGATGCAAGACCTCGAACTGAGCGAAGAACAGATCATGATCCGCGACATGGCCCGGGACTTTGCCCGTGGCGAAATCGCACCCCATGCCCAGGCCTGGGAAAAGGCCGGCTGGATCGATGATGGCGTGGTGCGCAAGATGGGCGAACTGGGCCTGTTGGGCATGGTGGTGCCCGAAGACTTCGGCGGCAGCTACACCGACTATGTCGCCTACGCCCTGGCAGTAGAAGAGATCGCCGCCGGCTGCGGCGCCACCGGGGCGATGATGAGCATCCACAACTCGGTAGGTTGCGGCCCGCTGCTGGCCTACGGCACCGCCGAACAGCAACAGCAGTGGCTGCCACGCCTGGCCAGTGGCGAGGTGATTGGCTGCTTCTGCCTGACCGAGCCACAGGCCGGCTCCGAGGCGCACAACCTGCGCACCCGCGCCGAGTTGGTGGATGGCCAGTGGGTCATCAACGGTGCCAAGCAGTTCGTCAGCAATGCCCGCCGTGCAGGCCTGGCGATCGTCTTCGCAGTGACCGACCCGGAGCTGGGCAAGAAAGGCCTGTCGGCGTTCCTGGTGCCTACTGACAACCCTGGGTTCAAGGTTGACCGCAGCGAGCACAAGATGGGCATCCGCGCCTCCGACACCTGCGCGGTCACCTTCGACAACTGCCGCATTCCTGCGGCCAATATCCTCGGTGAGCGTGGCAAGGGCCTGGCCATTGCCCTGTCCAACCTCGAAGGCGGCCGTATCGGCATTGCCGCCCAGGCCTTGGGCATCGCCCGCGCCGCATTCGAAGCAGCGCTGGTCTACTCACGTGACCGCATACAGTTTGGCAAGCCGATCAACGAACACCAGAGCATCGCCAACCTGCTGGCCGACATGCAGGTGCAGGTGAACGCCGCACGTTTGCTGATCCTGCATGCCGCCCGCCTGCGCAGCGCCGGCAAGCCGTGCCTGTCGGAAGCGTCACAGGCCAAGCTGTTCGCTTCGGAAATGGCCGAGCGGGTGTGCTCGATGGCAATCCAGGTGCATGGTGGGTACGGTTATCTGGAAGACTACCCGGTGGAGCGCTATTACCGGGATGCGCGGATTACGCAGATCTATGAAGGGTCGAGCGAGATCCAGCGCATGCTGATTGCACGGGAATTGAAAAACTATCCGCTGTAACGCAAAGGCAACGCGGTTCTTGGGGGAGCGGGCGACGCTGTGGCTGGCACCGGCTTTGCCGGTGTTCGCGGGCGCGCCCGCTCCCACAGGAATGTCACCGCGGCAAACTTCTCGCCTCAGCGCCAATACCGCGCATCATCCACCACCCTGGCATGCCCCTCGAACAACGCCGGCAGCTGTTCCTTGAGGTAGTCGATCCAGGTGCGCACCTTGGCGTCCAGGTAGTGGCGTGACGGATACATCGCATACAGCGCACTCTCCCGCAGCCGATACGGTGCCAGCAACCGGCACAAGCGCCCCTGCCCGATCGCCTCGCTGGCGGTGTAGAACGGCAGCAGGCCAATGCCCATGCCCAGCTCGCTGGCCACTAGCATGGCGTCGGCGACGTTGGTAGAGAAACTGTCGTTTGGCGCGATCACGCACTGGTCAACCCCTTGCGGGAACACCCAGTCACCTTCGTACATCGGGTAAGCCATGCGCAGGCAGCGATGGCCGTGCAAGTCTTCCGGGCGCTCCGGTACACCGTGGGTGTCCAGGTAGCCGGGGGCCGCGCAGGGGATACTGAAAATGTTGCCCAGCGGCACAGCGATCAGTTGCGAATCCGGCAGCGCACCGTCCACGGTGATCACCACGTCATGCCCTTCGGCCAGCGGGTCGGGGTTGCGCTGCGACAGCGTCAGCTCGATCACCACCTCCGGGTATAGCGTGTTGTAGCCGGCCACCAGCGGCATCAGCAACAGCCCCATGCCGTGCGGGCAGTGCAAACGCAGATGGCCGCGAGGCGTGAGGTGCGCACCTCGCGCTTCGCCCACGGCTTCTTCGGTCAGCAGCATGATCTGCCGCGCACGCTCCAGAAACCGCTCTCCCGCCTCGCTCATGCGCAGGCGCCGGGTGGTGCGGTGCAGCAGGCGGGTCTGGAGCTGGTTCTCCAGCTCGGCAACGATGCGCGAAACCTGCGCTGCAGAAATATCCAGAGCATTGGCAGCTGCAGCGAAGCTGCCACATTCCACCACCCGGGTGAAGGTACGCATGGCATGCAGCATGTCCATGAAGGGGTGCTCCTTATTGTTGCGTTAAAAGCAGGAATCTATCACGGGTTAGCCCATTTATTGTGGATGACCAATGAATAGATCATTAGCCATCCATTAAAAAAGGAGCCTGTCATGAAACGCTCGATCGCTGTCCTTGCCATTGCCGCTGCCTTCGCCTCGTTCGGTGCTTTTGCCGATGCCGGCAACAACCAGCCCGTCAGCAGCCAATATGAATACGGCATGCCGCTGGACGTGGCCAAGGTCATCTCCATCACCCCGGCCAGTAACGCCGCCGACTGCCAGGTGGGCACCGCACACATGGTGTACGTCGACCATCAGGGCCAGAAGCGCGAAATCGACTACCGGGAAATGGGCAACTGCTCGCAGCAGTGAATCAGGCCAGCACCTGGGTGATCCAGCCCACCTGCTGATTGAAATCGTCGATCTTCGCCTGAGGCACCGCATCGCGGGCCCGCTGGAAATTGGCCAGGGTCTGCTGCTTCTGCCGCAGCATGCGCCGCCACTTGACCACAAACGCCTCGCTTTTCTCCTGCATCAACACGGGGCCGAAGTACAGCTGTTCAGCGCTATACACCCCCCTGCCCGGCTCGGCGACGATGATCTCGTAATCGAAGCGGTTTTCCCGTAACAGCTCTTCGCTGACGATCTGGTAACCATTGCCCGCCAGCCACTGGCGCAGTTCGCGCTCACCGCCATTAGGCTGCAGTACCAGGCGCGTGACGCCGCCAAGGCGCTGCTTGCCGGCCTCGAGGATCTCGCACATGGTGTCGCCGCCCATGCCGCAGATGCTCACCACCGAGATACGGTCTTGCGGCTCGACCGCTGCCAGCCCATCGGCCAGGCGCACGGTGACCCGCTCTTGCAGGCCATTTTTGCGCACATTGCGCTGGGCCGAGGCGAACGGCGTCTGTGCCACCTCACCCGCTACAGCGGCCTCGAGCACGCCACGCAGCATCAAGGCCACCGGCAGGTAGCCGTGGTCCGAGCCAATGTCGGCCAAGCGCGCGCCCTGCGGTACATGGGCGGCCACGCGCTCCAGGCGCCTGGACAAAGTCTGTTCGTTCAACGTAAACCCCTGGTTTTGCAATCGGCCGCGATTCTGACGGCGAACGCCGCGTATTTCAAACACCGAGGCACCCTCGACCGGGCGGATGCGCTCGCGTAGGCTTGCCGTTTTCCTTCCGTTGCAAGGCGAACACACCATGGCAAATGCAGACATCATCTACACCCCGGACCCGGACGCCGAGTCGATTTCCTCCGACGTTGCCGAGTACAACGGCGTACTGGTCACCACGCAAATCCCGACCCACGCCGACGGCAGCCTGGAACTGGGCGGCATCGTCGAGCAGAGCGAATGCACCCTGCAGGCGCTGAAAGTGGCCCTGGAAAAGGCCGGCAGCGGTATGGACCGCGTGCTGCACCTGACCATCTACCTCACCGACATGGCCGACCGCGCGGCGTTCAACGAAGTGTACCAGCGCTTCTTCAGCAAGCCCTGGCCGGTGCGTGCGGCGGTGGGCGTGGCTTCGCTGGCATTTGAAGGCATGCGTGTGGAAGTGACGGCGATGGCTGCCAAGCGCTGAGCTGCGCTTGTTGGGGTGCGCAGCGCCCCCAACGCAAAACCGCCGGGGCCGCTCTGCGGCCCGTTCGCGACCCAAGGCCGCTCCCACAGTTGCGCGTACTCCCAGCCGATCCCGCACCTCCCGGCACCCCAATGATGCCGCCAGCCCGTTTCACCGCTACAATGCCCGCCTAAACCGTGACAGCCCGAAAATATAACGACATGTCCCTTCCAAAGAATCACCTGGAACTGCTCAGCCCTGCCCGTGACGTGGCCATCGCCCGTGAAGCGATCCTGCACGGCGCTGACGCCATCTATATCGGCGGCCCGAGCTTTGGCGCGCGCCATAACGCCTGCAACGAAGTCAGCGATATCGCCGAACTGGTCGAGTTCGCCCATCGCTACCATGCACGCGTGTTCACCACCATCAACACCATCCTCCACGACAACGAGCTGGAACCGGCGCGCAAGCTGATTCACCAGCTGTACGATGCAGGCGTTGACGCGCTGATCGTGCAGGACCTCGGGGTGATGGAGCTGGACATCCCGCCGATCGAGCTGCATGCCAGCACCCAGACCGACATCCGCACTCTGGAGCGGGCCAAGTTCCTCGACCAGGCCGGGTTCTCGCAACTGGTACTGGCGCGTGAGCTGAACCTGCAGCAAATCCGCGCCATCGCCGCCGAAACCGATGCTGCCATCGAGTTCTTCATCCACGGCGCACTGTGCGTGGCGTTCTCCGGCCAATGCAACATTTCCCATGCGCAGACCGGCCGCAGCGCCAACCGCGGTGATTGCTCGCAAGCCTGCCGCCTGCCCTACACGCTGAAAGATGACCAGGGCCGCGTGGTTGCGTTCGAGAAACACTTGCTGTCGATGAAGGACAACAACCAGACTGCCAACCTGGCTGACCTGGTCGATGCCGGCGTGCGCTCGTTCAAGATCGAGGGCCGCTACAAGGACATGGGCTATGTGAAGAACATCACCGCCCATTACCGCAAAGAGCTCGATGCCATCCTTGAAGACCGCCCTCAGTACGCCCGCGCGTCCAGCGGCCGTACCGAACACTTCTTCCTGCCCGACCCGGACAAAACCTTCCACCGCGGCAGCACCGACTACTTCGTGACCGACCGCAAGGTCGATATCGGCGCCTTCGACTCGCCAACCTTCACCGGCCTGCCGGTGGGTGTAGTGGAAAAGGTCGGCAAGCGTGACATGCACGTGGTTACCGACGTACCGCTGACCAACGGCGACGGCCTCAATGTGCTGGTCAAGCGCGAAGTGGTGGGCTTCCGCGCCAACATCGCCGAACCGCATGGCGAGTTCGAAGAAGACGGCCACAAGCGCTACCGCTATCGCGTCGAACCCAACGAAATGCCCGAAGGCCTGCACAAGCTGCGGCCCAACCACCCGCTGTCGCGCAACCTCGACCACAATTGGCAACAGGCCCTGCAACGCACCTCCTCCGAACGCCGGGTCGGCGTGGAGTGGCACGCGGTCCTGCGCGAGCAGCGCTTGATGCTGACCCTGAGCAGTGAAGAAGGCGTGAGTGTGCAGGTGGCCCTGGACGGCCCGTTCGGCGTAGCCAACAAGCCGCAGCAGGCACTGGAGCAGCTGCACGACCTGCTCGGCCAGCTGGGCACCACCCTGTACCACGCCGACCGCATCGAACTGGATGCCCCACAGGCGTACTTCATTCCCAACTCGCAGCTCAAGGCCCTGCGCCGCGAAGCCATCGAGGCGCTGACTGCAGCGCGTGTGCAGGCGCATCCGCGTGGCGGGCGCAAGGCCGAGAGCACACCACCGCCGGTGTACCCCGAGTCGCACCTGTCATTCCTGGCCAACGTATACAACCAGAAGGCCCGCGACTTCTACCACCGCCACGGCGTGCAACTGATCGATGCGGCCTATGAAGCCCACGAAGAACACGGCGAAGTGCCGGTGATGATCACCAAGCACTGCCTGCGCTTCTCCTTCAACCTGTGCCCCAAGCAGGCCAAGGGCGTGACCGGCGTGCGCACCAAGGTGGCCCCGATGCAGCTGATTCAGGGTGACGAAGTGCTGACCCTGAAGTTCGACTGCAAGCCGTGCGAGATGCATGTGATCGGCAAGATGAAGAGCCACATCATCGACCTGCCGACCCCGGGCAGCGCGGTGGCCCAGGTGGTGGGGCATATCAGCCCGGAAGACTTGCTCAAGACCATCCCGCGCGGACCGCACTGAGTTCGCCTGGCAGGGCCTCTTCGCTACACGGGCTTGTGGTTCCCTGTAGGAGCGGCTTTAGCCGCGAATACGGTAGCCGAGACAACGGTGAACGGCAGGTGGAAATTGGCCAGCAGGCACGGCCCTTTCGCGGGTAAACCCGCTCCTACACGGGCTGGTTCCCTGTAGGAGCGGCTTTAGCCGCGAATACGGTAGCCGCGACAATGGTGAACGGCGGGTGGACATTGGCCAGCAGGCCCGGCCCTTTCGCGGGTGAACCCGCTCCTACACAGGCCCTGTAGGAGCGAGTTTACCCGCGAATACGGTAGCTGCGACAATGGTGAACGGCGGGTGGAAACTGGCTAGCAGGCCCGGCCCTTTCGCGGGTGAACCCGCTCCTACACGGGCTTGTGTAAGAGCGGCTTCAAAGAACGGCGCAAGCGTACCTCAGCAGCGCTCAGCGTATCTGGTGCTTGTGCAGCAAGCGGTAGAACGTCGGCCGCGAAACGCCCAGCACCTTGGCCGCCACGCTCAGGTTGTCGCTGTGCCGGTTGAGCACATCGCACAGCGCCTGCCGCTCGGCGCGGTGCTTGTATTCCTCCAGCGTGCCCAGCGGCTGTTGTTCCGGGTCGAGCAACTGCAACCCCAGGTCCTGCGCCTCGATCTGCCGCCCTTCAGCCAGCACCAGCCCGCGGCGTACACGGTTGGCCAACTCGCGCACATTGCCCGGCCAGTCATGCCGCCCCATCGCCGCCAGGGCATGGTCGCTGAACGACCGTGGCCGACGCCCGGTCTCCACGCTGTAGAAATGGGCAAAATGGTTGGCCAGCATCGACAGGTCACCATGCCGGTCGCGCAACGGCGCGGTCACCACCTGCAAGACGTTCAGGCGGTAATACAGGTCTTCGCGGAAACGCCCTTGCTCAATGGCCCGCTCGAGGTCCACATGCGTGGCCGCCAGCACCCGTACATCCACCGGTATTGGCTGGCTGCCACCCACCCGCTCGATGTGCTTCTCCTGCAAAAAACGCAGCAAGTTGGCCTGCAACTCCAACGGCAGGTCGCCGATTTCATCAAGAAACAACGTGCCGCCATCGGCCGCTTCGATACGCCCGGCCTTGCGCTGGTGGGCGCCGGTAAAGGCGCCCTTCTCATGGCCGAACAGTTCGGACTGGATCAAGTGCTCGGGGATCGCCCCGCAGTTGATAGCGATGAACGGCTGCTCGCTGCGTTGCGACTGGCGGTGCAGGGTGCGCGCCACCAGCTCTTTGCCGGTGCCGCTCTCACCGCGGATCAGCACCGGCGATTCGGTGGGTGCCAGTTTACCCAGCAACTTGCGCAACTCGCGGATAGGCCGGCTTTCGCCGAGCAATTCATGGGTCGTCTCATCGACCTTGACAGCCCCCTTGCCGCGCAGGCGCGCCATGCCGAAGGCCCGGCCCAGGGTTACCTGCACACGGGAGACGTCGAACGGCAGGGTATGGAAGTCGAAAAACCATTCACACACAAAATCGCCGAACGCCGGCATGCGCAGCTGATCGGCGCTGAGCACGGCAATCCATTCGGTGTTGCTGCGCTTGATCATGTCCTTGACCGCATCCGGGTGCCTCAGGTGCGAAGCCTGCAAGCGCAATAGCCCGACATCGCACGTGTGGTCCAGCGCAGCCCCGAGCAGACAGCTGTCCACATCCCAGCCTGCGTTGCGCAGGCCAGGTAACAAACGGTGGCAATCGTCGCAGGGGTCGACGATAAGCAAACGGCGTTGAGCGGCAGGCTGCTGCATGACCGGTCCTTGGCGCCAGTTTTTGGTTTTTTGAAGTAAAACAGCAAGTTGTGGCGCTCGTTTAACAGTAGCAACGAAGTTGACGGTTCCCAGTACCGTTTGTCTGCCGAATCATTTTTTTACAAACCACTACGGGAATTTTCGCACTTTATCGACATCACAAGGCGGCGCAGGCAAGAACAGCGGCGCCCCTGGAAAAAAATTTACAACCAATGTGTGACTTACCCACTAACAACGAGCATCAGTACACACAACCCCGCGCTGCACTTCGCGATACATGAGGCGACTTTGAAGCAACGCGGACTTCACTTCGATGTTTGGGACCATAGAGAGACCGAACCATGAATGCCCCGCTCCGTGTCAACGAAGCACTGCTGATTGCCGACCACGCCTTCGAACCTTTCCAGTGCGTAGCCTGGGATGCGCCCAACGGTACTGGTGAACTGAGCCTGGCAGTGATCGACCGGACCAGCACCCGCATCGGCGCCAAGCAGGTGTCGTCGCGCATCTACTCCGACCCGGCCCAATGGGCCAGCCTGATCGAAGAAGTGCGCGCCGAATTGTGTGAAAAGGGTTACGACCTGCAACCGTGGTCGATGCCAAAGTAATATCGGCCAGCACAGCAAGTGCGTGCACTGTCACGCACTTGTACAACTTCTCTGTTGCTGTTGCGACAACTTTTCTGATTGCGACATAGTGTCGCAAACCGCCCTTTCAATCCACCACCTTGAATTGTTGCAAATGCTGGTAATCGGCATGCAATTGTTCTGCCAGACGCTGCGCGCGCCCCAGGCGCACTGGCGCCAGCTCCATATCGACCAACAACGTGGTGCATGGCATCGGCTGCACGGTATTGCTGTGCTGCAGGCGACCGTCGGTGAACACCAGACAACGCAAGGCCTCTTGCGGATGCGCTCGCTGCCGCGTCTGTAGCCAGTGCCGGGCCTGCTCCAGTGCGGCTAACAACGGCGTGCCCCCACCTGCCCCCAAGGCCTGCAACCAGGGTTGTAAGGCGGCCGATGCCTTCAGCCCGTGGCGCTGCCACTGTGGCGTGCGCCCGCTGGCAGTCAGCAGGGCCAAGCGGGCGCGCTGGCGATAGGCCTGGTCGAACAATGCCGCCAGCAACCCTTTGCTCTGCGCCAGCGCCTGATGACGCCGGGTTGAAGCCGAGGCATCGACGATCACCAGCCACAACTCTGCAGGCCTGCCCTTGCGCTGCTGCCAGCACAGGTCCTGTCGCTGACGCGGCCGCCCTTTGAGCAAGGTCGGCAGCCAGGCTACCCGGCCGGCCGCCGCATGATGCACGGGGCCACGGCGGGTACCGTTCTGCTTGCCTGTGCCCGCTCTGGCATCCGCCCCTTTGGCTGGTGGCTGGGGGATGCTCAGGGCTTTTTTGCCCAGTTCGGCACCTCGCGGCGGGCGCCGCTGGCAACCGGCTGTGCCGGTAATGCCCCCCAGTCGCCCTGCCCGCCCCGTTCACCCGGGTTGCCGGCGCCAGGCTGCTGGTCAGGCGGCGGTGGCGCCGACGGCGGGTTGGCCTGGGGCGTCATACGGCGGCGATGGCGCAAGGCGAATTCGGCCACCGCCTCGACATCCACTTCTTCGATAGCCTCAGCGCCGCGCCAGGCACAGTGGGCGCGCGCAGCGCGCAGCCACACCAGGTCGGCGCGCAGGCCGTCCACGCCGGCGGCGTAGCAGCGCTCGGTAATCCAGGCCAGCGCCTGGTCATCCAGGGCAATGTCGGCCAAGGCCTGGCGCGCCGCCTGGCAGCGCTCGCGCAGTTGCGCCTGGGCCTGGGCCCAGTGTGCGCAGAACGCCTGAGGGTCACTGTCGAAGGCCAGGCGGCGGCGAATGATCTGCTGCCGGGCCTCGGGCTCCGGCAAGCCCTCCAGCGCCACGTTCAGGCCGAAACGGTCGAGCAACTGCGGGCGCAGCTCGCCCTCTTCCGGGTTCATGGTGCCGATCAGTACGAAGCGGGCGCTGTGCCGGTGCGAGATACCGTCACGCTCGACGCGGTTTGTGCCGCTGGCAGCCACGTCAAGCAACAGATCGACCAAGGTGTCGGGCAGCAGGTTGACCTCATCGACATACAGCACACCGCCGTCGGCCTGGGCCAGCACGCCCGGGGAAAACTGCGCCTTGCCCTGCCCCAGCGCGGCATCCAGGTCGAGGGTGCCGACCAACCGCTCTTCACTGGCGCCCAATGGCAAGGTGACGAACGGGCCTTCGCCAAGCAGGTCGGCCAGACCACGGGCCAGGGTGCTCTTGGCCATGCCACGCGGCCCTTCGATCAGCACACCACCGATCCTGGGGTCGATGGCGGTCAGGCACAGAGCCAGCTTGAGGTCGTCTGCACCGACCACGGCCGCCAGCGGAAATTGTACGGGTTCACTCATTTCAAGCCTGTTCCTCGCCGTCGAGCAGTTGGTCCTCAAGGGCTTCGCGGTAGTCGCCCGGCGCCTGCCACAAGCCGCGCTGCTGGGCCTCCAGCAGGCGCTCGGTGAGGTCGCGCAGGGCCTCGGGGTTGTGCTCGCGCATGAAATCGCGGGTCGCCGGGTCGAGCACATAGGCATCGGCCAGCCCCTGGTAATGATGGTCGTCGATCAGGTGCGTGGTGGCGTCGAAGGCGAACAGGTTGTCGACTGTCGCTGCCATCTCGAAGGCACCCTTGTAGCCGTGACGCTTGACCCCGTCGATCCACTTGGGGTTGAGCGCACGGGCACGGATTACCCGGTTCAGCTCTTCCTTGAGGGTACGGACGCGCGGTCGGTCGGCCTGGCTGTGGTCGCCATGGTAGCTGGCCACCACCGCCCCGGACAGGGTTTCCGAGGCCGCCAGCATGCCGCCCTGGAACTGGTAGTAATCGTTGGAATCGAGCAGGTCGTGCTCGTGGTTGTCCTGGTTCTGCAGCACTGCCTGCACCTTGGCCAGGCGTTGGGCGAACTGGGCGCGGGCCGGGGTGCCGTCGTCGCTGCCGCCGTAGGCATAGCCGCCGTGATTGAGGTAGACCTCGGCCAGGTCGTCGCGGCTGTGCCACAAGCGCCCGTCGATGGCGTTCTGCACCCCGGCACCGTAAGCCCCGGGTTTGGCGCCGAACACCCGCCAGCCAGCCTGACGTGCGGCCTGCTCGGCATCCATGCCTTGAGCCTGCAGCGTTGCCCGCTCGCTGCGCACACGGGCAGCCAGTGGGTTGAGGTCGTCAGGTTCGTCCAGCGCGGCCACTGCCTGCACGGCGGCGTCGAACAGGCGGATCAGGTTACCGAAGGCATCGCGGAAGAAGCCGGAAACACGCAAGGTCACGTCCACCCTGGGGCGGTCGAGAAGGCTCAGCGGCAAGATTTCGAAATCGTCGACCCGTTGGCTGCCGGTGGCCCAGACAGGCCGCACGCCCATCAGCGCCATGGCCTGCGCGATGTCGTCGCCGCCGGTGCGCATGGTCGCCGTGCCCCACACCGACAGGCCGAGCTGGCGCAAGTGATCGCCGTGGTCCTGCAGATGGCGTTCGAGGATCAGGCTGGCCGAGGCGAAGCCCAGGCGCCAGGCTGTGGTGGTGGGCAGGTTGCGCACGTCCACGGTATAGAAGTTGCGACCGGTGGGCAGCACATCGAGGCGCCCTCGGCTAGGCGCACCACTGGGGCCGGCTGGCACGAAGCGCCCGGCCAGTGCCGCCAGCAGGCCATTCATTTCAGCCGTGCCGCAGGCGTCCAGGCTGGGGGCTACCGCTTCACACAGGGCCTGCACTACAGCGTGCACCGGTTGCCACTCACTCAGGTCGGGTAACTGTGCTGTGCCTTCCAGCGCCTGCCCGATCAGCTGCAGTGCCAACAGCTCAAGGCGCTCGCGGGTGTCGCCACAAGTGCGCCAGGGCTCATTGCTCATGGCCTGCAGCTGTTCAGGGCGTATGCCCTGCCACGGCTGCCCAAGGTCGCAATCGAGCGGGTCCCAGCCCGGCACCAGTGCTTTCGCCAGGGCGCGCAGCAGGCTGGCATTGCCGCCACGACCGTCGCCACGCTCGACCCGCAACAACGCCAGCAGCGTATCCAGGCGTAGCCGCCCTTCAGGTGACTGACCAAACACGTGCAGGCCATCGCGAATTTGCGACTCCTTCAGGTCGCACAGGTAGGTATCCAGGCGCGGCAGCCAGAGCGCCGCATCGTCCAGTTGCCCTTCCAGTTGCAACTCACGGTCAATGTGGGTGGCCTTGACCAGCTCGAGGATGTCACGCTGCAACTCGCGGGCACGCCGAGGGTCGAGCAACTGCGCTTCATAGAACTCGTCGGCCAGTTGTTCCAGGTGGCGCAGCGGGCCATAGGTTTCGGCACGGGTCAGCGGCGGCATCAGATGGTCGATGATTACCGCCTGGGTGCGCCGCTTGGCCTGGGCGCCCTCGCCCGGGTCGTTGACGATGAACGGGTAGATGTTCGGCAGCGGCCCGAGCAGCGCGTCCGGCCAGCACTGCGCCGACAGCCCGACGCCTTTGCCGGGCAACCATTCGAGGTTGCCGTGCTTGCCGACGTGGATCACCGCATCGGCGGCAAATGCGTGACGCAGCCAGAAGTGAAATGCCAGGTAGCCGTGCGGCGGCACCAGGTCAGGGTCGTGATACACCGCGCTGGGGTCTACCTGATAGCCCCGCGCCGGCTGGATACCGACGAAGGTCAAACCAAAGCGCAGGCCGGCAACCATCAGCCGGCCGCTGCGATACATCGGGTCCTGTTCGGGCGGCCCCCAGCGTTCCAGCACTGCCTGGCGGTTGGCCTGCGGCAGGCGCTCGAAGGCCAGCTGGTAATCGGCCAGGCTCAGGCTCTGGGCACAGGGGCGCTGGTCGAGGTGGTCGAGGTCGTTGGTCACGCCACCGAGCAACTGCTGGATCAGTTGCGTACCGCTGCCCGGCAGTTCGGCCAGCGGGTAGCCTTCGGCCTGCAGCGCCTTGAGGATGTTGAGTGCGGCGGCGGGCGTGTCCAGGCCGACGCCATTGCCAATGCGGCCATCGCGGGTCGGGTAGTTGGCCAGCACCAGGGCCACACGCTTCTGGGCATTGGGCAGACGGGCCAGCTCGACCCAGCGGCGGGCCAGCTCGGCGACAAAGTCCATGCGCTCGGGGTGGGCGCGGTAGCAGACAACGTCGGACTGGCTGCGCTCGCTGCGCCAGGCCATGTCCTTGAAACTGACCGGGCGCGTAATGATGCGCCCATCCAGCTCCGGCAACGCAATGTGCATGGCCAGGTCGCGTGCGCCCAGGCCCTGTTCGCTGGCCTCCCAGCCAGGCTGGTTGTCCTGCGCACAGATGGCCTGAAGCACCGGGATGTCGCGGCGGAACGGGCGCAGGTTGGGGCGCTCGGGGCTGGACAAGGCGAAACCGGTGGTATTGACCAGCACTTCGGCGCCGACCTCGTCCAGCCAGGCTTCGACCTGTTCCAGGCAGGCGCTTTCCTTGAGGCTGGCCACGGCGATCGGCAACGGGTTCAGGCCGGCAGCCTGCAGGCGCTGGCAGAATACGTCGATGAACGCGGTATTGGCCGCTTGCAGGTGCGAACGGTAGAACAGCAGCGGCGCCACTGGCTGCTCGGGGTGCCAGTGCGGGTACCAGTCTTCGAGTGTCGCGCTGCCCTTGGCGGGGTGATATACCGCGGTGCGCGGCAAAGGCTGCGGCTCGTCCCAGGCATAGTCGCGGCCCAGCCACTGGCTGGCCAGGCAGTTGAACAGGTTGATGGCATTGGCCTTGCCGCCCTGGCGCAGGTAATGCCAAAGCCGCTCGGCCTGTTCACCGCGGACGTTGCCCAGGCAGGTCAGCTCCGGGTCCGGGCGGTCATCGCCCGGCACCAGAATCAGCTGCACGCCACGGGCGGCCAGCTCGACCAGTTGTTCGACACCATAGCGCCAGTAACCAACGCCACCGTGCAGCGACACCAGGATGACCTTGGCGTGGCGCAGCACCTGGTCGACATACAGGTCGACCGAGGCATGGTTCTGCACCTGCATCGGGTTGGCCAGGCGCAGGCTGGGAAAGTCTTCGGGCAATTGCTCGGCGGTGTCGGCGAGCAATGCCAGGTGTGAATCGCCGCTGCAGAGAATCACCAGCTCGGCGGGTGTCTGGCCGAGGTCGGCAATGCTGTCATCCGGTACGAAACCACCGGGCTGGGTCCGCAGCAGGTGCATGGGTCAGGCGCCCAGCGCCTGGCGCAGGCGCGCCTCCAGCTGGGCAGCATCGAGGTCCTGGCCGATCAGCACCAGGCGGGTGATGCGCGGCTCGTCGGCGCGCCAGGCGCGGTCGAAGTGCTTGTCGAAACGGGTGCCCACGCCTTGTACCAGCAGGCGCATCGGCTTGCCCGGGATGGCGGCGAAGCCTTTGGCGCGCAGGATACCGAACTCCACCACCAACTGGGTCAATGCATCGAGCAGCAGGCTTTCGTCGGCTTCCGGCAGGTCGATGGAGATGGAATCGAAAGCGTCGTGGTCATGATCGTCATGATCGTCGCTATCGTGGTGCGAATCGTGGTGGGTTCGGCGGCCATCGATATGCGCCTCGGACTCGGCACCCACGCCCAGCAGCACCTCCAGTGGCAGCTTGCCGCTGCTGGCCTCGATCACTTTCACCGCCGGCGGCAGTTCTTCGGCCACCTCGGCACGCACCTTGGCCAGGCCTTCGGCGTCGATCAGGTCAGCCTTGTTCAACACCACCAGGTCGGCACTGGCCAACTGGTCAGCGAACAGCTCGTGCAAGGGCGATTCATGATCCAGGTTAGGGTCGAGCTTGCGCTGGGCATCGACCTGGTCCGGGTAGGCGGCAAAGGTGCCAGCGGCCACGGCCGGGCTGTCGACCACGGTGATGACCGCATCGACGGTGCAGGCGTTGCGGATTTCCGGCCACTGGAACGCTTGTACCAATGGCTTGGGCAGGGCCAGGCCGCTGGTTTCGATGAGGATGTGGTCGAGGTCGCCACGGCGGGCCACCAGCTCGCGCATCACCGGGAAGAATTCTTCCTGCACGGTGCAGCACAGGCAGCCGTTGGCCAGCTCGTAGACGCGGCCGCTGGCTTCTTCCTCGGTGCAACCGATGCTGCACTGTTTGAGGATTTCGCCATCGATGCCCAGTTCACCAAATTCGTTGACGATGACCGCAATGCGGCGGCCCTGGGCGTTGTCGAGCATGTGGCGCAGCAAGGTGGTCTTGCCCGAGCCGAGGAAGCCGGTGACGATGGTGACGGGTAGCTTGGCCAGTGTTTTCATGTCGCATTGCCCTTGGCAGTGTGGCGCGGGCATGCAGGACGACAGCCGCAGGCCAGGCCGGCCGGGCTTGTTCGCCACCGGATCACCCCGCCCGGTTGAAAGTCGAAAACGTGACGAGGCAGGTCTCCTGGCTTGCACCGTTCCATGCCCCGTTCAGTCGAACGGCGGGCTGGCGGGATGACGCCTTCCCGCGCGCTGGCGCAGTGGCTGTGTCGATCCGTTGTCGGTGCTTACAGTTGCGGGGGCAGCCGCGGCTTGTACCGCGTTCCCGTCTTAGCTTCGGCCAGGCCGAAGAACCTCGAAGTGGCAAGGCTACGCAGTGGCTGGCGGGTGGTCAACCATTGCTGCGGGGCCGGTCGACAACGCTGGGCGCAAGTGCGCTACAGTGGCGCCTTATCCACGGTCAAGGACGCACCATGCCCCTCGCCCCCGCCATACCTGTACTGCGCATATTCTCGATCGACAAGGCCAAGGAGTTCTACCTCGACTTCCTGGGTTTCAGCCTGGACTGGGAGCACCGCTTCAGCCCGGACTTGCCGTTGTACATGCAGATCCACCGTGATGGCCTGATCCTGCACCTTTCAGAGCACCATGGCGATGCCTGCCCTGGCTCGACCGTGTTCGCCCGCCTCGACGACCTGCGCGCGCTGGAGGGTGAATTGCAGGGTAAACAGTACGGTTTCGCCCGGCCCGAGGCCGAGCGCCTGGATTGGGGCCTGCAGATGCAGGTATGGGACCCGTTCGGCAACCGCCTGCGCTTTTGCCAGCAGATCGATGACGAGGCCAACCCATGAAGGCATTGGGCAAACGCGAGATAAGTCGCCTGGAGCGGGGGTTGGTTGCGTGCCTGACCGATGCCTGCGAAGCCGCCAAGGCAGAAATTGTCGGCTTCAGTTGGCTTACCCATCGCCTCGACCCCGAGGACTTTCCGAGCAGCCTGCGTATCACCTGGGTATTCGAGCAAGAGGCCGACAAGGCAGCGGC
Source organism: Pseudomonas sp. VEM90 (assembly GCF_054611535.1). NCBI lineage: Bacteria > Pseudomonadati > Pseudomonadota > Gammaproteobacteria > Pseudomonadales > Pseudomonadaceae > Pseudomonas > Pseudomonas sp. VEM90. The sequence continues at coordinate 35,825 of NZ_JBTRAR010000025.1, read as the reverse complement.
CGTGGTCGGTGATGCGAAGGCGCGCATGCTGGCGCTTACCGGCCTGGCGCTGGAGCAAGCCGGCATTGAGCTGGACCATCCGGCCTGGCATGTGCGATTCGACAGTGAAGAAGCCTGCGCGCACGGCCACGGCGGAGACTGGGCCAAGCGCTTGCAGACGCAGCGCTGAGCCCCAACCGGCAGCCGGTGCTTTACCCGGCCCCAGAGGGCCGTTAGGCTACGCAGTCTCTAAATTACGAGGTGTTCGTCCAATGCGCCATTGATGCCGCCGTCTGTTCGACGGCCAGTCTTCAGCCTCCGGTTCGTACCGGAGATGTCGCGGCATTTGTGGAGTTGTGCATGACGAACACGTCGATTCTGACGCTGGACAGCGTCTCCTTGGCCTTGCCTGATGGCAGGCCGCTGTTTAGCAACCTCAACGAAACCTTCGACCAACGCCGCACCGGCCTGGTCGGGCGCAATGGCGTGGGCAAAAGCCTGCTAGGGCAGATTCTTGCCGGCCAGCGTGAACCGAGCAGCGGCCATTGTCGGCGCCTCGGACCTGTCCATTTGCTGGACCAGCAAGTCATCGAGCGCAGCGCCACGCTGGCCGACCTGGCCCAAGTGGGACCGGTGATTGCGGCGCTGGAGCGCATCGAGCAAGGCAGCATCGAGCCCCAGGATTTCGACACCGTTGGCGAGCGCTGGGATATGCGCGAGCAATTGCAGCTACAGCTTCAGGGCCATGGCCTGGGTCAACTCGACTGGCGCCAGCCCGCACGAACCCTGAGCGGTGGCCAAGCCATGCGCGTGGCATTGATTGGCGCGTGGCTCAGCGATGCCGATTACCTGATCCTCGACGAGCCAAGCAATTACCTGGACAGCAACGCCCGTGCCCAGCTGCTGAGCATGATCGAAGCCTGGGACCGTGGCTTGCTGGTGATCAGCCACGACCGCAGCCTGCTGGCGCACATGGCACGCATTGTCGAACTATCCAGCCTGGGCTTGCAGGCCTATGGTGGCAACTACAGCCTCTATAGTGCGCAAAAAACCAACCAGACGGCGCAGGCCCAGCAGCAACTTGCCCGGCTGAAGCAGGCGCAGCAACGACAGGCCCGTGAACTGCAGCGCCAACGCGAAGACCTGGAGCGCCATCAGGCCCGGGCCGGGCGCCAAGCCAAGCACGCCAACCAGGCCAAGATTCTGGTCGACCGCAAGCAGGAGCGCAGCCAGGCCACTGCCGGCAAGCAGCACCGCGAGCATCGCGATGCTCGGCAAACGCTTATGGGCAAAGTGCGTGACGCCGCCCGCGAGATGGAGCATGACAGCGCTATTACCTTGCACACGCCCACACCTCAGCGTCATCCGGGCCGAGAAGTGTTGGCGTTGCAGGCACTTTGCTTGCCCCATGGCACCCGTAAAGCGCTTGACCTGCGCTTGTGCCTGGGCCAGCGCGTAGGGCTGATCGGCGCCAATGGCAGTGGCAAGTCCACCCTGCTCAGGCTGCTGAATGGGGAATTGCCGGCATCGCCCGACAATGTGCGCCTCATCGGTGAGACCGCCCTGCTCGATCAGCACTGCAGCACACTGGCAGGCAACCGTAGCGTGCTCGAACACCTACGCCAAGCCAACCCGACGATGGCCCAGGGGAAATTGCGCAGCCGCCTGGCGCAACTGGGCCTGGATGCGGCCCGTATCGAACTGCCCAGTGGCCTGCTTAGCGGCGGTGAGTGTATGAAGGCGGCGCTGGCCGCCGTGCTGTACCGCGAACGGCCGCTCGACCTGTTGCTGCTGGACGAACCCGGCAACCACCTGGACCTGCCTTCGCTGACAGCCCTGGAACGCATGCTTGGGCAGTTTCGCGGGGCGCTGATAGTGGCGTCCCATGATGCGGTATTGCTGGAAAACCTGGCGCTGGATGAGTACTTGCGGTTGTAGAAACCGAAAAAAAAGCATCGCAGCCTATCAATTCGTGACTGGCCGTTCCCGATCCGCCAAGGATGTATTAAGGTGGCATGGTGCGCATATAACAGCAGCCCGAGCGATCGGGCACTTGCAAGACAATGAGGGTGTCATGAGCAACGAAAGCATTAATTGGGACAAGCTGGGTTTCGACTACATCAAGACCGACAAACGCTACCTGTCCGTATGGCGCAATGGCGAGTGGGACAAGGGCACCCTGACCGAAGACAACGTACTGCACATCAGTGAAGGCTCCACGGCCCTGCACTACGGCCAGCAGTGCTTCGAAGGCCTGAAGGCCTACCGTTGCAAGGACGGCTCGATCAACCTGTTCCGCCCGGACCAGAACGCGGCCCGCATGCAGCGCAGCTGCGCACGCCTGCTGATGCCGCACGTGCCGACCGATGTGTTCATCGAAGCGTGCAAGCAAGTGGTCAAGGCCAACGAAAAGTTCGTGCCACCACACGGCAAAGGCGCCCTGTACCTGCGCCCGTTCGTGATCGGCACCGGCGACAACATTGGCGTGCGCACCGCCCCCGAGTTCATCTTCTCGGTGTTCGCCATCCCGGTTGGTTCGTACTTCAAGGGTGGCATGAAGCCGCACAGCTTCCAGATTTCCAGCTTCGACCGTGCTGCCCCGCAGGGCACCGGCGCGGCCAAGGTCGGTGGCAACTACGCTGCCAGCCTGCAGCCGGGCGCTGAAGCGAAGAAGGCCAACTTCGCCGATGCCATCTACCTCGACCCGCTGACCCACACCAAGATCGAGGAAGTCGGTTCGGCCAACTTCTTCGGCATCACCGCCAACAACGAGTTCGTTACCCCGAAATCGGCCTCGGTACTGCCAGGCATCACCCGCCTCTCGCTGATGGAGCTGGCGCAATCGCGTCTGGGCCTGACCGTGATCGAAGGCGATGTCGAGATCAGCAAGCTGGACCGTTTCGTCGAAGCCGGTGCCTGCGGTACCGCAGCCGTGATCACCCCGATCGGCGGCATCGAGTACAACGGCAAGCTGCACGTGTTCCACGACCTGGAAAAGGTCGGCCCGGTTACCCAGAAGCTCTACAACGAGCTGACCGGTATCCAGAGCGGCGATGTAGAGGCACCGGCAGGCTGGATCGTCAAGGTCGCCTGAGTCGCATCAGCTGTATGAAAACGGGGCATGCCAGTAATGGCATGCCCCGTTTTTCGTAGGTTTACACGGCCACCTTGAGGTGCGGGTTTACCCACGAATACGGTGGCGGCAGCGACGGGGAACGGCGGGTGGAAATTGGCCAGCAGGACCGGCCCTTTCGCGGGTGAACCCGCTCCTACGACGGCCTGTGTCCAATCACCAATGTGTGTCCACCCCCGATCAGGTGTAGGAGCGGGTTTACCCGCGAATACGGTAGCGGCAGCAACGGTGAACGGCGGGTGAAATTGGCCAGCAGGGCCGGCCCTTTCGCGGGTGAGCCCGCTCCTACGACGGCCTCTGTCCAACCACCGACCTGTGACCACCCCCGATCAGTGAACCGCGTCGGGTGACAGAATCATGCCAGGCGCCGCTGCACCAGCAGGTGCCGGACTTTGTCGAACGCCCAGTTGTACACCACGGTGTAGGGCAGGATGATCACGAAGAAGCCCAGCTCCACCATGAACGCCTGCAGCAGCGAAATCTCCAGCATCCAAGCCGCCACCGGCAGGCACCACACCACCAGGCCGGCTTCGAAGCCAAGACCGTGCACGAAACGCGTACCGGCCTTCCAGTTGATGCGTTCGGTTTGCACCCAGCGATCGACCAGTGCGTTGTAGACCATGTTCCACAGCATGGCGATTACCGACAGGGTCACCGCCAGCGCGCCCGCCGTTGCCAGCGACTTCCCCATGACCCAGGACAGCAGCGGCGCACACAGCAGTACTGCGAAAACTTCATAGCCAACCGCGTGGACCAGGCGTTCGGTGAAAGACACGTTTTTCATTGCAAATTCCATCCATTGCGTGAGTCGTGCTTCCCATTCTCTTTGACAGAACTGATACTCGCGATATAGCTACCATCGGTTTTATCAATACCATGCGTTACTCTCCCGAAGCTCTGGTCGCCTTTACTGAAGCCGCCTCGCTAGGTTCGTTTTCTGCGGCGGCGCGCAAGCTGCGCAAAAGCCAGTCCACCGTCAGCATCGCCATCGCCAATTTCGAGGCCGACATCGGCTGCCCGCTGTTTGATCGCAGTGGCCGCCACCCCACGCTCAATGAGGCGGGCAGGCAGGTGCTGAGCCATGTCGAGGCGATTCTCGATGCCAGCGCCCAGCTCGATGCGCTGGCAGTGCGACTGGCGCAAAATGTCGAGGCGCTGGTATCTGTGGTGATGTCGGACAGCTACAGCGTAACGTTCCAGGGGGCGGTGATGACTCGTTTCGCCCAGCACTACCCCCATACCGAGCTACGCTGCGGCCCGGCGGAGGACGCTGATGTGATCGAGATGGTCCAGCAGGGCCTGGCCCATGTCGGCATCCTTGCCACACAGCCTGGCTATCCCGCCGACGTGGCCGTGGCGCGCTTGCCGGAGCAGGCAGAGTTCGGCGTGTATGTCGCCAGCGAGCATCCGCTGGCGAACCTGGCGCAGGTACAGGCACAGCATCTGGAGAACGCGCGACAGCTGTATATCAAGACCTATGCCCCCAGCCTGCACCACGGCCGTGGCCAAGCGTGGTCGGCACCGGATTACCTGACCCTGCTGGAGTTCGCCGTGCGCGGGTTTGGCTGGGCCGAACTGCCCAGGGCGCTGGTAAAACGGTTTGGCAACGAGCTGGTGGAGTTGCAGATAGCGGGTTACCCCAGACGGGTGGATATGGATGTGGCCTGGTCGAGTCGGCGTGCATTGGGGCCGGCCGGGCAATGGCTGGTGCGACAGATGTTGGGACAATAGTTGTGTCGCCTGCCCGAACTTGAAGTGCGCCCAGACACAACAACCGGTACACCCAGCGACAAGCCTTCCCCCCACCCTGCCCCTTAGCCTGTCACCACGCGCCGCCCCGCTGCGGCACGCACCCAAAGCACAAGAACAAACGTTGGTGACCTATGCAGACAGTAGATCCGATCACCCTTGCGGTTGTCCGGGGTGCGCTGGAGACAGCGCAACGCGAAATGACCCTGACCCTGGAAAAGACCGGGCGCTCCAGTGTGTTCAACCTGGCCCACGACTATTCCAACTCGCTGTTCGACCACTTGCCGGAAATGATCCTGCAGGGCCAGGACATTCCCATCCACCTGGGCTCGCTGATCCCGGCCATGAAATGCGTGGCCGAGTTCTTCGGCGACGACATCGCCGAAGGCGACGTGATCTACCACAACGACCCCGCCTACAAGGGCAGCCATATTCTCGACTGCTGCATGTACAAACCGGTGTATTACCAAGGCGAGCTGGTGTTCTGGACCGTTTGCAAGGGCCACCTGACCGACATCGGCGGCCCGGTGCCGGCGGGCTACAACCCCGATGCCAAGGAGATCTATGCCGAGGGCCTGCGCATTCCACCGGTCAAGCTGTGGGAAAAGGGCAAGCGTCGTGAGGACGTGATCAACTTCATGCTCACCAACATGCGCGCCCGCCCTTATCAGGAAGGTGACCTCAATGCCCAGTATGGCGCCTGCAAGGTCGGCGAGCGGCACTTGCTGGAGCTGCTCGACAAATACGGCGTGGCACAGGTGCGTGCCTGCATCGCCGAACTGAAGAACATGGCCGACCGACACATGCGGGCGCTGTTGCGCGATGTGCCGGATGGAGACTACAGCGGCACCGCCGTGCTCGAAGATGCCGGCCACGGCCTGGGTGAACTGGCCATCACCGCCCATGTGCAGATCCGTGGCGACCAGGCCCATGTACGCATCGAGAGCCCGCCACAGGTGCCGTACTTCATCAATTCCTATGAGGGCAACTCCGTATCCGGAGTGTACCTGGGGCTGATGATGTTCGCCCAGGTGGCGCCGCCCTACAACGAAGGCCTGTATCGCTGCGTGACGGTCGATGTCGGCCCCAGGGGCACGCTGTGCAATGCCGAGGAACCCGCGCCCCACGTCAATTGCACCACTACGCCGATGGAAACCCTCGCCGATGCCGTGCGCACTGCGCTGGAACAGGCCTCGCCACAGCGGGTAACGGCCTCATGGGGGCATACCAGCGGTATCAACATTGCCGGCCGCGACCCGCGTAACGGCAATAGCGAGTACGTTACGATGGTGCTCGCCTCGATCATTTCCGGTGCCGGTGCCAACAAGGTGATGGATGGCTGGCACGCCTGCGGCCCGCTGTGCTGCTTCGGGGCGCTGATGAGCGGTGACATCGAGCTGCTCGAACACGCGTATCCGGTGCTGATCCACCGCTACAGCCTGATGGCCGACAGTGGTGGCGCCGGTGAGTTGCGCGGGGGTTCGGGCACCCGCCTGGAGATCGAGCCGCTGGACCACGCCATGACCGTGGTTGGCTTCGGCGAGGGCCGCCAGTTGCCCACCGCCGGTGCCGCCGGGGCTCGCAATGCCCTGCTCGAGCCCAAACTGGGCCGGCTGATCCATCGCCACGCCGATGGCCGCGAAGACCACTACACGCAGAACCCCATGCTCACCCTGCAGCCCGGCGAACGCATCATCAACATCAACCCAGGGGGTGGTGGCTACGGCGACCCGCTGCGCCGTCGGGTCGCAGCAGTACTGGAGGACGTGCGCAACGGCCTGGTCTCGCCACAAGGCGCAGCCCTGGAATATGGCGTGGTCCTCGATGCCGATGGCCAACTGGACGAAACAGCCACCCGCCTTGCCCGCGCCCCGCGCTAACCGGAGAACACGCATGCGTAACCAATATCGCCTGGGCGTAGACGCCGGCGGCACTTTCACCGATTTCATCCTGGCCGATCGCGACGGCGGCGTGCAGCTGTTCAAGGCCCCGTCCACGCCCCAGGACGGCACCCTGGCCATTCGCGCCGGCCTGGCACAGATCGCCGACGCCACCGGGCGCAGCCCGGCCGAACTGATCGCCAACTGTGACCTGTGCATCAACGGCACCACCGTAGCCCTCAATGCGCTGATCGAGCGCACCGGCGTCAAGGTGGGCCTGCTGTGCACCGAGGGGCACGAGGACAGCCTGGAAATCCGCCTGGGCCACAAAGAAGAGGGCCACCGTTACGACGCCCACTACCCGCCGGCACACATGCTTGCCCCACGCCACCTGCGCCGCCCGATCGGTGGCCGAATCCTTGGCGATGGTCGTGAGCACAGCCCGCTGGACGAAGCCGCCATCCATGCCGCCATCGACTACTTCCGTGCCGAAGGCGTGCAGGCCGTGGCCATTTCCTTCCTGTGGTCGGTGCGCAACCCCAGCCACGAACAGCGGGCCGCCGAACTGGTACGGGCTGCCCTGCCCGAGGTGTTCGTCTGCACCGGCTGCGAGGTGTTCCCGCAGATCCGCGAGTACACCCGCACCTCCACCACGGTGGTCAACGCCTACCTCAGCCCGGTAATGGCACGTTACGTGGCGCGTATCGACAGCCTGTTCCAGGAGCTTGGCGCACAGCAGCCGGTACGCTACTTCCAGTCCAATGGCGGGCTGGCGCCCGGGCACCTGATGCGTGAGCGCGCCGTCAACGCGATCAACTCTGGTCCGGCCTCAGCGCCACAAGCCGGGCTGGCGGTCGCGAGGCCGTTCGGAATCGACAACGTCATTACCGTGGACATGGGCGGCACCTCGTTCGACATCACCCTGACCAATGCCGGACGCACCAACTTCAGCAAGGACGTGGACTTCCTGCGCCAGCGCATCGGCGTGCCGATGATCCAGGTGGAGACCCTGGGTGCCGGCGGTGGCTCCATCGCCCATCTGGACGAGTTTGGCATGCTCCAGGTCGGACCGCGCAGCGCCGGCGCCATGCCTGGGCCGGTGTGCTACGGCAAGGGTGGCCGCGAACCCACGGTCACCGACGCCAACCTGGCACTTGGCTACCTGCCCGACGGCGCACTGCTGGGCGGCAGTATCCGCCTGAACCGCCAGGCCGCGCTGGACGCCATCCGGAGCAAGGTCGCCGAACCGTTGGGCATCAGTGTGGAACGCGCGGCATTCGGCATCACCACCCTGGTCAACCTGAACATGGTCAACGGCATCCGCCGCGTATCGATCGAGCGCGGTCACGACCCGCGTGACTTCGCCTTGATCGGCGCAGGCGGTGCGGCGGGCATGCATGTGGTGCGCCTGGCCGAAGAAATCGGCATGCACACCGTGCTGATCCCCAAGGTGGCCTCGGGCTTGTGTGCGTTCGGCCAGATCCTGTCCGACGTGCGCTACGACCAGCTCACCAGCCTGTCGATGCGCCTGGACGCCGGGCACGTCGACCTGGCGCAACTCAACCAGGCCCTCGCCAAACTGCGTCAGCAAGGCCTGGCCAACCTGCGCGAAGACGGCTTTGGCGACCAGGCCAGCAGCTGCCACTACACCCTGGAGATGCGCTACCTGGGGCAGATTCATGAGTGCAGTGTGGACTTGCAGCAGCACAGCATGGACGAGGCAGGGCTGGCCGCGCTGATCAGCCGCTTCCACAGCCGCCACCAGACCCTGTACTCGTACAGCGAACCCGCCAGCCCGGTGGAGCTGGTGAACCTGGAGTGCTCGGTGATCGGCCACCTGCCACGCCCGCCGCAACCCGAGCTGCAGGGGCCGGCCGAGCCCCCCGCCCCCACCGCGCAATCCGTCCGCCCGATGCTGTTCAGTGCCGATGGTGAATCGCAGCCCACACCGGTGTTCAACGGCAACCACCTGTTGCCTGGGCAGACCGTGCATGGCCCCTGCGTGATCGAGGAAGACACCACCAACATTGTCCTGCCACCCGGCTGGCAGGCGCGCCTGGAGCCTTCGGCCACCTACCGGGTGACACGCGGGGGTTGATCTTGCGGTCGGCGCGCGCCGATCATGGGCCAGATAACCGCCCGGCAGTTTTGCGCTGCCGGGCGGTTCGTACAATAACAAGAGCTGCTTGAGTAGCTTGCCTGCAGTTCCTTTTTTCAATGCTGCCCTCTTTGAAAAAGGACCCACCCCATGCCCACAGAACTCTCGACCCACGGCTGGCCACAGCCAGAGCACCAGGTACGCTGGGCCGAAGCCATCAGTGACACCTATTTTCCGCTGAGCCTTGAATTTGCTGCCGGACAGCCGTTCGATGGCCACCTGCAGCGCTGGAGTACGCCGAGCACACCGCTCAGCCTGTCGCGCCTGCGCTCCAGCCAGCTGGGTTACTCGCGCAGCAAAGCGCACATTGGCCAGGACCATGAAGCGTTCTACCTGGTGACCGTGCCGCATCGCAGCGAGGTGCACTTCGAACAGGACGGCCACCAGATCAGTTGCAGCCCGGGCGGTTTCATCGTCGAGCGCGGCGATGCACCCTACCGCTTCCACTACGGCACGCAGAACGACTTGTGGGTGCTCAAGCTGCCCGAGCGTGCACTCAAAGCCAACCTGCTGGGGCACAAGCGCTATACCCGGCATTGCTTCGATGCCCGTCAGGGCCTGGGGCGCATCTTTGTTGAGCAACTCGACCTGTGTGCCCGCCATTTCGACACCAGCCCCGCAGCCGCCCGACATTTACTGCTGGAACAGGCTTCTGCCACCCTGCTGCTGGCCTTGCAACAGGATGAGCGCGTGCTGGGCAGCGAAGGCAGCAACCTCAGCACCCTGCACCTGACGCGGGTCGAGCAGTATGTGCAGCAAAACCTGGGGGACCCCGAGCTGTCGCCACAAACCATCGCCAGCGCCTGTGGGCTGTCGCTGCGTTACCTTCACAAGCTGTTCGCGATCACACCCTACACCCTTGGCGAGTGGGTACGCCGTCAACGCCTGGAGGCCGTGCACCGGCAACTGCGCGACCCGCATTGCCACTCGGCCATCGGCGAATTGGCATTTCGCTGGGGTTTTGCCGACCAGGCGCAGTTCACCCGGGCGTTTCGCCAGCAGTATGGGTGCACGGCAAGCGAAGTGCGGGCTACGCGTACGCACTGATAAAGCAACGGAAAGTGGATGGGCCCTGTGCGTCCAGGATGCGATTTAGGTGGGCTTCCTCGGAACCGTCGATAGTCACTATCGAGCAGGGCAATTTCTACCGAACGCTGTGGCCGCATAACCTAGCTCCATCCCCTCGCTGCCTACTAGATTGCCCTGGAGCTAACCGATGAATGCCCTGGCCCGCCAGCTTTCCGCCACCCTTGTCGTTTTCGCCATCGCCGTGATCAGCGGCTGTGCCAGCCACCCTGAACTGCGCCCGTACACCGCTGAAGAAACTCGCCAGTTGCAACTGGAAGCCTTACAGCGCCGCGGCCTGTCGCTGGACAATTACGAGCAGCAACGGCGGGTGATCCTGCGTGCCGGTAACCTGCCTGTCGTGACCGAAGCTGCCGACGCTGAACCTTCGACCAAAGGCTGAACGGGCTAGCCGGCGGTTCCCTCCCTCCACTTGCGCAGGTATCCTCTACCGCTTAACCGCAAGCCTTCCAGGACGGAGACCATGATCAGGCCCCTTCTGTTGCTGAGTGCTGCGCTGCTTTTCAGCTCCGTGTCGCTAGCCCAGCAGATGAAACGCCAACTGGGCGATTTCGACTTTACACTCGGCACCACTCCCTCGCGCAGCATGGCGCAAGGGCTTATCTCACCCAGCGCCGTCGGCGCATTCCATGGTGGGCTCGACCTTAGCCACCCCAATGGCTGGTACCTGGGCCAGTACGCCCCAAGCATGGGGGTCACCCACAACTCGACCCTGCGCCTGGACAGCTACCTGGGCTACAAGCACCATTTCGACAGCAGCCTGGGCTACGAGGTAGGGTTGATCCATTACAGTCAGCCAAATATCGCAGGCCCCGACAGCTACGCCTTGTATGGGGGTATTTCGGTGCTGGGCAGCCGCTTCGGCGGAGCACTGCGTGACAACCCCGACAACCGCACGGGCACGCTGTTCGCCGACTTCGGCCATCTGCCGATGTTCGACGTCGACTTCAGCGTCAAACTTGCCCACCACCGCCTGGGCACGCCGTTCACCATTGGTGATGGCAGCCAGGTGAATACCTTTTCCGATTGGTCACTGGAATTGTCGCGGCCTTGGCTGGGCATCGACCTGAACCTGATCTACAGCAACTCCAGCCTGAGTGGCGACGGCTGCGATGCGTACTCAGGTATCAACACCTATTGCGACAGCGTGGTCACCCTCAAGGCCCAGCGCAACTTCTTCTAACGGCGCGGCGCCAGCGCCAGTGCAATACCGCCCAACACCACCACACAGGCGATCAACAAACGCAACGACACCGGCTCGCCGATCAGGGCAACCCCGCCCAGTGCGGCAATCACCGGCACACTCAGTTGCAGGGTCGCCGCCTGCTGTGCACTGACCTGCCTGACCACGCCGTACCACACGGCGTAGCCTGCGCCTGAGGCCAGCACACCCGAAGCCAGGGCATACGCCAAGCCAGGCGGCGTGAGGTGCGGGCCGGCGCCCAGCAACAGCATAGGTAGCAGCAACACCAGGCAAGGCAGGCTGCGGGCAAAATTGCCGGCAGTGTCGGCCAGCGGCCTGGGCGAGCCTTTGCCCAGTAGCGTATACACACCCCAGGCCACGCCGGACAGGGCCATCAGCAAGGCACTGGCCAACTGCGGTGCCGAAGCACCGGGCAACAGCAGCACCAGCAGGCCGGCAAAGGCGATCAGCATACCCAGAAGCATGCGTACCGTGATGTGTTCGCCTCTGTACCAGGCAAAACCGAACATGGTGATTTGTACGGCACCGAACAGCAACAACGCCCCCACCCCTGCCCCCAGTTGCAGGTACGCCGCAGAAAACAGGAACGCGTACAGGAACAGGGCCAGGCCGCCCCACCAATTGCCGCCCATGGTGTGCACCGGCTGGCGCAGGCGAATCAGCAACAGCAGGAACAGCGCACCACTGGCCAGGCGTACCATGGTGAAGGATACCGGGTCGATGGCCCCGTCTTTCAGCGCCAGCCGGCAGAACACCGAGTTGGCAGCAAATGCCACCAGGCTGAACAGCGCAGGCCAAAGCCAGGCTCTGGTCTTGCGGTCAGTATGCGTGCTCGTGCCGGTGCTCATGGTGTGGTCACCTCTGAGTGGGGTTGTTGTTATAGCGGCATTTAGTCAGGACCGGCACCGATATACAAGGAAGAGGCCACCGTGGAGGATGGCACCGTCTAAGCCGGTGTTCGCGGGTAAACCCGCTCCTACGGGCGATCACGCTGGCTTTCCAAATTTTGAGCAAGACAGTTGCTCCTACAACGCAGTGCCTGCGTGGTGGTCACTCCACGGCGGCTACAGCCTCGATTTCCACCAGCATGCCGTCCAGCGCCAGCCGGGGCACCGGTATCAACGTGCAGGTCGGTTTCATGCGCGCTCCCCAGACCCTGTCGGCCTCGGCCACCCATTGGCCCAGGCGCGCTTCGGAGTGCTCGACAATCAGCAGGGTCAGCTTGAACACCTGGGCCAGGCTGGCACCTTTCGACGCCAGGGCCAGTTCCAGGTTAGCCAGTGCCTGGCGAGCCTGTTCGGCGAAAACAGGTGACAACCGGCCATTGCTCTCCTCCCCCCCCTGGCCGGCGATGAACAGTAGACGGCTGTCAGCGCGCACTTCGGCGACATGGGAGTAGGCGTTGCCACTGGGGTCGTAGAGGCCTTCGGGGTTGCTTAGCTGGAATGCGTTTGATGGGGTCACGACAAGCCCTCGCTCGGTTGGAAGAGCGCCGGAGTATCGGACCTTAAGCTAACTCGAGGTCAAGCACGAAGTAGGACATTTCGTACAAAACACCGTCATGTCAGAACCACGCGTGTGTTTGCGCGGTGGCTGTAAGGCCGTAGGCTCTGTACGAATAGTCTTGAGACGCAGGTCAGGCAAGGCGAAAACAGCCGAGGAACAGCCGGGGTCGCGCCCGACTGTACTGGAGTACATGAGCATTCCGAGGCTGTTTTCAACGCAGCATGAACAAGTATCAAGGCTTTTCGTACAGAGCCAAGATTGCAAAGCCCGGCATGGAGGCCTTTAACCAACAAGGAAAAACCGATGAGCAAATTTGATTTTCAGCTGGCCTATACCATCAAGCCGCAGAACGCTCCACGCGATGAAACCGATGCGGCACAGGCACGTCTGCACCTGCGGGAAAAGCTCGGCCTGGACACCGTCGAGCACATTGAAACCACGCTGCTTGGCATAATCACGCTCAATAACACCACCCTCGCTGACCGCAAGCGGGAAGCTGAAAAGTTGGTCCGCGATTACATTCATGACGCACTCAGGGAATTGCGCGTACTGTCTACCGTGAAGTTCTACGGCTGCCTGATGGTGGACGGGCTGGGGCCGGCCATACGCTTCGACATCCTGCCCAAATGAACCTCGACGGCCCCAGGCGCCCCCGCGCCTGAGGCCGCAAACCTCATTTCTCCTGCAGCACCGCCCTGCCCTTCACCGCCCGCGGCCCGCGCCAGGCCCAGAACAGCAAACCGGGGAATGGTGCGTAGACCACGAAGACGATCCACAGCATCTTGCGCTCGGCGCGCCGTTCACTGCCGATGATGTGCCAGATGGCCCAGATCTCCAGCAGAATGACCAGGGCCGCGATGATGATCCAGATTGTACCGATTTCCATGAGCGCTCTCCCAATGGCATGTAATGGGTTGGGTTACTGCAAGCGCTGAGGGTTCAGATTGATTTGACTCGCCACACCTCTTTGCAGGCACGGCGATAGGGTTTCATTGCCGTGGTGCGTTCGCCAGTGCAGCCTTCAACGCCGCTGCATCGGTAAACGCCCGCTGGCTGACCAGCACGCCCTGCCGCAGTTGCAACCACTGCACCTGGCCATCCTGCCCGGGGTAACGACTGGCCACTCGCCCTTCTCGGTCGAGCAGCACCCGGTAGCTGTAATCGCGCATGGCTGGAACAGCGAACAGTTTGCTGATCAGTGCAGGCATGCGCTGAATGTCGGCCACAAATACGGCGCTGCGTGCCTCCAGGTAGCCCTTGGGCTCCTCGGCCAGTGCCGCCTTGACCAGCTTGGCACCGTCCATATCGCGTGCCACCAGCAGAATCTGCGTGTCGGCATCAAGGCTGTAGGCCTGGTCGTACTGGTCGAGCAGCGTGAACGGAGCGAGCTTGTCGCCCTGCTCCAGGGCGTTGGCCAGCAACGGCAACAGGCTGAGCAACACTACAGCGGCATATTTCATCAGGGGCATCCTCAATGACGGGAACGTCAGCATAGCGGCAAAGCATCAGGACAGGCAGGTTGCCTGAACACGACCTGTAATACGACACCGCCACCAGGGAGATTGTCTTTCCTCCGGGCACCGTCCACACTCTGCGGGCCAGCCAGGAAGCGGAGTCCAGAGTGCCCACGCCACGCCAGTTCAGCAAAAAGACCAGCACCAGCAACATGCTACGGCTGAAAACAAGCAGCGCCAATGTCCAGGCGCCCTATCGAGTCGACTTTATCCTGCTCGAACACTTCTCGATGGCCAGTTTCACTGTGGCCATGGACGTGCTGGTCACGGCTAACCTGCTACGTGCCGACAGTTTCCAGTTCACTCCGCTGTCGCTGGACGGAGACCGGGTGCTCAGCGACCTGGGGCTGGAGCTGGTAGCCACCGAGCTGTCCGCTGCGGCACTGAAGGAGCTGGACCTGTTGGTGGTCTGTGGCGGCTTGCGCACCCCCCTGAAGTACCCGGAACTCGATCGCCTGCTGGACGATTGCGCGGCCCACGGCATGGCCTTGGGCGGCTTGTGGAACGGCGCCTGGTTCCTTGGCCGCGCCGGGGCACTGGACGACTACGGTTGCAGCATCCACCCCGAGCAACGCGCCAGCCTGTCCGAACGCAGCCCGCAAACCCGCATCACCCCGGCCAGCTTCACCCTCGACCGTGACCGCCTCAGCGCCGCCAGCCCCAATGGCGCCATGGAGCTGATGCTGGGCCTGGTGCGCCGGCTGTACGGTGATGGCCTGGCCGAAGGCGTCGAGGAAATCCTGTCATTTTCCGGAGCGCGCTACCGCCAGGTGGGTCCAGGGGCGAAGAAGTCCATGAGCCTGCACCTGCGCACCATTGTCGAGCTGATGGAAAATAACCTGGAGGAAACCCTCAGCCTCGACCAGTTGGCCGCCTATAGCGGGCGCTCGCGGCGGCAGATCGACCGCCTGTTCCAGGCCCAGCTGGGCACGTCGCCCCGGCGCTATTACATGGAGCTGCGCATCACCAAGAGCCGCCGGCTGCTGCAGTATTCCGACCTGTCGGTGATGGAAGTGGCAGTGGCCTGCGGGTTTGTCTCGGTGTCGCACTTCAGCAAATGCTATGCGGCGTATTTCGGCTACCCGCCGTCGCGCGAGCAACGGCTGGGCGAGTGACCCAGGCTTCGAGTCAGCCCAGGCGCTCGAGCAATCTCAGGTACGCGGCTCGAGCTGGATATACCGCAATACCGCATCACAGATCATGGCTTTGTGGCGCAGTTTTATTTGCTCATCCGACAGGTCGATCTGGAAGATCTCGCCAAACGTATGGCGGTTCGACACCCGGTAGAAGCAGAACGAGCTCATCAGCATGTGCAGGTCGATGACCTCGATGCCGGCGCGGAACACGCCTTCCTGAACGCCACGGCGCAGGGTGTTGCCCAAGGCCTCCAGCACCAGGCTGCTCATTTCGCGAATGGCCGGCGACTGCTTGACGTACTCGCCATAGTGGATGTTTTCGGTGCAGATGATGCGCACGAAATCCACGTTGCGGTCGTGGTGATCGAAGGTGAACTCCACCAGCCGACGAATCGCCTGCTCAGCCGGCAACGACTCCAGGTCCAGGCTCTGCTCGGTCTTGCGGATATCCCCGTACAACTTCACCAGGCACTCGCAATACAACTGCTCTTTGCTGCCGAAGTAGTAGTAGATCATGCGCTTGGAAGTGGCGGTGCGTTCGGCGATGGCGTCGACGCGGGCGCCGGCCAGCCCTTGCTGAACGAACTCGTTGATGGCGGCCTGGAGGATGTCCTCGCGTGTTTTCTCAGGGTTGTTCTTGCGCGTTTTGCGCACCCCTTCGGTTTCAGGCTGGCCGAGGCCGACTACGGAATCACTCATACCCACTCACAGGCTGTTTATTGGAATGCGGGGGATTATCCGTTAGCGCGGCCATGCAGGGAAGCGCGCTGTTGGTCGGGTAGCCATGATGCCTTGGGCTCGAGCAGCGCGGTCAGCCTGCGGGCACTGATCATCAGCCAGGCGCACAGTCAGTTACGCTGGGCAGTCACAGTCGCGGGCGCCGGCGCGGGAGTCAGGCGCAGCACGCGGTTACGCCCACCTTCAGCGAGCAGATAACCCCCGATACCATCGGCGATGATCGCCTGGGGAGCCTTGAGGAAAGTCAGCACCGTTTGCTGGCTGCCATCGGCATCGATGCGCAGCAGGCGCGCACGGTGTGTGTTGTCCTCGCTGATCCATAGGCCACGTTGATCACAATACAAGAACGTAGGGTTACGCAGACCGTCGACCACCACCGGGTCGCTGCCATCGTCGGACAGGGAGCGGACCCTGCCATTGGCCTTTTCGGTGTACAGCAGGCGGCCGTCGCTGCAGCGGGTCAGGCCTTCGGTTTCGGTCAGGCCGGACCGCAGTACATCCAGCTGCCCGCTGCTCCAGTCATAGCGCATCAGGCGACCATTGCCCTTGCGGTCTTCGATGGCATAAAGATAGTTGCCTTCGTTCCAGAGGCCTTGCACGCTCTCGCCGTCGAACAGCCGGGTGACCTGGCCATCGCGGGACAGGCTGACAGGTGCCAGGCCACCTTCCTGGCTGAACACCCAGCCACCCTGTGCCGCGACCATACCATCGGGCTTGGACAGGTTATCGATCAGCACGACGCGCTCGCCCGTAGCCGTGATCTTGAGGATGCTGCCCCGGCCGTCATCCAGTTCACGGCTGACCAGCAGGCTGCCATCCGCTTGCGGTAACAGCGAGGCGGCTTTGGTTACGTCGCGATGCAACACCTCAACATCCCAGCCGGTAGCGGCCTGGACCGGGTAGAAACTCTGCCACGCGAAGAAGCCCAAGGTGGCCGCGAGCAGCCCGGAGGTGGCAGTCAAGGCGATGCGGGCGCTGCGCTTGCGCAGGATGTGCGGCATGAAGGGGCTCCTCGGAATCGTTGCGGATCCTAGCAAGCGAATGTGAAAAAAAAGTCGAAAGCTGCACAAACGGGCGCTGCAGGACCCACCGATCTCAGCCCATGGCGCCTCCAACAACGATAGGCACCCAGCCACTAAAAACTAAATGATATAAAAATAACCAAACAATCTAACAAACTGGAATATATAAATTGAAAGCCAAACGCCACCTCCTTAATCTGGGCAGATCGCCTCTCACCCGATTCAAGGAGCAATGCCCATGCCCAAACATGCCTTCTCCCCACTACGCCGTCTGCTGATCGGCAGTTTACTGGCCAGCGTCGCCAGCGCCTTGCTGCCCTGGTCCGAAGCCATTGCAGACGACACCCGGACACTGCGCATCGGCTACCAGAAATTCAACAGCATCAACATCCTCAAAGGCAGCGGCGCCCTGGAGAAGGCCCTGGCACCGCAAGGTGTGAAGGTCAGCTGGCATGAGTTCGCCGCCGGCCCCCAGCTACTGGAGGCACTGAGCACCGGCGCCATCGACCTCGGCCACGCAGCCGATGCCCCCTCGGTGTTCGCCCAGGCCGCCGGCAAGCCTGTGGTCTACCTGGCCGCCGAACAACCCTACCCACGCGGCATTGGCCTGGTCGTGCGCGAGCAAGACCACCTGGCCAGTGTGCAGGACCTGAAAGGCAAGCGCGTGGCCACCGGCCGCGGCTGGAATGCCCAATACCTGCTGGCCGTAGCCCTGCAGCAGGCTGGCCTCAGTTACAAGGACATTACCCCCGCCTACGTTAACAATGCCGCCGATGCCGTGGCCGCCCTGCAATTGGGCAGTGTGCAGGCCGTGACCCTTTGGGACCCGTTCCTCGCCGCCGCAGAAAGCCAGCCAGGGTTGAGAAACCTGCGCGACGGCAGCGGCCTGTCCAACAACCGCACCTTCTACCTGTCCACAGCCCGCTATGCCGACGAGCACCGTGCACTGCTGAAAACCTTCTTTGCCGAGCTGGGCAAGGTCAGCCAGTGGGCCAACGCCAAGCCTGCCGAAGTTGCCGCGCTGCTGGCACCGCAGTTGGGGATCAGCACCCAGGTGCTGGAAGCGGCCAGCGAACGGCGCAACTACAACGCCGTCGCTATCACCCCGCAGATCGTTGCCGAACAACAGAAGCTGGCGGACACCTTCCAGGGCCTGGGCCTGATTCCACGCAAGCTACAGGTGGCCGAAGCGGTCTACCCGGCTTCCGTGTTGCCTTGAACGGAGCGCGCTGACCATGCCCCGCCCGATCCGCTTCAACGCGTTCAGCATGAACGCTGCCAGCCACCAGTCCCCTGGACTGTGGCGCCATCCGCGCAACACCAGTATGGCGTTCAACCGCTTGAGCTACTGGACCGACCTGGCCCGCCTGCTCGAACGCGGCCTGTTCGACGCCCTGTTCATCGCCGATGTGCTGGGTATCTACGACGTCTATCAAGGCAGCCCGCAAGCCGCCCTGCGCGGTGGCGTGCAGGTGCCGGTCAATGATCCGCTGCTGCTGGTGCCGGCGATGGCCGGGGTGACCGAGCACCTGGGCTTCGGTGTCACCTTTTCGCTGACCTACGAACACCCCTACCCCTTCGCCCGGCGCATGTCCACGCTCGACCACCTGAGCAATGGCCGGGTCGGCTGGAACATCGTCACCGGCTATCTGGACAGCGCTGCGCGCAACCTCGGCCTGGCGCGTCAACTGGGCCACGACCAACGCTACGACCTGGCCGAGGAATACCTGCAGGTGCTGTACAAGCTGTGGGAGAAAAGCTGGGACGACGACGCCGTGCTGCTGGAGCGTGAAAGTGGGCGCTATATCGAACCCTCGCGGGTACACCCGATCAACCATGTGGGCGAGCACTTCCAGGTGCCCGGCATGCACCTGTGCCAGCCGTCGCCGCAACGCACCCCGGTGTTGTTCCAGGCCGGTGCGTCGGCACGCGGTCAGCAGTTTGCCGCACGGCATGCCGAATGCGTGTTCATCAGCGGGCCAACGCCGACTGTGCTGCGCCGCTACGCCGACGGCATCCGCCAGGCCTGCGAAGCGGCCGGGCGTGGCCTTGACGAAGTGCTGATCTACGCCCAGGTGCTGTTGATCGTCGCCCCCACGCGGGAAGAGGCCGAGGCCCGCTTTAACGACTATCGCCGCTATGTCGACCTGGACGCTGCCCTGGCGCTGCTGTCAGGCTGGACCGGTATCGACTTCGCCGGCCTCGACCCCGATGCACCGATCGAGTACGTCGAGAACGATGCTGGCCGTGCCGCCCTCGCAGCCTTTACCGCCGCCGACCCCACTCGCCGCTGGACCGTACGCGAAGCCGCCGAATTCGTTGGCCTGGGCGGTCGCGGCCCCGTGCTGATCGGCACTGTCAGCGAAGTGGCCGACCAGCTGGAAACCTGGCTGGACCATACCGGCATCGACGGTTTCAACCTGACCTACGCCGTGCAACCGGACGACCTGGCCAATGTAGTCGACCTGCTGGTGCCCGAGCTGCAACGGCGTGGCCGCTACCCGCTGAGCTACATCGAGGGTCCCCTGCGCCACAAGCTGTTCGGCCGCGGCGGCCAGCTGCCCGAACAGCACGCTGGGCGTCAGGTCGGCATTCAGCGATTAAATACCGAGTATTCCAACATTTAATTTGTGGATAGCACATGCTCGACCCTATTCTGTGACCACATCCCCTGCGCCGCACCGGCCGGTGCGGTTCAAGGCATGGGGAGAGAACAACAAGTCGAGATCGTCCATGTCGAACCATTCGTACTTCGCCCCACACGGTGGGCACCCGGCTCAAACCGAGCTGCTGACTGACCGTGCCATGTTCACCGAAGCCTATGCCGTCATCCCTAAAGGCGTGATGCGTGACATCGTCACCAGCCACCTGCCCTTTTGGGACAAGATGCGCATGTGGGTCATCGCCCGCCCGCTGACCGGTTTTGCCGAAACGTTCTCCCAGTACATCGTCGAACTGGCCCCGGAAGGCGGCAGCGAGCGCCCTGAGCTGGACGCCGATGCGGAAGCCGTGGTGTTCATTGTCGAAGGCGAACTGGACATCACCGTCGAAGGCAAGCACCACACCCTGGTACCTGGCGGCTACGCCTTCCTGGCCCCGGGCGCCGAGTGGAGCCTGCGCAACAACAGCAAGTCCAACGTCACCTTCCACTGGCTGCGCAAGCACTACCAGAAGGTTGAAGGCCTGGATGTACCGGAGTCCTTCGTCACCCACCGCGACAACGCCACCGTCATCGAGATGCCGGGCACCGAAGGCCGCTGGAAAACCACCCGCTTTGTCGACATGGCCGACATGCGCCACGACATGCACGTGAACATCGTCACCTTCCAGCCGGGCGGTGTGATTCCGTTCGCGGAAACCCACGTGATGGAGCACGGCCTGTACGTGCTGGAAGGCAAGGCAGTGTACCGCCTGAACCAGGACTGGGTCGAAGTGGAAGCCGGTGACTTCATGTGGCTGCGCGCCTTCTGCCCGCAAGCCTGCTACGCCGGCGGCCCAGGCAACTTCAGCTACCTGCTGTACAAGGACGTAAACCGTCACGTACACCTGACGCTGAATCCTAAGCGCTAAGCCCAGGCTGATGCCCGCAAGCCCGCCAACCTGGCGGGCTTTCTGTTTGCCACGCATACTGAAAAACACCCACCCCTGCAGGGTACAGCCATGAACCGCTGCCTGCTGATCGCGACCTTACTGCTGTGCACCTCCGCCCTGGCCACCGATGGCTGGAACCTGGCCTACGACCGCGAAGGCATTCGCGTGTACCTGAAGGACCCAAGCGCCTCGCCCTACCCGCAGTTTCGTGGTGTCAGCACCATGAAAGCCAGCGTGCGCACGCTCACTGACCTGCAGGATAACCTGCGCGTAGCCTGCAAGTGGCTGTACGCCTGTGACCAGCTGCGGCTGCTGGATGTGGAAGGTGATAGCACCTGGGTATACCTGACCACCAACCCACCATGGCCAACGAGGCCGCGGGACATGGTACTGAAAGTGACCAGCGAACGCCTGGCCGACGGTACCCTGGTGCGCCACCTGAGCGCCGAGCCCGACAGAATCCCCAAGGTTGAAGGACTGATCCGGGTACGGCACCTGAGTGGCAAGTGGCGGATGCAGCCGCTGGGTGAGCGGGTGACCGAGGTGACCTACCAGTTGCAGGCCGCCCCTGCCGGGGATGTGCCGAGCTGGCTGGCCAACCGGCTAATGGTGGATATAGCGGTGGTGACGCTGCGTACCTTGCGAGCGGTGGCTGAGCGCCAACCTTGAGTATGCTGGTCGCCGCCATCCGCCGGGCTTTGCTCTGGAAGATCACGCCGTACCACGGTACGTACTACAGAAAATAAAAAACTGCAGGATGTGCGCGAGGATCGAGACCTTGAATCAGGTCCGGGCGAAAAGGGAGCGTGACGGGTGTGGGAGCGGGCTTGCCCGCGATGCAGGCTGCGCGATGGAAGGCAAAGGGCTTCACCTGTATTCGCCGGGCAACCTCACAGTGATCGTGCTGGCTTTGAGTGCTGTGCAAGAGCATCTCCCACAGATCGTCAGATCCCACCGCCCGCCAGCAACTGTGTCATCACCTCAGCCAACGCCTTGACCATCACATCCGCCGTCGGCCGGTGCACGATGACGATCTCATAGCTGTCGACCTCCGGCAGCCCTTGCCCGGCCCCCAACACCCTGTGCTCGCCGGAGGCCGCCCTGGGTGGCAGCAGGCTGATACCCATGCCATCGGCGACCGCAGCCTGGATGCCACTGAGGCTCGAGCTGGTAAAGCTGATACGCCAGCGCCGGCCCATGCCTTCGATGGCGCTGATCATGTCCTCGCGGTACAGGCCGCGTGGCGGAAAGGTGACCAACGGGATCGGGTCCAGCTCGAAGGCGGGCGTGTGTGCACTGTCGATCCACTGCAGACGCTCTGGCCAGCAGGCAACGCCCTCACGGCTGTTGCGCCGCTGCTTGAGCAGCACAAGGTCAAGCTCGCCATTGTCGTAGGCCTGGCTCAGGTCACGGCACAAGCCACTGGTCACTTCGAGCTTCACCTGTGGGTGCAGCCGGCTGAATGCCGATAGCGCATTGGTGGTACGCCCGCCCACGAAGTCCTCGGGCACGCCAAGCCGTACCGTGGTGCCCACCATCGCCCCGGCCAGGGCTTCAAGCATCTGATCGTTCAGGGCCAGCATGTGCCGGGCATAGCCGAGCAAAGTCTGCCCGGCGTCGGTCGGCAGCACGTCACGGTTGCCCCGCACCAGCAGGCGGTGGCCGACCATGTCTTCCAGGCGGCGCACCTTCTGGCTGATCGTCGACTGGGTCGAATGCAGCCGCGCGGCAGCGGTGGTGAAGCTGCCGCAGTCGGCCACCACGACAATGGCGCGTAGCAGGTCGAGGTCGAACAGGGCCCTATTCGATTTCACGCTGATAGACATCTGGGTATTCAACTACTGAATGGCAAGTCTGCGTTCTATCACGGCTAGTCACCGAGGGCCACTCCTTCCCGCCGAGGATCGGCACCGCCTGACCAACCTTCGCCACTGCGCTGGATGATCTGCATGCCGCTGGTCATGGTCATCGGTGTCACCTCATGCCCCCACGCTGCCAACTGGCGGATCAGCGCCGGGCTGCTCAGCCCTGCTTCCACTTCAGTGCCGGCATTGCGGCTGCCGAAGTTGGGCAGGCCGGCTGCCTGCTGCGGGTCGAGCTGCCAATCCAGCAGGCCGACCAGTGCCTTGTTCACGTAACCGATGATCTGCGAGCCGCCCGGCGAACCGAGGCTCGCGACAAACTCGCCAGTGGCACGCGAGAACACCAACGTCGGCGCCATGGCCGACAGCGGGCGTTTGCCCGGCTGCACCCGATTGGCCACCGGCTTGCCGTGCTCGTGGGGGATGAACGAGAAGTCGGTCAGCTGATTGTTGAGCAGGAAGCCCTTGACCATCAGGTGCGAGCCAAATGCGGCCTCCACCGAGGTGGTCATGGCCAGGGCCTGGCCGCTGTCATCCACCGCGCTGAGGTGAGAGGTGGAGATGCGCGGTGGCGAGCGGTCGGGCGCAAGCGCCAGCTCCGCTCCTTGCGGGCGGCCCGGGCCGGCGCGCTTCATGCTGTGCTCGCCGATCAGCGCCGCGCGGCTGGCCAGGTAAGCAGAATCGGTCAGGGCCTTGACCGGGACCGGCACGTAGTCGCTGTCGGCCAGGTACTGAGCGCGGTCGGCGTAGGCCAGGCGCTCGGCCTCGGCGATCAGGTGCACGGCCAACGGCGGGGCTTCCAGGCGGGCCGGAGACGAGGTAGTCAGCGGTCGCAACGCTGCCAGGTCGCGTTGCGGCGCGGTGCGCTGCACGGCTTCGAGCAGGCCCAAGGTCTGCAGGACGGTCACCCCACCCGATGAGGGCGGCGGCATGCCGCAGATCCGCCAGGCCTTGTAGGGACCGCACAACGGCTCGCGCTCCTTGGCCTGGTAGCGCTGCAAGTCCTGCAACGACAGATACCCGGCATTGGCATGGCCACGCACCTTGGCGACGATGGCTTCGGCAATTTCACCGCCGTAGAACACCTCGGGCCCCTGTGCGGCGATCTGCTCCAAGGTCTGTGCCAACTCAGGGTTGCGCAGGATCGTACCCACGGCCAGCGGCCTGCCCTGTTCATCCAGGAAGTAACGGGCCATTGCGGGTGAGCGGGCAATGTAGGGGTCCCCGGCCAGTAGTGTGTGCAGGCGCTCGGAAACCGCGAAGCCGTTGCGTGCCAAGGCGATGGCCGGGGCGAACAGGGCGTGCCAGGGCAACTTGCCGTGCTGCTCGTGGGCCAGTTTCAGGGCACGCAGCACCCCGGGCACGCCCACCGAACGCCCACCGATTTGCGCCACCCGGAACGGCATGGATGTGCCATCGGCATGCAGGAACAGCGCTTCCGTCACCGCCGCAGGCGCTGCCTCACGCCCGTCGAATGCCTGCACGCGCTTGCCATCCCAGTACAGGATGAACGCCCCGCCGCCGATCCCACTGGACTGTGGCTCGACCAGCGTCAGTACCATTTGCATGGCAATGGCGGCGTCAATCGCACTGCCGCCGGCACGCAGCATCGCCCGCCCCGCTTCACTGGCCAGCGGGTTGGCTGCGGCGACCATGTGCCGGCTGGCGTGCACCGGCTGCAAACCGCTACGGTAGCCGGAGGCCAGTTCCGGTGGTGCGGGTAATACCTGGTCGGCACCGGCCCAGTTACTGGTAACCAGCAGGCACAGAGCGCCGATCAGCGGGGTGGGATATTTCATCGTCATGCATCCTGCCATCACCTATTCAGCGAAGCACTGTCGGTCATACGCAGTCTTGACTTCAAGCCTTGGTGTAATTACCGGCAAGCCATTCGCTGACCAATGCAGCCCTTGCTCTCTGCGTGATTGCCAGGTTTGCGCAATGACAGATCAGGTCACTTCTTCGAACGGCAGCCCCACATAGTTCTCGGCAATGTTCACCAGCCCCGCCGGCGAGGTCAGGAAGTACTCGCGGTCAGCTTCCTGCATCTTCTGGTCCCAGGCATCCTTGTGACTGCCGAAGTCATGCAGCAGTTGGGTCATGAACCAACTGAAGCGCTCGCCCTTCCAGACGCGGCGCAGTGCCAGCGGCGAGTATTGCGCAAGCAGGTCGACGCGCCCTTCGTGGTACACCTTGACCAGAATGCGGTACAGGTAGTTGACGTCCGAGGCCGCCAGGTTAAGGCCTTTGGCACCGGTAGGGGGGACGATGTGCGCCGCGTCCCCCACCAGGAACAGGTGACCATACTGCATGGGTTCGACCACCAGGCTACGCAGCGGCGCAATACTTTTTTCCAACGCGGGGCCTGTGACCAGGTCCGCCGCTACCTCGGCGGGTAAACGGGCTTTCAGTTCGTCCCAGAAACGCTCGTCAGACCACTCCTCGACCCGATCCTGCAAAGGTACCTGCAGGTAGTAGCGGCTGCGTGTTTGCGAGCGTTGGCTACACAACGCGAAACCGCGCTCATGGTGGGCGTAGATCAGCTCGTGATTGACCGGTGGTGTGTCCGACAGCAGGCCCAGCCAGCCAAACGGGTAAACCCGCTCATACTGCTTCAGCACGCCCTCCGGGATGCTCTGCCGCGAGATGCCGTGAAAGCCATCGCAGCCGGCGATATAGTCGCAGTCAACCCGCTGCACCCGGCCATCCTTTTCGAAGGTCAGGTAGGGCTTCTCGCCTTTCAGTTCATGCGGCTGGACATTGCTGGCGGAATAAATGATCGGCGCACCACTGGCTTCACGGGCCTGCATCAGGTCACGGGTGACTTCGGTCTGGCCGTAGACCATCACCGTCTTGCCGCCGGTCAGGGCTTTGAGATCCAGACGTTGGCGGCGCCCGCCAACCAGCAGTTCGACACCCTCGTGCACCAGGCCTTCACGGTCCATGCGCTCGGCCACGCCGGCCTCGCGCAGCAGGTCGACCGTGCCTTGCTCCAGCACCCCGGCGCGGATGCGGCCTAGTACGTACTCGGCGGTCTGGCGTTCGACGATGATGTTATCGATACCGGCCTTGTGCAGCAGCTGGCCCAGCAGCAGGCCAGACGGACCTGCACCAATAATTGCAACCTGAGTTTTCATTGTTGTTGTCTCTGTTCGGACGATACCGGCCCGGAACTGGCAGCGGGGCGGCATCTGCTGTTAGGGTTTGCCATTGCATTTTTACTGGCAGAAAACGCTTCTTAAGTGTGCTATTCCATAAAAAACCTGCACTTTTACGAAAAGCGTTCGATTAACGGACAGGTCAGCCCAGATGAAATCCACCCTCCCCGGCGTCCCGTTGTTCAAGCTGTATGGCGAAAATCAGGCCTGGCCCGGTACCGACCTGCTGCATTGCGAATCGATCCCGGCGCGCAGCCGCCTGCATCACTGGGAGATCAAGCCGCACCAGCATGCCGAGCTGTTCCAGCTGCTGTATGTACAGCGGGGTCAGGCACAGGTGGAGATTGAGGGGATGCGCAGTGCCATCGGCGAAGCGGCGATCCAGGTAGTGCCGCCGATGACCGTGCATGGTTTTCGCTTCAGCGCCGACATCCAGGGCTATGTACTGACCTTTGGTACCGCCCTTGTAGCGAACCTGGAACAGCGCCTGGGCGCGCCACTGACGGTGCTGGCCCAGCCAGCGTGTTACCCCCTGGGCCATGACCGCGTGCACCTGCGCAGCCTGGTCGACACCTTGCAGCGGGAGTACCAAGGCAATGCCCCGGCTCGCGCGGCGATGCTCGAAGCGTTGGTGACCGCGCTGATGGTGTGGATCAGCCGCCGCCAGCAGCTAGGGCTGGCGCCGCGTAACCGCGATGAACGTGACCGCCTGTTGCTGGGGCAGTACTTGCGCCTGGTCGAAGCGCATTACCGCGAGCATCTGTCGGTTGAAGATTATGCCGCGCGGCTGAATGTTCCGAGCTTGCAACTGAACCAGCTGTGCCGGACGCTGAGTGGTCAGACTGCGTTGCAGGTGGTGCACCAGCGGTTGTTGCTGGAGGCGCGACGCAACCTGATCTACACGCGGATGAGCATCGGGCAGTTGTCGGACAGCCTGGGGTTTACCGACCCGACCTACTTCGCCCGGTGGTTCAAGCGCTTGAGTGGGCAGACGCCCAATGGGTATCGCAGATCGGGGTTGTCTGAATAATCCATACCGGCCTCTTCTTGACGTATACGTCAACCTGCCCTCAGGATATCCGCATACCCCACGCCGAGCCCGAGCATGAGCACTCAGACCTACAGCATCTCCGACCTGTCCCGCGAGCTGGACATCACCACCCGCGCTATCCGCTTCTACGAAGAACAGGGCCTGCTCAGCCCTGAGCGTCGTGGCCTGGAACGCATCTACTCACCGCGCGACAAGGTCAGCCTGAAGCTCATCCTGCGCGGCAAGCGCATCGGCTTTTCCCTGGCCGAGTGCCGCGAGTTGATCGAACTGTACGACCCCACCAGCGGCAACCTCAAACAGCTCAACAGCATGCTGGCGAAGATCGCCGAGCGCCGCGCCCAGCTGGAGCAGCAGATGCTGGACATTCACCAGATGCAACTGGAACTGGATACCGCCCAGGAGCGCTGCGAACAAGCCCTGGCCGCCACCCTGAACAACAAAGACCACCGCTGAACGCCACAGGAAATCCGCCATGTCCTTGCCTAAACACGTCCGCCTGGTCGAAGTCGGCCCCCGCGACGGCCTGCAGAACGAAGCCCAGCCCATCAGCGTCGCCGACAAGGTGCGCCTGGTCAACGACCTCACCGAAGCAGGCCTGGCCTATATAGAAGTGGGCAGTTTCGTGTCCCCCAAGTGGGTGCCACAGATGGCCGGCTCTGCCGAGGTATTCGCCGGCATCCAGCAGCGCCCCGGTGTGACGTATGCCGCGCTGGCGCCGAACCTGCGCGGTTTCGAGGACGCCCTGGCTGCGGGGGTCAAGGAAGTAGCGGTATTCGCTGCAGCCTCCGAAGCGTTCTCGCAACGCAACATCAATTGCTCGATCAGCGAGAGCCTCAAGCGCTTCGAACCCATCATGGACGCTGCGCGCAGCCACGGCGTGCGCGTGCGCGGGTATGTGTCATGCGTGCTCGGCTGCCCTTATGAGGGCAAGGTCAGCGCCGAGCAGGTGGCCCCGGTGGCCCGCGCCCTGCACGACATGGGCTGCTATGAGGTTTCGCTGGGTGACACCATCGGCACCGGTACTGCAGGTGACACCCGGCGCCTGTTCGAGGTGGTGTCGGCCCAGGTGCCGCGCGAGCAGTTGGCCGGACACTTCCATGACACTTACGGCCAGGCCCTGGCCAACGTCTATGCCAGCCTGCTTGAAGGCATCAGCGTGTTCGACAGCTCGGTAGCCGGGTTGGGCGGCTGCCCTTACGCCAAGGGTGCTACCGGCAATATCGCCAGCGAGGATGTTGTGTACCTGCTGCAAGGGCTTGGCATTGAAACCGGCATCGACCTGGGCCGGCTGATAGCCGCCGGCCAGCGCATCAGCAGCGTGCTGGGCCGCGACAATGGGTCGCGGGTAGCGCGGGCGTGTAGCGCTTAATAGGTCACACGGATGTCACATCGGTGTGGGTGAAGTGTTACCTCCCGCACATTTCACAGCAAAAAATCGGGTAACAGGGAAACAAATCGGCAGAATTTCAGGCTGGGTGGTGTCGATCAAAATTCTTAAATCATTGATTTAAAAGGGTTTTTAAAAGTTGGCACGCACCCTGCTATATCTCTGGTACAACAACAAAAAAAACGCGATACCCAATAAAAACAACAGGTAACGGCTCTGACATAACAAGAACAACACGGCAGAGGCGTAGCAAGCAGATTTTTTTGGAGTCGACACGCTTTTCAGGGGTTCGCCCCGCGGGCTGGCACAGAACAATAAAACTACCTCAAGGTAGCGGCAGCCAGGTTCGGATCAGCGATGATGACAGCAGGTCAGCGCTCAAAAAAATACGTTTGCTCTTGACCCCGCATGGGGGTCGCCCGCAGCACCAGGACAAGCCGACAAAAACAACAAAAGGCCGGTCCCAATAATAAAAAAAGAGCAGGCAACAACGCTTTGAGGGGAGCTTCGGCTCCCCTCAGTGCTTCCTGCCCTCTTCCTCCTCCTGCTTCTCCTCATCCTGCCCTTCGACCTTTTCCACCATCAACGGCATCGTGCCCAGTACCAGCAGGGCCAGTACCGTGCTGATCAGCGCCGTGGCTTCGCGTCCCATGCCGGCCGCCGTACCGATGGCAGCCGTCATCCATAGCCCGGCAGCGGTCGTCAGGCCTTTCACATGGCTGGTGTCCTGGCCGTTGCCCTTCAGAATGGTACCCGCACCGAGAAACCCGATACCGGCAACGATGCCCTGGATCACCCGACTGAGTGCCTGGTCATCGGCCCCCGCCATGCTGGGTGACAGCATGAACAGGGCGGCGCCCAGCGAGACCAGCATGTGGGTACGCACCCCGGCAGACTTGCCCTTGTGTTCACGCTCGAAGCCCAGTATTGCGCCAAGCACAGCAGCCATCAGCAAGCGCACAAGGATTTGCGTGACCTCGCGCTCATCGGTGACATCGGCGAATTCGGCCTGGATTGCTTGCCAGATGACATCCATCGCGGTGCTCCCCTGCCTGAGCATGTGTTTTCAGGTTGACCTCTGCACGCAATGCAAAGTGCCGCTCAGCCTGCCGATGCAGCAACTGGCCCCTGACCGCGGTCCACCCTGTAACCACCCCAGGAGGCCCCCACCATGCCCATTGAAATCGACGAAACCACCCGCCGCTGCACACTGACCGGCGAAGACCTGCGCATCGAGGGCGAAGGCCCGGATATCGAGATCATCACCGACGAGCAATTGCGCATGTCGGTGGCCATTCTGGCCGGCCAACGCGTGCCCATTACCGAAACCGAGGCCGATGCACTGACCGTGGCGGGTGCGGTGGATAGCCGCAGGCATCTGAAGGCCAGCGCGCCAGGCTCGGTAATATGAGGCCTGGCGGGGCTATGCGGCAAATCTGATATGGTTTTTATCGTAAAATCTGAACCTGTGCTGATAACAGCTTCAGCGCCATAGTGCTCATGCCTGATCGAGGCCTGATGAGCACCGAACCATGAACGATAGAATCCCTTTTGCAGAGATCGCCACCGCCCCAGCCAGCATCCAAGCACGACGCACCGACAGCGGTATCCATACCCGCAGCTTTACCGGGTTTTACCGTAACCTGCGCATCGGCTTTGCCGGCGCCCTGTTCGTGCTGTTCTTCGGCACGGCCTGGCTGAACTGGAACGGCCGCCAGGCCGTACTGTGGGACCTGGGAAACAGCAAGTTCCATATCTTCGGCGCCACCTTCTGGCCACAGGACTTCATCCTGCTGTCGGCGCTACTGATCATCTGTGCCTTTGGCCTGTTCGCCATCACCGTCTACGCCGGGCGTGTCTGGTGCGGTTACAGTTGCCCGCAAAGTACCTGGACCTGGCTGTTCATGTGGTGCGAAAAGGTTACCGAGGGCGACCGCAACCAGCGCATCAAGCTGGCCGCGGCGCCCTGGAGCCTGAACAAACTGGCCCGTCGCACGCTCAAACACAGCCTGTGGTTGGCCATTGGTGTGCTCACGGGGTTGACCTTCGTCGGCTACTTCACCCCGATCCGGCCACTGGCCGCGGAATTGCTCAGCTTGCAACTGGGCGGTGTGTCACTGTTCTGGGTGCTGTTCTTCACGGCCGCTACCTACATCAATGCCGGCCTGCTGCGTGAAGCGGTGTGCCTGCACATGTGCCCATATGCGCGCTTCCAGAGCGTGATGTTCGACAAGGACACCCTGGCGGTCGCTTACGACCCGCGCCGTGGCGAGGCCCGTGGTCCGCGTAAGAAAGGCAGTGATGTCGGTGCCCAGGGACTGGGCGACTGCATCGATTGCACGCTGTGCGTGCAGGTGTGTCCCACCGGCATCGACATTCGTGATGGTTTGCAGATGGCTTGCATCGGCTGTGCCGCGTGCATCGACGCCTGTGACGGGGTAATGGACAAGATGGGGTATGCCCGCGGCCTGATTGGCTACAAGTCCGAGCACAGCCTGCAAGGCGGTACCACTCACTGGCTGCGCCCGCGCCTGCTGGGCTACGCTGCCGCGCTGCTGGTCATGATCGGGGCACTGGTGATGGCCCTGCAACTGCGCCCGATGGTATCGCTGGATGTGATCAAGGACCGCGGCCTGTTCCGCGAAAACGCCCAAGGCCAGATCGAGAACATTTACCTGCTGAAGGTCATCAACAAGACCGAACGTACCCAGCACTATCAATTGCGCCTGCTGGACGCTGACGGTTTCACCCTGCAGGGCAATAGCGCACTGGTCATCCCTGCTGGCGAAATGAGCGAACTGCCGGTGTCGGTGGCGATGCTCGCCGAGCGCCCGACCAGCAGCTCGCAGACGCTGAGCTTTGAAATCAGCGAGCGTGACGACCCCGCTATCCGCAGCGTGGCGCACAGTCGCTTCGTCGCCCCGATGAACCGCTGATCCCTTACACTCACGCCACCTTGCCTGCCAGGCTTCGACAGAAGGCCAGAATGAAACGCTACGAACGCTTCGCCGATGACATTGCCGAACTGATCCGCTCCGGGGTGCTGGGCCCCGGCCAGCGCGTGCCGTCCGTGCGCTACGCCAGCCAGACCCACGGGGTCAGCCCGTCCACCGTGTTCCAGGCCTATTACCTGCTGGAACGGCGTGGGCTGATCCGGGCCCGGCCGCGCTCCGGGTATTTCGTCAACGCCCACGTTCCGCGCCAGTTCAGCGAGCCGCAGGCGCTGCAGCCGGTGAGCGAGTCTACCGATGTCGACGTTAGCGCCTTGGTATTTTCGATCCTCGACTCGATCAAGGACCCCAACACCATTGCCTTCGGCTCAGCCTTCCCCAGCCCTGAACTGTTCCCGCTGCAACGCCTGTCGCGCTCACTGGCCAGCGCCAGCCGCAGCATGGACCCACGCATGGTGGTGACCGATCTGTCCCCGGGCAACCCTCAGCTGCGCCGGCAGATAGCCCTGCGCTATATGGTCGGTGGGTTGATGCTGCCGATGGAAGAGCTGCTGATCACCAACGGCGCACTGGAGGCCCTGAACCTGTGCCTGCAGGCAGTGACCCAGCCGGGCGACCTGGTAGCCATCGAGGCCCCCGCCTTCTATGCCTGCCTGCAGGTGCTGGAGCGGCTCAAGCTCAAGGCCGTGGAAATCCCCGTGCACCCGCGCGAGGGCATGGACCTCGGGGTGCTGGCGCAGACCCTGGAGAAGCACCCGGTAAAAGCCGTATGGTGCATGACCAACTTCCAGAATCCTGTAGGTGCAAGCATGCCGGAGGCCAAGAAACAGGCACTGGTGGAGTTGCTGGCGCGCCATCAGGTGCCATTGATCGAAGACGACGTGTACGCCGAGCTGTACTACTCGCAACAGGCGCCCAAACCCGCCAAGGCCTTCGATACCCAGGGCCTGGTCATGCACTGCGGCTCGTTCGCCAAAAGCCTGGCGCCGGGCTATCGCATTGGCTGGGTGGCCGCTGGGCGCTTTGCGCAGAAGATCGAGCGTTTGAAGCTGATGACCTCCCTTTGTGCCTCCATGCCGGCCCAGGCAGCCATCGCCGACTACCTGCAACACGGCGGCTACGACCGCCACCTGCGCAAGCTGCGCTACGCCCTGGAGGGCCAGCAGGCCAACATGCTGGCAGCCATCGCCCGCCACTTCCCGGCGCAGACACGGGTCAGCCAGCCCTCCGGCGGTTACTTCCTGTGGCTGGAACTGCCCGAGCAGATGGATGCCCTCAAGCTGTTCCATATGGCCCTGGCCCAAGGCATCAGCATCGCGCCAGGGCCAATCTTTTCGCCCACCCGACGCTTCGGCAATTGCATCCGCCTGAATTACGGCAGCCCTTGGCATGACGGCGCCGAACAGGCCATGGAAACCCTCGGGCGGATCATTCGCTCGTTCTGATAGCGAGGCGCCCGACACGCGCACCGAGCTGCTGGCCAAGCCCTTCGATCTGCAAGCACTTGCCCAAGTGCTTGAACGGTTGCTGGGGAGCACTGCCCAGTCGCACTGAGCGGCTATTCGCCTGCAGGTGAACACGTTAAAGTCTGGATTTTTCAGTTGCCGGACGCAGGCATGCCTTCTCGTGATCTGAACTCACTGCGCCAACAAGTCGAAGACCTCCAGCGACAGAACACGCTGCTGGAGCAACGGCTTGCAAGCCTCCAGGGGCACGGCCAGGACTTCTATCGCTCGCTGTTCGACACCATGGACGAAGGCTTCTGCATCATCGAGTTCTTCGACGGCCCCCATGGCCCGCTGAGTGATTACGTGCACGTGCTGGCCAACGCCGCCTATGCCAAACACGCCGGCATCCCCAACGTGGTCGGGCAAAAACTGCGCGAGATGGTGCCCGATGAGGCGGATGACTGGGTGGTCCGCTATGGCGCTGTACTTCGCACCGGCGAACCACTGCACTTCGAGCAAGAGCTGGTTGCCACCGGCCGCGTGCTGTCGGTGACCACTTTTCGCATAGAACCTGCCGAGAAACGCCAGGTGGCGGTATTGTTCAAGGATGTCACCGAACGCCGGCGTGCAGAGCAGGCCCTTCAGCGCCTTAACGAAGAGCTCGAACAACGGGTGACTGCCGCACTGGCGGAGCGCCGCTTGTTTGCCGAGCTGGTCGATCACAGTGTGGTCAATGTGCATGTGGTCGACAGGGACCTGCGCTGGCTGGCTGTCAATCGCCAGGCCAAGCATGACTTCCACCTGCTGTACGGGAGGACACCCGAAATCGGCGACTACCTGCCCGGGTTGTTCGAGGATGGCACCGCCGACCAGACGCCAATTCTGCCGATGTGGCAGCGCGCCCTGGCTGGCGAGCAGTTCATCGAGATCGGCACCTTTGGCAAGCCCCCCGTGCTGCGCCATTATGAGCTGCGCTTCAACGCCTTGCGCGATTCAGAAGGCGAGGTACAGGGCGCGTTTCTGTTCGCCTATGACATCAGTGAGCGAGTGCAGGAGCAGGAACGCTTGGCCAAGGCCGAAGCGGCGCT
Organism: Pseudomonas sp. VEM90; assembly: GCF_054611535.1. Classification (NCBI taxonomy): domain Bacteria; kingdom Pseudomonadati; phylum Pseudomonadota; class Gammaproteobacteria; order Pseudomonadales; family Pseudomonadaceae; genus Pseudomonas; species Pseudomonas sp. VEM90. The sequence goes on along the minus strand of NZ_JBTRAR010000025.1, from coordinate 2,184 downwards.
GCGCCAGGCACAGAAGATGGAGGCCGTAGGCCAGCTCAGTGGCGGCATTGCCCACGACTTCAACAATTTGCTGGGTGGCATCCTTGGCGCCCAGGAGCTGATGCGGCAACGCCTGGACCAGTCACGCTTCGACGCCCTGGCGCCCTTGCTGGAGCTGTCCAACAGCGCGGCGCAGCGGGCCTCGTCGCTGGTGCATCGGCTGCTGGCGTTCTCCCGCCAGCAGACCCTGCAACCCTGCTCCACGCAAGTGGCCACCTTGGTGGCCGACATGGAAGACCTTCTGCGCCGCACCATCGGCCCGGCGATTACCCTGAGCAGCCGCTTCGCCAGCCAGCTGTGGCCGACCTTCATCGACCCTCCACAACTGGAAAGCGCCCTGCTCAACCTATGCATCAACGCGCGTGATGCCATGCCTGCCGGTGGTGTGATCGAGATCATTGGCGACAACCTGCAGCTTGACGACGAGCAGGCCCTGGCACTGGAACTGCCGGCCAGGGAGTACGTGCGCCTGAGCATCGTCGACAACGGTAGCGGCATGTCGGCTGACGTCGTCGAGCGCGCAGTCGAGCCGTTCTTCACCACCAAGCCGATGGGCCAGGGCACCGGCCTGGGGCTGTCCATGACTTATGGCTTCGTGCGTCAGTCGGGCGGGCAATTACGGGTGCTTTCGGTGCCTGGCGAGGGGACCCGTATCGAACTGCTGTTACCCCGCCACCACGCGCCAGCCCAGACGCCAATCAGCAAACCGCAGCGCGTGCCTTCGCGAAGAAGTGGCGAGACTGCAAAACGCATTCTGTTGGTTGAAGACCAGACCGCCTTGCGCCTGGTGATCGGCGAAGTGCTGGAAGAGCTGGGCTATCGGGTAGACGCCTTCGAGAACGGTCCGACTGCTCTCGCCCACCTGCAAAGTGGCGAACGGCCAGACTTGCTGCTGAGCGATGTCGGCCTGCCTGGCGGCCTGAATGGCCGCCAGGTAGCCGAACGCTGCCGTGAGCGCTACCCGGACCTCAAGGTGCTGTTGATCACCGGCTACGATGAGAGCGCGGCGCTCAGCGACGGCCAACCGCTGCAAGGTACGCTGGTGTTGACCAAACCGTTCGAACTGGAAGCACTGGCGGAGCGGGTTCGCGAGTTGCTGGAGACTTGACGGGCGCGTTCAGCGCCCGCCGCCCAGGTCGATGAAGCTGCCGGTGGCATAGGAGGCTTTGTCCGAAAGCAACCAGAGGATGGCCTCGGCCACTTCCTCGGGATGCCCCCCTCGGCCCATGGGCAAGCCAGATTCAAGCTTGCTGACGCGGTCCGGATCACCAGAAAGCGCATGGAAACCGGTATGGATATAGCCCGGTCGTACGCCATTGACGCGCACGCCCTCGCCTGCCACTTCTTTGGCCAGGCCGATGGTGAAGGTGTCGAGCGCGCCCTTGGAGGCGGCATAGTCGACATATTCATTGGGCGAACCCAGGCGTGCGGCTACCGATGATACGTTGACGATGGATCCGCCTTGCCCGCCATGCTGGCGCGCCATGCGCCGCAGGGCGTGCTTGGCGCAGAGCATGGGGCCGACGACGTTGGTCTTCATGACGTTCAGCAGCCGGAACTCGGACATGTCCTCGACCCTGCTCTGCTGGCCGATGGTGCCGGCGTTGTTGACCAGTGCGGTGACCGGGCCGAGCTCATCGTCGACGCGCAGGAACAGTTGGATGATTTCATCCTCGACGCTGACGTCGGCGCGCACCGCGATGGCCTCGGCGCCCAGGGCGTGGACCTGGCTGAGGATGGTTTCGGCGGCCTGGTCATCGGCGTGATAGTTGATGCAGATGCGGTAGCCCTGGCGGGCGGCCAGCAGCGCAGTGGCGGCGCCGATGCCGCGGCTGCCGCCGGTGATGACGATGACGTTCTCCATGGGTTTGCCAATGGTTTTGGGAAGGGAGCATCGACAATAGGCGAAACGGCGCTGCGTTGGAATGACGAAGATCAGCACAGCCAACCCTCTGCTGTTGATGTGGCTGTTGATCTGGCTTTTGATCTGGCTGTTGATGTGGCTTTTGATCTGGCTTTTGATCTTGATCTTGATCTTCGCGACTTCAGGAGGCCGAACGCAGGCCTTGCGGAGGGAGGTGACGGGCATGGATGCCCGTCAAGCGCTGAGGCCCCAGGATGGGGCCTGCAGCGCGGTCCTCCCGG
>NZ_JBTRAR010000024.1:0-114484 GCF_054611535.1 Pseudomonas sp. VEM90 | reverse complement strand
CACGGCTGATGGAGCAGCCCGAAGTGCGCGAGGCGGTGGTGCTGGCGGTGGAGCTGGCCGGCAGCCTGCAACTGGTGGGCTATGTGGTACCGAGCGAGGCAGGCACCGATGAGCAGGCCCTGCGCGAACAACTGCAGAGCGCACTGCGCCGGGTGCTGCCGGAGTACATGGTGCCGATGCACCTGCTGTGCCTGGCGCAGATGCCGCTGAGCCCCAATGGCAAGCTAGAGCGCCGGGCATTGCCGGGTGTCGATGCGCTGCTGGCGATGCGTACCTTCCGTGCCCCGCAAACCGAGCTTGAGTGCCAGGTGGCGACCATCTGGGCGGATATCCTGCAGTGCGAAGCGGTCGGGCTGGATGACGATTTCTTCGCCCTGGGTGGCCATTCGCTGTTGGCTACCCAACTCATCGCCCAGGTACGTGAGCAGTTGCAGGTGGATATTGCGCTCAAGTCGGTGTTCGCGGCCACTGACTTGCGCAGCTTCTGCGACGTGATCCAGGCCGCGCAGCAGGCCCATGCGCCGGTGCAGGATGAATTGGCTAAATCTCTGGAGGCCCTCAAACGTTTAACAGGAGATGAGCTGGAACAGCTAATTTCTTGACGAGGGTAAGGGTGTGCAAGAGTTGATCGGAGCGGTAGGGGAGCTGTCGCCAAAGGAACGCAAGGCTTTGGCGATCATGCTGAAACAGAAAGGGATCGATCTGTTCAGCATTGCGCCAGTGTTCAGGCGAGACTCCAGTGAACCGGCACGCCTTTCCTTCGCGCAGGAGCGACAGTGGTTTCTCTGGCAGCTCAAGCCGGACAGCACGGCCTACCATGTGCCGACCGCGCTGAGGTTGCGTGGGGCGCTGGACGTGGTGGCCTTGCAGCGCAGCTTCGATGCGCTGTTGGAGCGCCACGAGTCCTTGCGCACCACCTTCGAATCTACCGAGCAGGGGCCTCTGCAGGTCATTCATCCCGCGACGACGCTACCGATTGTCCAGGAAGACTTCAGTGCCGGCCCCCCCGAAACCCTGCAGGCCCGTCTGCAGCAGCGGGCGCTGGCCCTGACCCAGGAGCTGTTCGACCTGCAGGCCGGGCCGTTGTTGCGGGCGCGCCTGCTCAAGATTGCCAGTGAAGACCATGTACTGGTGCTGACCCAGCACCATATCGTTTCGGACGGTTGGTCGATGCAGGTGATGGTCGACGAGCTGGTGAGCGGCTATGGCGCCTTCAGTCAGGGCCAGCTGCCTCAGTTGCCGGCGCTGCCGGTGCAATATGCCGACTATGCCGCCTGGCAGCGTCAGTGGATGGAGGCCGGCGAGCGCGAGCGTCAACTGGCGTACTGGACCGAGCGCCTGGGTGGCAGCCAGCCGGTGCTGGAGTTGCCGCTGGACCATGCACGTCCGCAAGAGCAGAGTTTTCGCGGCGCGCGTGAGGCCGTTGAACTGCCGCTCGAGCTGGTGGCCGGGTTGCGCGGGCTGGCCAGGGCGCAAGGCGTCACCCTGTTCAGCTTGTTGCTGGCCAGCTTCCAGGTGTTGTTGCATCGCTACAGCGGCCAGGCTGACATCCGTGTCGGCGTGCCGGTGGCCAACCGCGGGCGTGCCGAGATCCAGCGCCTGATCGGCTTTTTCGTCAACACCCAGGTACTCAAGGCCGATATCGACAGCGGCATGCCGTTCGCCACGCTGTTGCAGCAGGTCAAGGAAGCGGTGCAGCAGGCCCAGGGTCATCAGGATCTGCCGTTCGAGCAACTGGTCGATGCGTTGCAGCTCGAGCGCAACCTGGGCCAGGCTCCGTTGTTCCAGGTGATGTTCAACCACCAGAGCGAGGACCGTGAGCGCGCCACCGGGCAACTGCGTGGTTTGAATGTGGAGGCCCTGGCGTTGCCGCGCACCACTGCGCAGTTCGACCTGACCCTGGATACCCATGAGTCCCCCGAGGGGCTCAGTGCGTCCCTCAGTTATGCCCTTGACCTGTTCGAGCCTGCGACCATCGCGGCCATGGGCGAGCACTGGCGCAACCTGCTGGAAGGCATCGTCGCGCAGCCGCAACAGCGCATCGGTGAGCTGCCGATGCAGGCCCCGGCAGCCATAGGCCGGGCCATCGCCGAATGGAACCCGGCGCCGCGCGGCTGGGCCATTGATGACAGCCTGCACCAGCGGATTGCCGCCCAAGCAGCGCGGGCACCCGACGCGGTGGCACTGAGCTGGGAAGGGCAGGCGCTGACCTACGCGCAGCTGGAATGCCAGGCCAACCGTCTGGCCCACCGGTTGATCGGGCAGGGTGTCGCGCCCGAGGTTCGGGTGGGCCTGGCCTGCGAGCGCGGCGTGCCGATGCTGGTGGCCATTCTCGCCATCCTCAAAGCCGGTGGCGCCTATGTGCCGCTGGATCCGCAATACCCGGACGAGCGGCTGGCCTACATGATCGAGGACAGCGGCATCGCCCTGTTGCTGGCCGACCCGCAGTTGATCGGGCGCCTGCCGGTACCGCCGGGGTTGGTCCTGCTGTCGCTGGCCGAGCCGCTGGACGCTTATCCGCAGCATGCGCCCGAGGTGGCGGTGACGCCGGACAACCTGGCCTATGTCATCTATACCTCGGGCTCCACCGGCAATCCCAAGGGCACATTGTTGGCGCACCGTAACGTGCTGCGCCTGTTCGCCGCTACTGAGCATTGGTTCGGCTTTGCCAGTGATGATGTGTGGACGCTGTTCCACTCCTATGCCTTCGACTTCTCGGTGTGGGAGATCTTCGGTGCGCTGCTGTACGGCGGGCGGCTGGTGATCGTGCCCCATGAAACCAGCCGCTCGCCGCAGGCGTTCCTCGAGCTGTTGGTCGAGCAGCGGGTTACGGTGCTGAACCAGACGCCTTCAGCCTTCCGCCAGCTGATGCAGGTGGCCTGCGACCCGAGCATGGCCAAGCCGGAACTGGCCTTGCGGCACGTGGTGTTCGGTGGCGAGGCGTTGGAAGTGAAGGCGCTACGGCCATGGTTCGAGTGTTTCGGTGACAGTGCGCCACGCCTGGTGAACATGTACGGCATCACCGAAACCACGGTGCATGTGACCTACCGTCCGTTGTCGTTGGCCGACCTCGAACTGGCCGCCAGCAGCCCGATCGGCGAACCGATCGCCGACCTGTCCTGGTATCTGCTCGACGGCGACTTGAATCCGGTGCCCAAGGGCTGTATCGGTGAGTTGTTCGTTGGTCGTGCGGGCCTGGCCCGGGGTTACCTGAACCGCCCCGATCTGAGCGCCGTACGTTTCGTGCCGGACCCGTTCGGTGAATCGGGTGCGCGCTTGTACCGCACCGGTGATCTGGCGCGTTACCGTCAGGACGGCGTGATCGAGTACATCGGGCGAATCGACCATCAGGTGAAGATCCGCGGCTTCCGTATCGAGTTGGGTGAGATTGAGGCGCGCTTGCAAGCCTGCGTTGGCGTGCGCCAGGCGGTGGTATTGGCGCAGCCAGGGCCTTCCGGCCAGCAGTTGGTGGGCTACGTGGTGGCACAGGAGCCGGCGCAGGATGCAGCCGGCCTGCGGGAAGGCCTGCGCCAGGCGCTCAGGCGCGACCTGCCCGACTACATGGTGCCGGCCCATTTGCTGCTGATCGAGCATTTGCCGCTTACCAGCAACGGCAAGCTCGACCGTAAGGCGTTGCCGCAGCCGGATGCGAGCGAGCTGCAGCAAGCCTATGTGGAGCCGGAAACGGTACTGGAGCAGCAGATAGCAGCGATCTGGCAGGACGTACTCAAGCTTGAGCGAGTAGGCCTTGCCGACAACTTCTTCGAGCTCGGTGGTGATTCGATCATCTCCATCCAGGTGGTCAGCCGGGCGCGTCAGGCGGGTATCCACTTCACTCCCAAGCAATTGTTCCAGCACCAGACAGTACAGGGGTTGGCCGGTGTCGCTCGTCAGGGCAGCGAAGCCAGTGTGGTCGATCAGCGGCCGGCGAGTGGTGTCAGCGCCTTGCTGCCAATTCAACAGCGCTTCTTCGAAGCCGCGATTGCCGAACCTTCGCACTGGAACCAATCGGTGCTGCTCAAACCTCGCGAGCGCCTTGAGACGGCGGTTTTGCAGGGGGCGCTAAAAGCCTTGCTGAACCATCACGATGCCCTGCGCCTGCGCTTCGTACATGCCGTCCACGGCTGGACTGCCAGCTTCCAGTCTGTCGTCGATGTGGCGGATGTGTTCAGGCAGGAGCAACTGGCCGATCTGGACGCGCTGCCAGCGTTGGCTGAGCGCGCTCAGCGCAGCCTGGATATCGCTGTTGGTCCACTACTGCGCGCGGTGTTGGTCGAGCTGGGTAATGGCGAGCAGCGCTTGCTGCTGGTGATCCACCACCTTGCGGTCGATGGTGTATCGTGGCGGGTCCTGTTCGAGGACCTGCAGCAAGCCTATACCCAGATCCTGGCTGGCCAGGCGCCGACCCTTCCTGCCCGTACCTCGTCGGTGCAGGCCTGGGCTGAGCGATTGCTGGAGCATGCCGATAGCCCGGCGGTCAAGGCGCAGCTGCCTTATTGGCTGGCCCAGCAGGCTGGCGTTGAGAGCGCTTTGCCGCTGGACTACCCGCAAGGTGGGCTCGCGCAACATTCGGCTCGCACCGTGCACTGCCAGCTTGACCGCGACACCACGCGTCGTTTGCTGCAGGAGGCGCCGGCAGCCTACCGCACCCAGGTCAATGACCTGTTGTTGACCGCTCTGGCCCGTGCCCTGGTGCGTTGGACCGGCGCGCCTTCAGCTGTGGTGCAACTGGAAGGACATGGCCGTGAGGAGTTGTTCGAGGCAGTCGACCTGACCCGCACCGTCGGTTGGTTCACCAGTGTATTCCCGGTCAGCCTGAGCCCAGCCGAAGGCCTCGGCGACTCGCTGAAGATGATCAAGGAACAACTGCGTGCGATCCCTGACAAAGGGCTGGGTTATGGCGTGTTGCGTTACCTGGGCGATGCCCAGGCGCAGGCTGCGTTGTCCGGCATGCCCCAACCGCAAGTGACGTTCAACTACCTTGGTCAGTTTGACGGCAGCTTTGACGATCAGGCTGCCTTCCTGCGCCCGACTGGCGAGCCACGCGGCCTGGAGAAGAGCCCCCTGGCGCCGCTCGAGGAACAGCTGGCGATCAATGGCCAGGTATACGGCGGCGAATTGAGCCTGGGCTGGACATTCAGTGAAGCGCAGTTTGACAGTGCCACCATTCAGGGGGTGGCTGACGCGTTCGTGGCCGAGTTGCGTGCCTTGGTCGACCATTGCTGCGACCCTCGAGTGCAGGGTGTGACGCCGTCGGACTTCCCGCTGGCGGGTCTCAGTCAGACCCAGCTGGACGATTTGCCGTTACCCGCGGGGCAGCTGGAGGACCTTTACCCATTGGCTCCCATGCAGCAAGGCATGTTGTTCCACACCTTGTATGAGCAGCAGGCTGGTGACTACATCAATCAGATGCGCATCGAAGTCGATGGTCTGGACCCGGAGCGTTTCCGCCAGGCCTGGACGGCCGCGCTGCAGGCCCATGCGGTACTGCGCACCGGATTCCTCTGGCAGGGCGCGCTGCAGACCCCGTTGCAATGGGTGAGCAAGGCGGCGGTGTTGCCGTTCATCGAATACGACTGGCGCGAGCGCGACGACCTGCCGGCGGCGCTGGAGGCATTGGCGCTGGCGCAGCGTCAACAAGGTTTCGACCTTGGTCAGCCGCCGCTGTTGCGTCTTGTACTGGTACGCACCTCGGCTCAGGGCTACCACCTGATCTACACCAATCACCATGTGCTGATGGACGGCTGGAGCAACTCGCACTTGCTCGGAGAAGTACTGCACCGCTACAGCGGCGTGCAGCCTGCTACCCAGCCGGCTCCATACCGCGACTACATTCAGTGGCTGCAGGCCCAGGACGCGGATGTGAGCGAGCAGTTCTGGAAAGGCCAGGCCCAGGCGCTGGAGCAACCCACGCTGTTGGCCCGTGCCTGCTCGGCTGGCGCGTTGCTTGAGCAGGGGTATGAGGATCATCGTCACAGCCTGGAACAAGCGTCCACCCGGCAGCTGACCGACCTGGCAAAACGTGCCAAGGTCACCGTCAACACTGTGTTGCAGGCGGCATGGCTGTTGCTATTGCAGCGTTATACCGGTCAGTCGACCGTGTGCTTTGGTGCCACCGTGTCGGGGCGACCCGCGGAGCTCAAGGGGGTCGAAGGACAGATCGGTCTGTTCATCAATACCTTGCCGGTGATCGCCACGCCGCAAGCGCAACAGAGCCTGGGCAACTGGCTGCAGACATTGCAGGCGCAGAACCTGGCGCTGCGCGAGCAGGAGCATACGCCGCTGTTCGAGGTCCAGCGCTGGGCTGGGCAAGGTGGCGAAGCACTGTTCGACAATATCCTGGTATTCGAAAACTACCCAGTGGCAGAGGCCTTGCAGGAGGCTTCGCCGCAAGGCTTGCGTTTTGGTGAAATCGGCAACCGCGAGCAGACCAATTATCCGCTGACCTTGGCCGTGGCGCTGGGCGACTGCCTGGCGCTGCACTACAGCTACGATCGTGCCAGCTTCGATGCCGCGACCATCGGGCAGCTTGACCGGCATCTGACTAACCTACTGGCTCAGATGTGTGCACTTGGCGAGTCGGCATGCCTGGACGAACTCAAACTGATTGATAGCGCAGAGCAGCGCGTCACACTGAACGATTGGAACCCAGTCCCACGTAGCTGGCCGGCACAAGGCAGCCTTCATGCCCGCATCGCCGAACAGGCCGCGCGCAACCCGCAGGCCGTTGCGCTGAGCTCGGGTGGGCTGCATGTGACTTATGGCGAGCTGGAGTGCCGCGCCAACCGTCTTGCTCATCGCCTGGTGGAGCTGGGTGTGGTGCCGGAAGTACGGGTGGGGCTTGTCTGTGAGCGAGGCCCGGACATGCTGGTGGCGATCCTGGCGATCCTCAAGGCTGGCGGTGCCTACGTGCCGCTGGACCCGCAGTATCCGCAGGAGCGTCTGGCCTACATGATCGAGGACAGCGGCATTGCCTTGCTGTTGGCCGAGCCAGGGCTGGTGGGTGGGTTGCCGGTGCCTGCCGGGGTCGCCCTGGTGGCGCTGGGCGAGTCGCTGCAAGGTTATGCCGAATACGCGCCACAGGTGACGGTCACTGCTGATAACCTGGCATACGTGATCTATACCTCTGGCTCTACCGGCAAGCCCAAGGGGGTATTGCTCCCCCACGCCAACGTCTTGCGCCTGTTTAGTGCCACCGAGCACTGGTTCGATTTCGGCGCGCAGGACACCTGGACATTGTTCCACTCCTACGCATTCGACTTTTCGGTATGGGAGATCTTCGGCGCATTGCTGTACGGAGGGCGATTGCTGATTGTGCCGCACGAGACCAGCCGCGCGCCGGAGGCATTCCTCGAACTGCTGGTCGAGGAGCGGGTCACGGTGTTGAACCAGACCCCATCAGCATTCCGTCAACTGATGCAGGTGGCCTGCGCGCCAGAGCGAGGCGTGCCGGAGCTGGCCTTGCGCCACTTAGTGTTTGGCGGCGAGGCGCTGGACGTGAAAGGCTTGCGACCGTGGTTCGAGCGTTTCGGTGACAGCGCGCCACGCCTGGTGAACATGTACGGCATCACCGAAACCACGGTGCATGTCACCTATCGTCCGCTGGTGTTGGCTGACCTGGAGTTGGCAGCCAGCAGCCCGATCGGCGAGCCGATCGCCGACTTGTCGTGGTACCTCCTGGATGCCGACCTCAACCCGGTGCCAATGGGCTGTACGGGGGAACTTTACGTTGGGCGCGCGGGCCTTGCCCGCGGCTATCTGAACCGCGCCGAGCTGACAGCTACACGCTTTGTGCCCGATCCCTTCTGCGCTGACGGCGGACGGCTGTATCGCACTGGTGACCTGGCGCGCTACCGGCGAGATGGCGTAGTGGAGTATGTCGGGCGCATCGATCACCAGGTGAAGATCCGCGGCTTCCGTATCGAACTGGGTGAAATCGAAGCGCACCTGCAGGCTTGCGATGGCGTGCGCGAGGCGGTAGTGCTGGCCCAGCAAGGGCCTTCTGGCCAGCAACTGGTGGGTTATGTGGTGGCCAGCGATGCGTCGGTAGATACCGCCAGCCTGCGCCAGGCACTAAAGCGCGACCTGCCGGACTACATGGTGCCTACACATCTGCTGTTGATCGACCAACTGCCGTTGACCAGCAACGGCAAGCTGGATCGCAGGGCACTGCCGCAACCGGATGCAAGCCAGTTGCAGCAGGCCTATGTGGCGCCTGAGAGCGCGCTGCAGCAACAGCTCGCGACAATCTGGCAGGAGGTACTCAAGCTGGAGCGGGTTGGCCTGGCCGATAACTTCTTCGAGCTGGGCGGGCACTCGCTGCTGGTGGTCAACGTGGTGTCGCGCATTCAGCTCGAACTCGGCCTGCAGCCGACACCGCAGCAACTGTTCCAATTTCCGACGCTGGGCGCCTTCGCCGAGCAACTGGCCGATTCCGGTGAGCAATTGAATACATCGAAACTGAGCATGCTTGAGAGCCTGTTCGACGAAATGGAGGAAGTGTGATGGACGCTGGTGCAGCTGTGCGGATCGCCAAGCGGTTCATTACCCTGCCGCTGGAAAAGCGCAAGGCCTTCCTGGCCAGAATGCTCGAGGAGGGAGTATCGCCGGCAAACCTGCCGATCCCCGAGGTCCGTCAGGATTTCGCGACATTGCCGTTGTCCTACGCCCAGCAACGGCAGTGGTTTCTTTGGCAACTGGAGCCACAGAGCCCGGCCTACAACCTGTCGGCAGCCTTGCGTCTGCGCGGCGAGTTCGACGTGGCCTTGCTCGAGTACTGCCTGAATCAGCTGGTGGTGCGGCACGAGGGCTTGCGCACGCGCTTCGTTACCGAGGATGAACAGACCCGCCAACAGGTTGATGCGCAACTGCAACTGAAGGTACAGGTGCAGGCTGCTCACGCCGCGCTGGCCGAACGTGCCGAGCGTATCGAGGCGTTTGTCGATGTTCAGGGCAGGCAGCTGTTCGACCTGCAGGCCGGGCCATTGATGCAGGTGGCGGTACTGGAGCTGGCCGACGATGATCGTGTGCTGATGCTGACTCAGCACCACATCATCAGTGATGGCGTTTCGCTGCGTGTGCTGGTCGAGGAACTGATCACGCTGTATACCGGTGCCGTGCAGGGCCAGCAGGTGACCTTGCCGCCGCTGGCAATCCAGTACGCCGACTATGCCATCTGGCAGCGGCACTGGATGGAGGCGGGCGAACTGGAGCGCCAGTTGTCCTACTGGACCGACTACCTGGGTCATGAGCAGCCGGTGCTGGAGCTGCCCATCGATCATCCACGGCCGATGGAGCAAAGTTTCCGTGGAGGCCAGTACCGCCTGACAGTGGACAACACCTTGCTTCATGGCCTGCAGCGCTTGGCGCAAAGCGAAAGTGCCACCCTGTTCATGGTGTTGCTGGCGGCGTTGCAACTGTTGTTGCAACGCTACAGTGGCCAGCACGACATCCGCATCGGCGTACCCATGGCCAACCGCAACCGGGTGGAGACCGAGGGTACGGTAGGCTTCTTCGTCAATACCCAGGTGCTGCGCGGGCAGGTCGACCCGCAGCAGGACTTCATCGCTTTACTGCGCCAGGCTCGTATCTCCACACTGGGTGCCCAGGCACACCAGGATCTGCCGTTCGAACAACTGGTCGACGCACTGCAGCCGGAACGCTCCCTTAGCCGCAATGCGCTGTTCCAGGTGATGTTCAACCACCAGCGCTCGGCTCAGCGGGATACCCGCTTGCCGAACCTGGCTTTGCCGGGCCTACAGGTCGAAGGGCTTGAGCGCGACAACCTGACAGCCCAGTTCGACCTTACACTCGATACCTTCGAGCATGAGAACGGGCTGTCGGCGACCTTCAACTATGCGGCCGACCTGTTCGAGCCTTCTACCATCGAACGCCTGGCGGGGCATTGGCACAACCTGCTGCAGGCCATCGTCGCTGCGCCACGTGAGCGAGTTGGTGAGTTGTCGATGCTCGGCGCCACTGAACGCCAGGCGTTGCAGCAGTCGGCACCGAACAAGGTTGCGCAAGTGCTCAGCGTACCGGCAATGATCGCTGACCATGCGCGGCGCAATCCTGAGCAACCTGCGGTGTTGTCAGCGGATGCCACGCTGAGCTATGGCGAGCTGGAGCGACAGGCCTGCCGTTTGGCGGCCGACCTGCTGGCCCGTGGCGTCGGCCCCGACGCTCGCGTGGGCATCGCCCTGGAGCGTGGCCCACAGCTGTTGGTTGCGGCGTTGGCGGTGCTCAAGGTCGGTGCGGCTTTCGTGCCGCTGGACAGTGGCTATCCGCATGAACGCCTGGCCTACATGATCGCAGACAGTGGCCTGATGTTGCTGCTGAGCCAGACCAGCCTGCTGGCGCAACTGCCCGTCACCGAGGGCATCGATACGCTGCTGGTCGATGACCTGCAGGTCACTGATGAAAGGCTGGGGAACGAATTTGACCTGTGCCTCGATGGCCTGGCGTACGTCATCTATACCTCTGGCTCTACTGGCCAGCCAAAGGGTGTGGCAGTGAGTCACCGCGGGTTGGCGATGCACTGCCAGGCCGCTGCGCAGGTGTATGGTATCGATTCGCGCGACTGCACCTTGCAGTTCGCCTCGCCCAGTTTCGACGCAGCCTGGGAGCAGATGTTCATGCCACTGTGTCAGGGAGCGCGGGTGGTCATGGAGGAGGTCGGGCAGTGGTCGCCCGAACGCCTGTGCCTGGCGGTTACCGACTACGGCATCAGCGTACTCGACCTGCCACCGGCCTACCTGCTCCAGCAGGCCGTAGCGCTGCGCGAGTTAGGCCTTTCGTTGCGGGTGCGAGCCTGCATTCTGGGAGGCGAAGGCTGGGACCGACGGGCTCTGGAGGCGCTGCAGGTATTGCGTGCAGAGCAATTGTTCAACGCCTATGGGCCGACCGAAGCGGTCATCAGCCCATTGATCTGGCGCTTCGATGCGGCAGACACCTTCACCGGTTTTGCGCCGATCGGATTGGCGGTTGGCGCGCGATCGGTGCAGATTCTCGACGACAGCTTCAACCTGATACCCAACGGGCATGTCGGCGAGATCCACCTTGGTGGTGAAGGGTTGGCTCGTGGCTACCTTGATCGCCCTTCATTGACGGCACAGCAGTTCGTGCCCGACCCCTTCTCGACGGTGCCTGGTAGCCGCCTGTACCGTTCTGCCGACCTGGGGCGGCGGCGTACGGATGGCATTGTCGAATACCGTGGCCGTAGCGACGATCAGGTGAAGATCCGCGGGTTGCGCATCGAGCTAGGCGAGATCGAGGCGCGCCTGTTGGCCTGTACTGGTGTGCGCGAGGCCGTTGTGTTGGCCCAGCCGGGGGCCAGTGGTCAGCAACTGGTTGCCTACGTGGTTCACGGTAGTGTCGACGAGGAGCACGGCGTGTTGCGCGATGCGCTCAAGCGCGAGCTTAAGCGCGACTTGCCGGACTACATGGTGCCAGCCCACCTGATGTTCCTCGAGCAGCTCCCTCTGACCCGCAACGGCAAACTGGATCGCAAGGCACTGCCAGTGCCTGATGCCAGTCAGCTGCAACAGACCTATGAGGTACCGCGAAGTGAGCTGGAGCAACGCATCGCAGCGATCTGGCAGGATGTACTGCGGGTTGAGCGCGTGGGCCTGAGCGATAACTTCTTCGAGTTGGGCGGCGACTCTATCGTGTCTATCCAGGTGGTCAGCCGTGCTCGCCAGGCAGGCATCCATTTCAGTCCGAAGCAGTTGTTCCAGCATCAGACCGTGCAGGGGCTGGCCAGCGTGGCCCAACAGGGTGACCAGGCGCAGGTGATCGACCAGCGCCCGGCCAGTGGCGAAACAGCCTTGCTGCCGGTGCAGCAGGCGTTCTTCGAGAGTGCCCATCCACAGCCCTCGCATTGGAACCAATCAGTGCTGCTCAAGCCTCAGGCCCCGTTGCAGGCCGCTGCGCTGGAGGACGCGTTGCTGGCGCTTGTGGCCCAGCATGATGCCCTGCGCCTGCGTTTCGAGCAGGCTGGCAATGGCCAGTGGCGCGGTCGCTTTGGCGAGCAGCCAGAGCGGGGGGATCTGCTTTGGCAGGCCGATGTGGAGGACCTGCAGGAACTCGATGAGTTGGCCGGACGTGCGCAGCGCAGCCTCGATCTGGAGCAGGGGGTGTTGCTACGTGCGGTACTGGCCCAGGTGGCCGGCCACGGCCAGCGTTTGCTGCTGGTGATCCACCACCTGGCGGTGGACGGCGTCTCGTGGCGGATCCTGTTCGATGACCTGCAGAGCGCTTACCGTCAGGCTTTGACCGGGCAGTTGATCCGCTTGCCGGGTCGCACCAGTTCGGTACAGGCATGGGCGACACGCCTGCATGATCATGCGCGAAGCGTGGCGTTGCTGGGTGAACTGGATTACTGGCAAATGCAGCAGGCTAAGGGCAATGCGCCGTTACCGCTTGACCGACCCGATGGAGGCTGTCAGCAACGTCATGCCCGCACCGTGCATTGCCAGCTGGATCGCGACAGTACGCGACGCTTGTTACAGGAATCCCCCGTGGCCTACCGTACCCAGGTCAATGATCTGCTCTTGACGGCACTGGCGCGTGTATTGACGCGCTGGACCGGCCAGCCGCATATCCAGGTTCAGTTGGAGGGACACGGCCGTGAGGGGTTATTCGATGATATTGACCTGACTCGCACCGTGGGCTGGTTCACTAGCCTGTTTCCGGTGCTGCTGACGCCGGCCAGCTCTTTGGGCGATTCGCTCAAGGCCATCAAGGAGCAACTGCGAGCCGTACCGGGCAAAGGCCTGGGTTACGGGGTGTTGCGCTACCTGGGCGATGCGTCGGTGCAGGCCGCTTTGCGAGCGCCGGCATTGGCGCAGGTGACCTTCAACTACCTGGGCCAATTCGATGGCAGCTTCGATGATGCCGAGGCGCTGCTGCGCCCCAGTGGCGAGGCGCATGGCCAGGAACAGAGCGACCAGGCGCTGCTCAGCGAGGTGCTGGGCATCAACGGTCAGGTCTTCGATGGCAGGCTGAGCCTAGGCTGGACCTTCAGCGGTGAACAGTTCGATGACCGCACGATCCAGACCTTGGCCGATGCCTATGTCGCGGAGCTGCGGGCACTGGTCGAACACTGCTGCGCCTGCCAGGGCGTGACGCCTTCGGACTTCCCGTTGGCGAACCTTGACCAGCTCGCCCTGGATGGGTTGCCGGTGCCTGCCGGGCAGGTGGAAGACCTCTATCCGTTGTCACCGATGCAGCAAGGCATGCTGTTCCACAGCTTGTATGAGCAGGGTGCGGGCGACTACGTCAACCAGATGCGCCTGGACATCCACGGCCTGGATCCCGAGCGTTTCCGACAGGCTTGGCAGGGTGCCCTCGATGCCAATGAAATCCTGCGCACAGGTTTCCTCTGGCAAGGACAACTGGAGAAACCGCTGCAACTGGTGCACCGCCAGGCGTCCGTGCCATTCACCTTGCTCGACCGACGCGGTTGCACCGACCTGGACCGCGAACTGCAAGAGCTGGCGCGCGTGGAGTACGCAACGCCGTTCGACATGACTTGTGCACCGCTGTTGCGCTTGGTGCTGGTACGTATTGCCGATCAGAGCTATCACCTGATTTACAGCAACCATCACATCCTGCTTGATGGCTGGAGCAACTCGCAGTTGCTCGGTGAAGTGCTGCAGCGTTACAACGGCCAGGCACTACCGGAGCGTCATGGGCGGTATCGGGACTATATAGGCTGGTTGCAGGAACGGGACGCCGAGGCCACCGAGCAGTTCTGGCGTGCGCGCCTGGCGGGGTTGGAGGAGCTTACACTCCTGGCCAAGGCATTGCCGAGGCCGGCCAGGGGCGTCAGCGGGCATGCTAACCATTACCAGTGGTTCGACGCTGAGCATAGCCGCGCCCTGGAGGCATTCGCCCGGGCGCACAAGGTAACGGTAAACACATTGCTCCAGGCGGCCTGGTCACTGTTGCTGCGCCAGTACAGCGGGCAGCAGGTGGTATGCTTTGGCGCGACGGTATCGGGTAGGCCGGTGGACCTGAAAGGGGTCGAACAACAGATAGGCCTGTTCATCAACACCTTGCCGGTGATCGCCGAGCCACACGGCCAACTGACCGTTGTGCAATGGCTGCACGAGGTGCAGGCGCTTAACCTGATGCTGCGCGAGCAGGAGCATACACCGCTCAACGATATCCAGCGCTGGGCAGGGCAGGGTGGTGAGGCCCTGTTCGACAGCCTGCTGGTGTTCGAGAACTACCCGGTTGCCGAAGCCCTTGAGCAGGGTGCCGGTGAAACCTTGCGTTTCGGCGCGGTTAGCAACTTCGAGCAGACCAACTATGCGTTGACGTTGTCGGTGAACCAGGGGCAGGCGATGAGCTTGCACTACAGTTTCAACCTGGCCGATTTCACCCAGCCGATGATCGAACGGGTGGGGAGGCATCTGGAACAGCTGTTGCAATCCATGCTGGATGAGCCCAGCCAGCGGTTGTGGCAGCTTGAACTCCTCTCGGAACAGGAACGTGTGCAAGCGATCTGCGGCTTCAACGCCACCGCCACCGAGTACCCGCTGGGCACTCCGGTGCAGCGCCTGATCGAGGCCCAGGTGCAGCGCACCCCGGACGCCGAGGCGCTGGTGTTCGGCACTGTACGCCTGAGCTATGCCCAGCTCGATGCCCGCGCCAACCAGCTGGCCAACCGCCTGGTCGCAGCCGGTGTAGGCCCGGACGCGCTGGTGGGCATTGCCGCCGAGCGCAGTCTCGAAATGGTGGTCGGCCTGCTGGCCATCCTCAAAGCTGGCGGCGCTTATGTGCCGTTCGACCCGGAACTGCCGACCGAGCGCCTGAGCTACCTGTTCGAGGACAGCGGCATCGAGTTGCTGCTGACCCAGAGCCACCTCACGTTGCCGCTGCCCGAAGGGCTGACCGTGCTGGCCCTGGATCAACTGGACCTGAGCGGTTACTCGACTGATAACCCGAACATCGCCGTGGCCCCGGAAAACCTGGCCTACGTGATCTACACCTCGGGCTCCACCGGCAAGCCCAAGGGCGCCGGCAACCGCCACAGCGCACTGACCAACCGCCTGTGCTGGATGCAGCAGGCCTATGGCCTGGACGGCAGCGACACGGTGCTGCAGAAAACGCCGTTCAGCTTCGACGTGTCGGTGTGGGAGTTCTTCTGGCCGCTGATGACTGGCGCCCGCCTGGCAGTTGCAGGCCCTGGCGACCACCGCGACCCGGCAAGACTGGTGGAGCTGATCCACCAGCACGACGTCACCACGCTGCACTTCGTGCCGTCGATGCTCCAGGCGTTCGTGCTGGATGCGCAGGTGGCCAGTTGCAGCGGCCTCAAGCGCATCGTCTGCAGCGGCGAGGCACTGCCGGTGGATGCCCAGCAGCAGGTGTTCGCCAAGCTGCCGCAGGCCGGGCTGTACAACCTGTACGGCCCGACCGAGGCGGCGATCGACGTGACCCACTGGACCTGCCGCGAGGAGGGCGCCGATACGGTGCCGATCGGCCAGCCGATCGCCAACCTGGCGACCTACGTGCTGGATGCCGAGCTGAACCCGGCGCCGCTGGGGGTGATCGGCGAGCTGTACCTGGGTGGCGAAGGCCTGGCGCGCGGTTACCACCGCCGCCCGGCGCTGACCGCTGAGCGCTTCGTCACCAGCCCGTTCGGTGCTGGCGAGCGGCTGTACCGCACCGGCGACCTGGCCCGCCAGCGCGTCGACGGGGTAATCGAGTACGCCGGGCGCATCGACCACCAAGTGAAGATCCGCGGCTTGCGGATAGAGCTGGGGGAGATCGAAGCTCGGCTGATGGAGCTGGACGCGGTGCGAGAGGCTGTGGTGGTGGCTGCCGAAGGGGCCCGCGGTACACGTTTGGTAGGGTACGTGGTGGCCGCCGATACGCAGGCTGATGAAGCGATATTCACTCAGGGTCTGGCCCGTGATCTTGCCGTCAACTTGCCTGAATACATGCTGCCGACCCAGTGGGTGCTACTGGCGCAGATGCCGCTGAGCCCCAATGGCAAGCTTGACCGCAAGGCGCTTCCTGCCCCAGGGCAAATGATGGGCGGCGAATTCGTCCTGGCGCAAACGGCCATGGAACGTGCGCTTGTCGAGATATGGGCAGCAGTGTTGGGCCTGGAGCAGGTCAGCGTCACTGACAACTTCTTTGAGCTCGGCGGTGATTCGATCACCTCGATCCAGGTGGTCAGCCGTGCCCGTGCCCTCGGTATCACGCTTGCGCCAAAAGATATCTTCCAGCAGCGCACCGTACGCCAGCTGGCACGTTTAATCGAAGCCGGCACAGCGGGCGACGCGCCGATTGCGCCGGCAACATTGGCGCCGGTGGCCCTGCATGGCCTGGATGAGCGGCAAGTCGCAGCGCTGGACCTCGATCACCAACGGGTCACCGGACTGTACCGGCTGTCGCCGATGCAGCAGGGCATGCTGCTGATGTCCCTCGATGTCGAAGGATTGTACGTCAACCAACTGTCGCTGCCGATCCAAGGCCTGGACACCGAGCGTTTCAAGGCAGCCTGGATTGCGGTGAGCCAGCGCCATGACGCCCTACGTACCGGCTTTTATTGGCAGGGGCTGGATGAACCTGTGCAGTTCGTGATGGACGAGCTGAGCGTGCCGGTTCATGAACTGGACTGGTCGCAGCGCCAGGCATCTGTCGAGCAAATCGAGGCACTGGCCGATGTCGACCGGCGCCTGGGCTTCTCCATGGACCGACCGCCCTTGCAGCGGCTGACCCTGGTACGGACCGGCCCGGACAGCCATCAGTTGATCTGGACGTACCATCACATCCTGCTCGATGGCTGGAGTGTTTCGCAAATGCTTGGTGAGGTGTTGGCCCTGTATAGCGGGCAGGCACTTGAACCGGTGGTTCCCTATGCAGACTACATTGCCTGGTTGCAACGCCAGGACCCGGCAGCCAGTGAAATGTTCTGGCGCGAACAGTTGGGAGCGCTGGAGGCGCCTACTTACCTGGCCAACGCCCACCCGGTACGTCAGGGCGGCAGTGGCTTCAAGGCTATCTACAGCCACTTCGGTGCTGCTCGCACCGAGTGCTTCAAGGCCTTTGCCCGTGAGCAGCAGGTGACCCTCAATACCCTGGTTCAGGCCGCCTGGTTGCTGCTGCTCAGCCGTTACAGCGGTCAACGTCAGGTGGTGTTCGGCGCCACCGTCGCGGGACGCCCGGTGAACCTGGAACAGGCCGAACGCATGCTGGGTTGTTTCATCAATACCTTGCCGGTAGTCGCCGAGGTGACGCCGCATGCCCAGGTGGGCAACTGGCTGCGTGGGCTGCAGGATTACAACCTGGCGCTGCGTGAGCTCGAATACACGCCGCTTAACGATGTGCAGCGTTGGGCCGGACAGCCTGGCCAGGCTCTGTTCGATACCATCATCGTGTTCGAGAACCACCCAGTGGAACAGAGCTTGCAACGCTGGAGCGAGCAAGCGGTGAGCTTCGGCCAGAGCAGCAGTGCCGGCCTGACCAACTTGCCGATGGACCTGATGGTTACCCTCGAGGAAGGTCTGGTCATCGAGTACGCCTATTTGCGTGAGTTTTTCGACGATGCCGTGGCCGAGGCGATACGCATCGACATGGAGGGGCTGTTGGACGCCCTGAGCCAGGGCGCCGAGCGTTGCCTGGGCGAGATCGGCCTGCCGCGTGGCGAAGCCCGTGCACGGCTGGGTAACCCAGCGCGAGTGGAACAGGGGCAGCCAGTACATCTGCGCATCGCTGCACAAGCGCAGCAACTGGCTGGCAAGCCGGCAGTGATCAGTGACGGCCGCCAGCTCAGTTTCGCCGAGCTGGATCGCCAGGCCAACCGCCTGGCCAATGCCCTGGTGGCACAAGGTGTTGGTCCGGAGGTACGGGTCGGGATCGCGTTGCCACGCAGCGAGCAGACGTTGGTAGCCATGCTGGCGGTGCTCAAGGCAGGTGGTTGCTACATTCCGCTGGACATCAGCCATCCTGCGGAGCGTCTAGCCTACATGATGATCGACTCAGGCATGACACTGCTTTTGTGCGATGGTGGTTTCGACCCTTGCCTGGTAATTCCAACAGGTGTGCGCAAGTTGCTGCTTGAAGAGCGCATGCTCGATGGGTTCAGCGCGGCGCCGCCCGCCACTGTTATCGACCCGGGCAATCTGGCTTACGTCATTTACACCTCTGGCTCCACCGGCCAGCCCAAGGGGGTGGCAGTGGCCCATGGCCCGTTGGCAGCCCATTGCCGTGCCATTGGCGAGCTTTATGAGATGGGACCGGACGATTGCGAGCTGCACTTCATGTCGTTTGCCTTCGATGGTGCCCAGGAGCGCTGGATCACCGCCCTGTCCCAGGGGGCGCGTCTGGTAGTGCGTGACGATACGCTGTGGACCCCGGAGCAAACCTACCAGCAGTTGCACCAGCACGGCGTGACGGTAGCGGCTTTCCCTCCGGTATACCTGCAGCACTTGGCCGATCACGCCGAACGCGAAGGGAATCCTCCAGCTGTGCGGATTTACTGTTTCGGGGGGGACGCGGTGCCGGAGGCCAGCTTCGACCGCGTCAAGCGGGCCCTGGCTCCGAAAGCGATCTTCAACGGCTACGGCCCGACCGAGACCGTGGTTACACCACTGCTGTGGCGCGCTGGCCCCGGGCAGGGCTGCGGTGCCCCTTACGCGCCGATCGGCGAATTGGTGGGGCAGCGCACCGCCCATGTGCTGGATGCCGACCTCAACCCGCTGCCGGCGGGGATCGCCGGAGAATTGTACCTAGGGGGGCATGGTGTGGCCCGCGGCTATTTGGGCCGACCGGGGCTGAGTGCCGAGCGTTTCATTGCCGATCCGTTCGTGCCGGGCGGGCGCCTGTATCGCACCGGCGACCTGGTGCGTGAGCGTGCCGACGGGGTGTTCGATTATCTGGGCCGTATCGATCATCAGGTAAAGATTCGCGGTTTCCGCATCGAACTGGGTGAGATCGAGGCGCGTCTTTGCGATCAGCCTGGTGTAGCCGAAGCGGTGGTCGTGACCCACGACGGCACATTGGGCAAGCAACTGGCCGCTTATGTGGTGGCCGAGCCCGGGCTGGATGTTGCCGGGTTCTGCGAGCGCGTGCGTGAGGCTCTGAAGCAGGTACTGCCGGACTACATGGTGCCGGCGCACCTGATGCTGCTCGAACGCTTGCCACTGTCGCCCAATGGCAAGCTCGACCGCAAGGCATTGCCTGTACCCCAGGTCGTGGCCGAGCGCGTGTATGTGGCGCCGTGCAGCGAGCTGCAGCGCGCGTTGGCAGAGGTTTGGCAGACGGTGTTGAAGATCGAGCGCGTTGGCATGACCGACAACTTCTATGAGTTGGGCGGTGATTCGATTCTCAGCCTGCAAGTGGTGGCTCGGTGCCGAGCCCTGAAGAAACTGGGCTTGAACTTGAAACTGCGTGATCTGGTACAGAAACCGACGATCGCCGAGCTCACGGCTGACGATGCGCCGATGGCGGGGTTGCTGTCGCTCAACAGCGATGCTCCCGGCGCACCGACGCTGGTTTGCGTACATGCCGGCTTCGGTACCGTATTCGATTACGAGCCTCTGGCACGGCGCTTGGACTCCCGTTGCAAGGTCTTGGCCATCCCATGCCGAATGCTGTTCGACAACGCCTGGCGTGACGTCTCGCTCGAGATGATGGCCAAGGACTATGTGGCGCTGGTACGCGAACGCCAGCCGCAGGGGCCCTATCATTTGTTGGGGTGGTCTTTGGGGGCAACCCTGGCGGCGCTGATGGCGGCCGAGCTTGAGGGCATGGGCGAGCAGGTGGCGTTTCTGGGCTTGGTGGATGGTTTTGTGCCGGGTACCGCCGAGGCGATGTTGGCGGATAACTGGCAGGGCGATCTCGAGGACTTTCTCGACTTGTTATCGCCTGGCCTGTCGCGGCAAGTACCGGGCTTGGCACAGGAGGAGGAGCATCAGGACTTCAACGGGCTGTTCCAGATGTTACTTGATACCTTGCCGGCCACACAGATACAGGCATCACGCTACCTGGGCATGGGTGCCGAAGAGTTGGCAAACCTGTTCGTCGTGGCCCGGCGCCTGGTGAGACTGTCGCGTCAACTGCCAGCCTGTCACCCAGTCGAGGCGCCAGTCCATGCCTGGTGGACGCCCGGTCGCCAGGCGGATGGTGAATTGCTGGCGCGTCAACTTGGGCAGCCAGGGCTGGCAGCCGACACCATCGCCTGCGGGCACTTCCAGATCCCGCGGGACGAACGTTGGTTGCAGGCTTTGGCGCAGGCGCTGGACGAAGTTGTGGCAGTAAGCGCAGAACAACAATTTGTATGAAACCAGCGGCCGGGTTAACCCGACCGCGCTCGAGAGTGAAGCAGAATGTCAGTAAATCCCGATATCGCCGCTTACCTGCAACTGGTCAAAGCCGGGCGCGACAACGGCAAGAGTCAGGCCATGCACCAGTTGAGTCCGGCCCAGGCGCGCCTGCAGTTCGATCAATCCTCGCAGCTGATGGGCATGGGTGGGCAGGGGTTGTGCGTGGTCAGCGCGTTGCAACTGCCTACCCGTGATGGTCGGTCGTTAGATGCACGTCTCTATCGCCCCGACGATGCCGAAGGCGTATTGCCGGTGCTGCTGTACTTCCATGGGGGTGGGTATGTGGTTGGCAGCCTCGACTCCCACGACGCCATTTGCCAGGGGCTGGCTGAGCGTGCCAGCTGCCTGGTGCTGTCGGCCGCCTATCGGCTAGCTCCTGAGTGGAAGTTTCCCACGGCGTTGGAGGATGCCGAGGACGCCTGGCGCTGGCTGGGTAACCAAGCTGTGGCTCTGGGCGGCGATCCTGAACGGTTGGCCCTGGCCGGCGACAGTGTCGGTGGCAGCCTAGCGACCCTGGTGGCCCAGTCAGCGGGTTCGCAGCCGCGCCTGCAGGTGCTGATCTACCCGGTCACCGATGCCAGCCGTGGCTACCCTTCCATTGACCGTTATGCCGAGGGGTTCCTGCTTGAGAAGGACACCCTGGAATGGTTCTACACCTTGTACGCACGTAACCCCGAGGACCGCCAGGCACCGGGCTTTTCGCCCTTGCTGGCAGCGCTGGACCCGGGCCAGGCTCCGGCACTCATGGTGCTGGCGCAATGCGACCCATTGTTCGACGAAGGTCAGGCCTACGCGGCGGCGCTGCGCGAGGCCGGCGTTACTGTGCAAGTGCAGGTATATGCGGGCATGACCCATGACTTCCTGCGCATGGATGCCCTGGTGGATGAGGCCGACGAAGCGCTGGACGCTGTTGCCGAGGCACTGCGTAACGCCTTCGCGAATTGATCGACAAGGCACTGAAAAAAGCCGCGCCCCAATAGGGAGCGCGGCTTTTTTACAGCGTTGTGCATCAGCTCGCGGCTATGGCGGGGGCCGGCAGGCCCCAGCTGTTCAGAAGAACTTGTAGCGCGCGGTGACCATGAAGTTGCGTGGCTCGCCAAAGAAGTTGCTTTCGGTCGGTGCCGTGATGGTCGAGTAGTAGCGTTTGTCGAACACGTTGTTCAGATTGAAGTTCAGGTCCAGGTGTTGGTTGACGGCGTAGGCGGTATTCAGATCGAAGATCGTGTAGCCGCCTTGTTTGACACCGTAAGGCGAGTAGATGCGGCTTTGCGTGCGCATCGCGCCGCCCACTTTCCATTGGTCCATCTCGCCAGGCAGACGGTAGGTGGTGGCCACCTTGAACAGGTTTTCAGGCAGGTTGGTGCCATACCGGTCGCCACTGCTGAACGTGCCGATGGGGGAATAAGACGATTCCTTGAGACGCTCCGCGCGGTTGTAGGTGTAACCAGCGGAGATCTGCCAGTTCTCGGTCAGTGCCCCCGTGGCTTCGAACTCGATACCACGGCTGCGAATTTCGCCGGCGGCGGTGTAGCAACTGGTAAAGGCGTTCTGGCATTGCGAACTTGGCAGGGCGTCGGGTAGGTTCTCGAGGTTGACCTGGAAGATCGCGACACTGGTATTCAGGCGGCCGCCGAAGTGTTCGCCCTTGAGGCCGATCTCGTAGTTGGTGCCCTGAATCGGCTCGAGGACGCCGCCACCAGGTGTTTGCTCGCTTTGCGGCTGAAAGATACGAGTCCAACTGGCGTAGACCGAGTAGGTGTCGTTCAGATCGTACACCAGGCCCGCATAGGGTGTGACTTCCCGCACAGCCTTGTAGTCGGCTTCACCATATGGGAAACCGCCGTCGTGCTGAATTACCTCAAGGTGGTACCAGTCCACGCGGCCACCGACGATAAGCGTGAGCGGATCGGTCAGGCTGAAGCGTGCGGTGGTATAGACACCGGTCTGTTCGATGCGTTGCTTGCGGTCCCAGGCACTCATGTCGATGCCGCTCGGCTTGGGCACCGAGTTCGGGTCCCAGGTGATCGGGTTGAAGGTAACCAGATCGAAGTTGCCATTGGTGAGAATCGGGCCGCCGATGTCGTTCCACTTGCTGACGCGACGGCTGGCACCGACTACCAGCGAGTGGGTACGTCCGGCCAGCTCGAACGGTCCGCTGAAGTAGCCATCGAAGCTGTACTGGTCGCGGTCGTAATTGTAGGCGCCGCCGCGCAGGGTCATGCTTGGGGTGCCTTGGGCGTCAACGGTGCTTGAGTTGATGAAGGTGCCCAGCATGTCCATTTCACTGGTGATGTAGGTAGCAGCGCCCTTGGCCTTCCAGTCGTTGTCGAAGCGATGTTCGATATCAGCGAACACCGTGGTGCTTTCCTTGTTCCAGTAAGACCAGCTTGGGCTCATGCGGTCGGAGCGCGAGATTGGCAGAAAACTGCCGTCGGGGTAGGTGCCCACGCCGTTCCAGTCAGCCCCTGGATTATTCTCATCGCTGTAGGAGATACCCAGGCTCATCGTGGTGGCGTCGGTCAAGTCGGCTTCCAGCACACCATAGAGCAGGGTGCGTTCGTTGCTGGAGTAGTCGGTGAAGGAGTCCTTTTTCTGATAGCTCAGCACGGTCCGACCGCGAAAGGTCCCTTGCTCGTTCAATGCCGAACCTGCGTCCAGTTCGAAGCGGCTGTTGTCCCAACTGCCATAGCTGGCCGTTACATTGACCTGTGGTGCGGTCGTGGGGCGTTTGCGGATGAGGTTGATCGAGCCCGACGGCAAACCGGCACCCTCCATCAGCCCGGTTGCCCCGCGAACGATCTCGACACGGTCATACATGGCCAGTGCCCCGGTTGAAAGGGCAGCCTCTTCATAGGCTACCGGCACGCCATCGAACATCAGGTTCTCGATGCCGAAGCCACGTGCATTGAAACGTGGCCGTTCTGCCCCCCACTGGTTGAGAGTCAGGCCGGGTGTGTTCTTGACCACATCGCTGAGGGTGGTCATGCCTTGGTCGTCCATGCGTTGACGAGTGATTACGCTGGTGGACTGCGGCGTTTCCCGCGGGGACAGGTTGAATTTGGTGGCAGTGTTGCTGCTGCCGGTCGTATAGGAACCGGTGTTTTCGGTAACCGCGCCCAGTCCTTGGCCGGTAATGTTGGTAGTGCCCAGTTGCACGGCGGCAGAGTTATCGCTGCCGGTGATGGTAATGGTGTCGCCTTGCAGGGTATAGCGCAGGCCGCTACCAGTCAGGAGCTGGTTGATGGCGTTCGCAACGCTCATGGTGCCATTGACGGCATTACCCCGCAGGTTCTGCAAGCTCGAGGGTTCGAACAACACCTGCATGTTTGCCTGTCGACCGAACTCGAGCAGGGCGCTACGCAGGGGCTGCGCTTCGATGCGGAATTGGGCTTGCTGAGCCTGGACCATCATTGGCAGTGCCAGGGTAGCGCCAAGCGCCACATGGAGCAGCGCCGGCCGGAACAACCGACGCAGTTTGATGGCATTGGCGAGGGGCGTTAACGTGGGGAATGCGGGCATTGGTCGAGCTCTGTAGAGTGTTATTGATAATGATTTGTATTGGCATGAATAGGACGTAATAAAAACCAAAAACCGGAAAAGAATTTCCGGTTTTCGTTGTTCGCGACTCAGGCAGGTTGTAGTTCGTTGACGATCTTCCCGGCATGCAGCCGTACCAATTGGTCGGCCATGTCGAAATAACGATCGTCGTGGGAGATGACGATGATGGTCTTGCCCAGGCGTTTCAGGTCCGGCAGCAGTTCGGTGTAGAAGATGCGACGGAAGGTCGGGTCCTGGTCGGCGGCCCACTCGTCGAACACCAGCACCGGGCGTTTTTCGATCCAGGCATTGACCAGCGCCAGGCGCTTGCGTTGCCCGGTGGAGAGGTCGGTGGTGTTGAACTGACCGTCCTCGACCTTTACCTTGTGGGCTATCTCCAGCCGCTCCAGGTACTGGTTGGCATCGTCCGGGATCTCCTGGTCGCCCTGTACCAGGTCGTCGAACAGGTAGTAATCGGCAAAGACCGTGGTGAACAGCTGGCGGTAGTCGTCCCGGGACGTGGCATCCACTGCCACCCCGTTGACCTTGATCTGCCCCTGGTGTGGCGCGTACAAGCCCAGCAGCAGCTTGATCAGGGTGGTCTTGCCGCAACCGTTCTCGCCGACGATGAAGACGATATCGCCCTGTGCGATTTTCAGGCTCACCGGGCCCAGGCCAAACGGCTTGTTGTCACCCACCGGCGGGAAGCTGTAGCGCACATTGTCCAGTTCCAGGCTGTACACCGGTTGTGCCGATGCGCCGTTGTCCGCCAGCAGCAGGTGCGGTTCGGGGTTGGCGAACTGCTCCGACAGCTCGGCGATACGTGCGAAGGCGATGCGTGCGCGGCCGATGATCGGCAAAGTGCTGATCAGATGTTCCAGCGGCCCCTTCATGTACAGCAGCACCAACACGAAACCGCTCATAACGCCGGCATCACCGCTTGGCCACAGCGACTGCAGCACAAGGCCGATGCCGATCACCACGAAGAACAGCATCGAGCCCAGGCTTTTGGCGATCACGAAGGTGTTGATCGAACGGGTCTGCAGGTCGCGAATCCGTTCGGCGGTGGCACCGATGCCATGTTGGAACATGCGCTGGCGTCGCGGGCGATGGATGCGCAGTTCCTTGGCACCGGCGGCAATGGCGCTGTAGTGCTTCTGCAATTGATCTTCGCTGTCGCGAGCCGCCATGAAACCGCGAATGCCTCGTGACTGAGCTACCGACTGGATGGCGATACCGATCGACAGCGCCACCAGCATCATCAGGAACATCGGCCATGACAGCATCGCCAGGTAACCCATGCAGCCAAGGGTGACTGTCAGGGAGATAGCCAGCGGCGCGAAGGCGAAGGCGAAGTCGCTGATGGTGTCCACGTCATGGGTCAGCACCGGGATCAGTCGGTGGCTGCGAAAGCGTTCGATCTGCTCTATCGGCGCCGCCAGCACCTTCTCACCCAGCTCCTTGCGCAGCCGGGCGATGATGTGCTGGCCGACATGGTTGGTACCGATGTCGGAGAGGATGGTGCTGACCAGCGCCAGGGCGCACAGCCCGACGAAGCCCAATACCAGGCCTTGGCTCAGCCCGTCCTGGGCGTGCAGGCCGTTGTTGATGGTGGCGAGCAGGGCGGTGACGCTGAGGCCACCCACCATGCCCAGCACGATCGACAGTGTGACCACCGGCCAGAAGGGCCGTAGCAGGGCCAGCAGCTCGCGCAGGGCCCCGCGGGGTTGATTGCTCATATATAGCTTCCCGTTGTCACGCGCTGGTGGCGCGCAGGGCGGCCGGGGCGCTGCTGGCGTGCTTGCCCAGGTGCTGATACAGCGACTGACCGATTTCCTGGGCACGGGCCGGCAGCACCGACAGCAGGGTGTCGGACAACCCGTGGGAGGCCTCGCAGAAACCTTGCAGGTACACACCGGCACCGAACTCGGCGCTGGCCAAGGCGCGGTAGTCGCGGCCTACCTCGAAGTCCTTCAGGTGCTGCTGCAGCGGCGCCAGCAGCTCGCTCTGGATGGCCAGGGTATTGCCGTGCCAGCGGTAATCGGTCTGCTTGTCGATGAACAGGGCGTCGAGGGCGTGACCGTTGGTTTCGGCGAGCTCTTCCAGGACGATGGCCAGCGCCAGGTTGGAAGGGCCGAAGCCTACGCCGATGGGATCGTGGATGTTTTCCGAAGCGGAGTTCTGGCTCATGGTTGCGGTTCCTTGGATGGTGGGTGGGGCACCGTCACGCGGCGCCCCGGGTCCTGCGCAAGTACACCGATAGGAACGAGCCGGGGGAGGGAGAATTTACCGCCGGCCGGCGGCTCAGAGCTCCCGTGCTACGCGAAAACCAATCCAGTCCCCGCGGTTGTCGGCATAAGCGTTGTTGCGGTTGCCCGAGCGCGAAAAGATCGGCGCCTCGCCCCAGTCGTTGCCGCGGATGCTCACCAGCTTGCAGCCGGCCTCCTTCCAGGCACTGCCGTCGACGGGGGCGCCGGAATAGCTGTCGTGATAGCAGTCCGCGACCCACTCGTAGACGT
Organism: Pseudomonas sp. VEM90; assembly: GCF_054611535.1. NCBI lineage: Bacteria > Pseudomonadati > Pseudomonadota > Gammaproteobacteria > Pseudomonadales > Pseudomonadaceae > Pseudomonas > Pseudomonas sp. VEM90. The sequence goes on along the minus strand of NZ_JBTRAR010000024.1, from coordinate 88,086 downwards.
TGCCGTGCATGTCGTACACGCCGAAGGCATTGGCCGGGAAGCTGCCCCCCGGTGAGCTGTAGCTGAAGCCATCCTTGGGCCCATACACGTTGGCGTTCTTGCTGATCTCGAAATTGGCGTCCGGCTCGAACGGGAACATGCCGGTGCTGCCGCCTCGTGCGGCGTATTCGCGCTGGGCCTCGCTGACCATGCTGTAGTGCTCGCCGGTCTTTTTCGACAGCCAGGCCACGTATTGCTCGATATCGTGGTAGCTCATGCACACCGCTGGCTGGCGCGGGCCCTGCTTGTAGCTGGGCTTGCTGTTGGTGCAGCGTCGTCCGGGGCGGTCGTCGCCGTCAGCGATGACCACGCCGGCCTCCCTCTGATAAGCCGCCCATTCCCCGGCTGTAACCTGGAAACGGCTGATGGCGAACGGTTTGGCGAAGGTCACCGGATGCTGCGGACCTTCGTCATCCTGGCGGCCCATTTCGTCGGCCGGGGTGCCCATGGTGAAGGTGCCAACCGGCAGCACGACCATCTCGGGGCAGGTCTTTTCGCAGTCACGGAATACCGTGCCTGGTTTTTCGGACGGCTGTGCGGCGAGGGCCGGCAGGCTACAGGCTGCCAGCACGGCGGCGAGGGTGAGGCGGTACACAGGTGCGCTCATGGAGATGCCTTGTTCACAGTTGCTGGGTAATCAGGGCCATGGCCCGGTCGATCTGCTGCTCATCGTTGAGCAGGCTCGGGGCCAGGCGGATCACCGGGCCGACATCGCGGTACACCGCGTCGCACATCACCTTGTTGGCGGTAAGATGGGCGGCCACAGCGTCCGGGTCGCGGTCCTTGATCCGGAAGAAGGTGAAACCGGCGGAAAACTGCTCGCTGCGTGGGCTCACCAACTGGATCTGGCGGTGTTCGGCCAGGCGCTCCTTGAGCAGGCTGTTGAGTTGGTGGATGCGTTGCTGCACGTCGGCCTTGCCCAACTGCAGGTGCAGCTTGAAGGCTTCGCCCGCGGCCCAGCGGTGTTCGAAGGCGTGATAGCCCCCAGGGGTCATGATGGTGGCGAAGTCTTCGTCGCGGGAGAAGGTGGCGATGGAGGGCGTCAAGTGCTCCATGTTGGTGGAGGCGGCGCAGATGATGCCGGTGCCGCGCGGGCCGAACATCCACTTGTGGGTGCCGGCGATGAAGTAGTCGCAGTTGAAGTCGGCGAAACGTGCGTTCTCCACGCCGAACCCGTGCACTCCATCGACCACGTAGAGGATGCGCTCGGCTTCGCCGCGGTTGCGGTTGTGCCGGCGCACCAATTCGCCAATCTCGCCCACCGGCAGCTTTACGCCGCTGCCGGAATGCACCCAGGTCATGCCCAGGACCCGGGTTTCCGGTTTGATCGCCTTGTCGATGGTGCTCAGTACCTGGTCGGTGGAGATCGTCCAGGGCTCGTCGAACAGGCGGATCTTGCGCACAGGGGTGCCCTGGCGTTCGCTACGGAAGGCCAGCGCCTTGTGCGCCGAGTAGTGCTCGTGTTCGGTGACCAGAATCTCCTGCCCAGCACCGACCTTGAGACCACCGTAGATCATCGCCAGGCCTTCGGTGGTGCTGCCGGTGAGGGCGATCTGCCGCTGGCCGACTTCAAGATAGCGTGCGGCCCAGTCGCGGACCTCGTCTTCGCGCTTCCATTCGTACTGGCTTTCCCAGTCCATCAGCGCGGCGGGGTTGCGATCCAGGTCGGCGCGGTGACGGTCGATGGCTTCCTGTACCGGGCGCGGATGGGCGGTGACCAGGAAGTTGGCGAAATGCGCAATCTGCGGGTCGAGTGGAAACAGCTCGCGCAGGTTGTGCCACTTGTCGGCACCGGCCAGCGGCTTGGTGGGTTGGGCCAAAGCCTGGGGTAGCAGTGGCAGGCTGGCGGCCAACAGCCCGGCCTGTTTGAGGAAGGTACGGCGGTTGCTCATGTGTGTGCGGGCCTTGCTCAGCGATTGGCGACGGGGTGGGCGGATTTTTGTACCTGTTCCCAGACGCGTAGGAAGTTGCCCGCCCAGAGTTTCGCGATGTCCGTTTCGCTGTAGCCTCGGGTCAGCAGCTCGGCGGTGACGTTGCGGATTTCGCCGACGTTGCTCCAACCGTCCAGGCCGCCGCCGTCGTTGAAGTCCGAGCTGATGCCGACATGGTCGATGCCGACTTTCTTCACCGTGTAGTCGATGGCGTCGACGTACTGCGCGAGGGTGGCCTTGGGTTCTTCTTCCAGAGTGCTGTACAGCGCGCTTGCATATTCGCCGAAACGCGCTTCGGGCCAGATGGCGATCACTGCATCGCCCGGCATCAGGGCGTTGGCCAGGCCCTGCAGGGGTTGCAGGTCGAAGCGCGCGCGCAGGGCGTCGAGTTTTTCCATCACCGGCTTGCTCAGGGGCTTGAGGTACTGGCCGAAGCCGACCACCTGGATGACACCGTCGCTGTCCTTGATCAACTGCATCTCCTTATCGGAGAGGTTGCGAGGGATGTCTACCAACGCCCGGGGTGCGGAGTGCGAGGCGACCATTGGCGCGCGGGTAAGGCGGGCGACATCTTCAAGCGCCAGGGTGGACATCTGCGATACGTCGATGATCACGCCCAGATCGTTGAGTCGCTTGACCGCCTGCTCACCCAGCGGCGACAGGCCGCCGAGGGCATCGGCGGTGTCGTTGAAGAACGGCAGCGGGCGCGAGGAGTCGGCCCATTCGTTGTTGCCTGTGTAGCTGAAACCGAACATGCGCATGCCACGCGCAGCCCACAAGTCCAGCTGCGACAGGTCGTGGCCCAGCGGGTAGGCGTTGAGCATGCTGATGAAAATGGCGAACTTGCCTTCACCATTGAGCCGTCGGAAATCGTCGGGGGTGTAGGCGATGCCGACTTGGTTGGGGAAATCACGGACCATCCCGCTGATGATCTTGTAGCGGGCTTCCTGTTCCTGCCGGGCGGCATCGACGAAGCCGGGGGTAGGGCGGTGCGGGGCGTTTGGACCGTTCCAGATTTCCGGCCAGCCAAAGATCGTCAGCGCCGCACCGGACAGGCGGCCACGGTTGGCCTTGACCAGGTCGAATTGGCCCGGGCCATCCTTATCGACTTCGTGGCCCGCGCTGCCCAAATCGAGGGGCACGGTGACGTGGCTGTCGAACGACAGCATGTGCTCGTGCAGTTCGTTGGCTTGTTGCACGATTTTCAGCGGGTAGCCGGCGTGCTGCTGTTGCCAGAAGAAATAGCCGGCGGCACTGCCCAGGGCGGCCACCAGGGCCAGGGGTAGGCCGATGTACAGGGCCTTGCGGGAACGGGTCTTGGTCATTGCCATCTCGTTGCACGATTGATCGGGGCGGCCTGCCGACACAAAACGTGCTGCTCGGGCAGGGCTTGGGTATCAGGTGAACGAGCGACGGCCGAGCAAATTTATCGCCAGCTTCGCAGCTGGCCGAACCACGTCTAGCGCTAAATTTCTCCGAGGGCGCAACGTTCTAGCCTTGGACGGGCCGTGCTCCATGGCCGCAATGAATGCTCAGGTAGTTGCAATGACGATTTCTCGACGCGGGTTCATCGCCGGTGTGGCATTGGCAGGCGTGGCGGTGCCCGGAGCGATGTATGCGCAGCACGTGCAGCGCCAGCGGTTCGACGAGCAGTTTCCAGAAACCCCAGGTGAGGCAGTGGTGGAACTGGCCGACGCGGCGCTGCAGCAATTGGGCGACACCTTGCGCGGCATCTGGCGTTTTACCCTGCAAGGGGAAGATGCCGGGCTGCCCGGCCTACCCGAGGGTGAGTTGGAAATGCTTCTCGACGTCGCCCCCAGTGGACGCGGCCTGCGTGGTTACCTGGACACGCCTGAGCGCCTGCGTGGCTCCGAGGAACCACGTTACCGAGTGATCGGTGACCTGCTGGTGGATACCGACAGGGCCTTGCGTTGGCGGCTGTTTCCTACTTGGCCGGGGGAAGACCATGCGGACTATCAATGCACGGTGGTGCTCGACGAAGTCTGGGGTGGGTTCGGTAATGCCGGGCAGGCCACCCTGAACGGGCGCATCGCTGCGCTGGGTCGTTCGTTGACCCTGCCCGTGCAGGACAACAAATTTCTTGCGCTCAAGCGCAGTTTCCCCGAGGCGCGCGAGCGCACGCCATTGTCGTCGGCCTTGCTGGCCTGGCTGATTGCGCCGGAACACCGGCTGTTCCATCAGTTGTGGCATGCATCGCGTGACAAGTGGCACAACCTCGACAAGGACAAGCAGGCGGCACTGCGCGGCCTGGGTTGGCAACCTGGGCCACGCGACCAGGAGCGTGACGCCCGTGGGCGGCACAAGGATCGCAACGGCTCGGGCGAGGACTTCTTCTTCATGCACCGGCACATGCTGCGTGCCGCCCGGGCCATCCAGGATCTGCCGTCGTGGGCACGTTTCCCACTGCCGCAGCCAGAACTCGAACGCGACCGTGTCGGCTTCGCCCGCTATTTCGATAACCATGACGGTACGGCCTTGCCACCCACGTGGCTGGCTTCGGACGATGCCGCATATACCCAGTGGGTGCGCGATATCAAGACGCCGGATACCTTCCACGGTAACTTCCAGGTCTGGGAGTCGAGGTACACCGACCCGCATTACCTGAGCACCCTCACCCTCGGGCAGTTCGGTTCGGAGATGGAGTTGGGTCTTCACGATTGGTTGCACATGCGCTGGGCCTCGGTGCCGCGCGACCCGTCCAGCGGCTTGCCAGTGCCGTTCGCACGCCAGCCGGAGGACTTTGCCGCGCGCTGGTTCGAGGCGGAAAATGATTTTCTCGGAGACCCGTTCTCGTCCCATGTACACCCGGTGTTCTGGCACTTCCATGGTTGGATCGATGATCGTATCGAAGACTGGTTCCGCGCCCATGAGCGTGTGCATCCCGGCCAGGTGCGGCGCGCTGAGGTCAACGGTGTACCGTGGTTCGCGCCGGGGCGCTGGGTAGAGGTATCCGACCCATGGCTGGGGCCGGATACCCATGGCTGTTCGACTGTGCCGGGGCTGCGGCCGGGGCGCAGTGTGGAGATGGACCCAGAGACCATGAAGCTGGCGCTGCGCATCATCTTCGCTGATGACGATCTGTTTGCCAGCTTGCGGCCGAAGGTGCCGCAGCGGCCCTGGTATGCGCGCAACCTGAAACTGGCGCGGCGCTGACACCGCGCGGGTTTAGCCTAATGCCAGTGTTAGGTAACCTTGGGCCGCTCGCGGCCCATCGCAGCGGTTCGTCGCAGGCGTTTCGCCTACCCTCCTGTAGGAGCGGCTTTAGCCGCGAACACCGGCGCAGCCGGTGCCATACACCGCGTCACATTCTTCGCGGGCACGCCCGCTCCCACAGGGTAAAGCGGCGCTCGCTGAGGCTTTGTTCTCTGCGCGACAGCGCAGCCCGGAAGGGCTGGGTGAACTCCTACGCGTATTGCGCCCCACATCGTTGCTGTGGGAGCGGGCGTGTCGAGGCGTCGAACCGCCGCGAACACCGGCGCAGCCGGTGCCATACACCGCGTCACATTCTTCGCGGGCACGCCCGCTCACACAGGGTAAAGCGGCGCTTGCTGAGGCTTTGTTCTCTGCGCGACAGCGCAGTCCAAAATCTCGAATACATCCTGTTCCATAAAGCTATCTGACAGGCATCAACGCTCGACCTGCCAGCCCCCCCCCAATGCCTTGTACAACGCTACGCTGCCCTGCAGCCGAGCCAGGTGCAGTTGCGCCTGTTGGTCTTGGGCGGCATACAGCGTGCGCTGGGTCTCCAGCACGCTCAGCAAGGTCTCGGCGCCAGCGGCATAGCGCTGCTGGGCCAAGTCGAAAGCGATGCGTGCCTGTTCCACCTCCTGGTCCTGCCACTGCTGCTGGCGGTCCACGCCATGGATCGCATTGAGCGCTTTTTCCACGTCTGCGAAGCCTGCCAGGATTGCGGCGCGATAATCGTGCAGTAGCTCTTCCTGTTCGGCGCCGGCCAGCTCGCGTTCGGCACGCAGGCGGCCGTTGTTGAAGATGGGCGCGGCAATGCCGGCAGTGAGGGTATAAAAGGGGCTGTCGAGGATATCGGCGAAGGTTCGTGCACCGCTGCCCAGGTCCGCTCCCAGGGTCAGCTTGGGCAGCATGGCGGCCCTGGCCACTTGTACGTTGGCGTTGGCGGCGGCCAGGCGGGCTTCGGCGGCGGCAATGTCGGGGCGCCGGCCGAGCAGGTCGCTGGGCACGCCGCTGCCGATCGCCGGCCAGCGCAGGGCGCCGATGGATTCGTTGGTGTCCGGCAATGCCTGCACCGGATCACCGAGCAAGGTGGCGAGGGTTACCCGGTTGTCCTGCCATTGCTGCTCCAGCAGGGGCACTTGGCGCTCTTGGGCCGCCACCAGGCTGCGCTGCTGCGCCAGCTCCAGGCGCGTGGCCGAGCCAGAACGCTGGCGTGCCTCGACCAGGCCCAGTACGTCCCGGGCATTTTCGAGGTTGAGACGAGCGATACGCAGCTGTTCCTCCAGAGCCAGGCCCTGCAGGTAGCTATCGGCGACGGCGCTGGTCAGGGTCAGCTCCACCGTCTGGCGATCGAAGCGGCTGGCGTCCAGGCCATGCAGGGCGCTGTCGCGGGCGGCGCGGATGCCGCCCCAGAAATCGACCTCGTAGCTGGCGCTCAAGCGCGTGCCGAATGAGGTGCTGGTGCGCTCGCTGCTGCTGGCGTCGAGTTGGTCGTTGCCGTCACCGCGCAACAGGCGCTGGCGGCTGCCGTCCAGGCCGAACGTCAGTTCCGGCAGCAGCGGAGCGCCGGCGATCACGGCTTGGGCTTGGGCCTGGCGCACCCGTGCCGCGGCGGCGGCCAGGTCGTGGCTGTTGTGCCGGGCGCGTTCGATCAGGCGGTCCAGCTCGCGGCTGGCGAAGGCTTGCCACCAATGGGCATCCGGCAGGGCCTGGCTGGGAGCGTCGGCACGGGATTGCCAGGTTGGCGGCGCGGCAATGCCGGCCTCGGGGGCAGGCGGTGTGCTGCAGGCGGCCAGGGCCAGGCTGAGGGTCAACAGGCTGATGCGGCTTGGCAATGTCATGGGCTATACGCTGGTAAGGGCTTTGACCGGATCGAGGCGAGCAGCCTTGCGGGCCGGCATGAAACCGAACACTACGCCGGTGATGACGGCGCAGGTGAAGGCGCCGAGAATGGCGGGTAGGGCGAATGCCACGGCGATGCCGGCGAGCATCAGGCCGCCACCGATGCACAGTGCCAGTACGATACCCGTCACCCCGCCGACCATCGACAGCATCACCGCCTCGCTGAGGAACTGGCGCAGGATATCGCGCTGGCGGGCGCCGGTGGCCATGCGGATGCCAATCTCGCGAGTACGTTCGCGCACGGTCATGAGCATGATGTTCATCACGCCGATACCGCCGACCAGCAGGGAAATGGCGGCGATGGCACCGAGCATCAGCGACAGGCTGTTCTGCGTGCGCGCCTCGGCCTGGATCAGCGCGGCGTCGTTGGTCAGTTCGAAGTCTTGCTTGCCTTGGTGGCGCTGGCGCATCAGGTGGGCGATTGCCCGTTCGGTTTCGCTCACCCGGCTCGAATCGGCTGCGGCGATGATCACGTATTCTGGATCGTGCTTGCCGAACAGGCGCACGCACGCGGCGGAGTAGGGCACCACGATGCGCTCGTCGCTGTCCTGGTCGCCGGAGCTGGCACCCTTGCCAGCGAGCAGGCCGACCACCTGGAAGGGCACATTGCCGATCAGCAGGTACTGGCCCAGCGGATCGCTGCCAGGCTCCATGAGCTTGTCCCGGACCTTCTGGCCGATCACCGCGACGGCAGCGCCAGTCTGTTCGTCGGCTTCGGTGAAGAAGCTGCCTGCGACGACTGGCCAGTTGAGAATCTCGGAGAACTGGGTGTTGTTGCCGCCGACATAGAACTGCTGGTTGTTGTTGCCGTGGCGCACGGTCAACTGGTCGCCGATCACCGGCATGATGCGCTGGACCTGGGGTAACTGGGAGATGGCGGCGACATCGTCCAGCGTGACGATGCCGGCCGGTTCGCGCAGCGTGGCGTGGCGGCCACTGAGGTAGAGGATGTTCGAGCCGAACGCCGCCATCTGCGCCATGACCTGGCGTTTGCTGCCTTCGCCGACAGCCAGCATCACCACCACCGAGGCCACGCCGATGACGATGCCGAGCAGGGTCAGGGCGGTGCGGAAGCGGTTGACCCACATGACCCGCCATGCCGCTTGCAGGGCTTCGAGCAATTCGCCCTTCCAGGCCCCGCGCAAGGTGGCGCCGCGGTCCAGTCGCTGGCGCAGGTCGTCGGCCTGCAGGCCTGGATGCGTTGCGTCGGGGGGCTGGTCGGCCGCCGAGTCGCTGATCATCAGGCCGTCGCGGATCTCGATCACCCGTCGCGCCCGGGCCGCTACTTCACGGTCGTGGGTGATGAGGATGATCACATGGCCCTGGCTGGCCAGTTCGTCGAGCAGGGCCATGACTTCGGCGCCGCTGTGGCTGTCCAGGGCGCCGGTGGGTTCGTCGGCGAGGATGATGTGGCCGCCGTTCATCAGGGCTCGGGCGATCGACACCCGCTGTTGCTGGCCGCCAGACAACTGGTGCGGCCGGTTGCACGTGCGGCTGGCCAGGCCGAGGCGTTCGAGCAGGGCTGCGGCGCGGGCATGGCGCTCGGCGGCCGGGGTGCCGGCATAGATGGCTGGCATTTCGACGTTTTCCTGGGCCGAGCCGGAGGGGATCAGGTGGTAGCCCTGGAATACGAAACCAAAGGCTTCGCGCCGCAGCCAAGCCAGTTCGTCGCTGTCCAGTTCGGCAACGTCCTTGCCAGCGAAGCGAAAACTACCGCTGGTGGGGTGATCGAGGCAGCCAAGGATGTTCATCAGGGTCGACTTGCCCGAGCCGGAGGCGCCGACGATGGCGACGAACTCGCCAGGGTGGATGCTCAGGCTGATGCCGCGCAGCACTTCCACCTTCGGCGAATCGATGCCGCCGTAGTGCTTGCGGATGTCAGTGAGTTCAATCAGGGGCGCTGTCATTCAACCTCCGCTGGCGGCTGGGGCGCCGATGACCAGTTGCTCGCCTTCGGCGAGGCCATCGAGTATCTGCACACGCAGGCGGTCGCTCAGGCCGGTGCGCACCTTGCGCTGTTCGATCTTGCCGTCACGGGTGAACACCTGGGCCAGGCGCAGGCCTTCGTCTTCGGCATCATCCAGGGCTGCCAGCGGCGCGGTGAGCACTTGGCTGGCCTGGCCGGCGACGAAGAATACCTGGGTGGTCATTTCGGCCATCAGGGCCCCATCCGGGTTTTCCACATCGAGCAGCACGGTGTATTGCACCACTTGGGCGCCAGTTGTGCCGGCGGTGGCGCTGGCGGGGCTGCCACCGCCCTGACTGGTCTGATCCAGCGGCCTGGGCGGGATCGGAAGGATTTGGCGCACGGTGCTGGTCCAGCGGCGCTTGCCGCCGGCCAGGGTGGTGAAGTAGGCGGTCATGCCGGGTCTGACCTTGCCGATGTCGGCTTCGGACACCTGTGCCCAGACGGTCATCGGCGAGAGTTTGGCGATGCGCAAGATCAGCGGTGTTTGCTGCTGGGCGTTGAGCGTTTGACCTTCGCGGGCATCCACCGCCACCACAGTGCCGTCCATGGGCGCATAGATGCGGGTGTAGCCCAGCTCTGCCTGGTCGCTGCGCAGGCTGGCCTGGGCCTGGAGGATCTGCGCCTGGTACATGTCGATGCGGGCCTGGGTCACCTTGAGCTGGGCATCGGCGATTTGCAGGTCTTCCTCGCGGGTGGCACCGGCAGCGGCCAGGTCGCGCTGGCGCTTGAGTTGTTGCTGGGCCAGGCGGTACTGGGCACGCTGCTCGGCCATCTGGGCCTTGAGGTTTTCGATCGAGTATCGGCCGGCATCAAGCCTGGCCTGCTGGGTGGAAGGGTCGATTTCCACCAGCAACTGGCCTTGGCGGACCTGGTCGCCCGCTTCAACATGCAGGCGACGGATCTGCCCGGAGGCCTGGGCGCCGACGTCCACATAGCGGCGTGGTTGCAGCGTGCCGAGGGCGGTGACGCTGCTTTCTATATCGGCGCGGGTCACGGCCACGGTGTTGACCGGATGATTGTCCAAGGGCAGGGTCTTCCAGGCCAGCAGGCTGCCCAGGCCAAGCAGGCCCAGGCCACCGAAGAGGATGCGGCGGCGAGTATTGGGTAAGCGTCTCATGCGGACTTCCAGCCATGGATGTTGGCCATACGCAGCCAATCGAGGCGCGCAGGGAGGTCCCAGTTAGACGAAGACGAGTGGGCGGGATTTACCCGCACTGGAGGGGGAGGCTGTGTGTTGCTGAGAATAATTATAATTTGTAAGATTGCAAGCTGATATCACACACTCCCGCGCCTCTGCCGCCGTCCAGGCAGGGTGGCGCCAGGTACCGTCGTGGAACATTATTATCGTGAACTGGTGAGCTTCCTTTCCGCACGTCTTGGCAGTCGCCAAGCGGCGGAAGACGTTGCCCACGATGCATACCTGCGGGTACTGGAGCGCACCGACACCGAGCGCATCGAGCACCCGCGTGCCTTCCTCTACCGCACCGCGCTAAATCTGGTGGTCGACCGCCACCGCCGCCACAGGGTGCGCCAGGTCGAGCCGCTGGAAGTGCTGGATAACGACGAGCGCTGGCATACCCCGGCGCCGGCCCACGACATGCAGCAGGACCAGCGCCTGGCGTTGATGCAGTGTGCCCTGGAGGAGCTGAGCAAGGTCTGCCGCGAGTGCTTCTTGCTGCGCAAGCTCGACGGCCTGTCGCACCAGCAGATCGCCGAGCACCTGGGCATTTCCCGCAGCCTGGTGGAAAAGCACATCGTCAATGCCATGAAGCATTGCCGGGTACGCATGCGCGAGTGGGAGTCCTGATTGCCGAGCTAAAGGCAAATGCAAATTCCGTCGGTCAATCACTTGATTTATGCGGCTTTCCCGACTTCTATCAAAGAAGACCACTGCCAGGCATGGCCCTGGCAATAGCCGTTACCGGCGCAGTATGGTCATGGAGCGCACCCATTACCCAACTGCCCAGGTCCCACCATGGCAAACAAGACCCTGCGCATCCTCATCGCCGACGCACACCCGTGCCAGCGCCTGCAGCTGGAGCGGTTGCTCAATGGCCTGGGCTATTACCGGATAGCCCCCGTGGATAGCTTTGAGGAGCTGCAGCGCCTGGTGCAATGTGCCTTGCAACCCTTTCACCTGCTGCTGGGCAATATCGAGCTGGCCAGCCATTGTGGCGTAGATCTGGAGCGCTTCTGCCGTGTCAGCACGCAAATCCAGCATGCCCTGCTTTACCATTCCAGCCAGTTGAAAGTGCCAGCAGTGCCGCAGACCGAGCGCCAGGCGGTCAGCCTGAGCCTGCCACAGGTGCCCGATAACGAGGCGCTGGAGACGTTCATGGCAATCATCGACGCACCGATGCTGGTCGGCAAGCTACCGCTGCCGGGCACCCTGTCGGCCAGTACAGCGCGGCCACGGCCGCGAGCCAACTTCGCGCATACGGTGTTCAACCGCTAGCGGTGCTGCCGGCGGGGCAATTGGGCAGCTATTTGTTATGCTCTTGCCCTTTGCCGATTTGCGGACCCTGCCATGACTGCCATCGATACCGCTCGCCCGCCCCGGTTCAGCCGCGGCGACCATCGGACCCTGGGCCTGGCGGCGCTGGGCGGCGCGCTGGAAATCTACGACTTCATCATTTTCGTGTTCTTCGCGCTGACCCTCAGCCAGCTGTTCTTCCCGCCGGAGATGCCCGAATGGCTGCGCCTGCTGCAAAGCTTCGGGATCTTCGTCACCGGCTATCTGGCGCGGCCGCTGGGCGGCATCCTGATGGCGCACTTCGCCGACCATCTGGGGCGCAAGCGGGTATTCAGCCTGAGCATCCTGATGATGGCCCTGCCGTGTCTGCTGATCGGGGTGATGCCGACCTATGCCGACATCGGCTATGCCGCCCCGCTGATCCTGTTGGCCTTGCGCATCCTCCAGGGTGCTGCCGTAGGCGGTGAAGTGCCAAGCGCCTGGACGTTCGTTGCCGAGCACGCGCCAAACGGGCGGCGCGGCTATGCCCTGGGCTTTCTGCAGGCCGGGCTGACCTTCGGCTACCTGCTGGGGGCGCTGACCGCAACCTTGCTGGCGCAACTGTTCACTCCGCAGGAAATCCTCGATTACGCCTGGCGCTATCCGTTCCTGTTGGGTGGGGTGTTCGGTGTGATTGGTGTGTGGCTGCGCCGCTGGCTCAGTGAAACACCGGTGTTCCTCGCCCTGCGCGCGCGTCAGGAGCAACCTGTGACGTTTCCGCTGCGGCGAGTGCTGGGCGAGCACCGCCGGGCGTTGATCCCTGCCGCGTTGCTGACCTGTGTGCTGACCTCGGCGGTGGTGGTGCTGGTGGTGATCACCCCGACGGTGATGCAGCAGCGTTTCGGCATGAGTGCCGGCCAAACCTTCGCCCTGAGCAGCGTGGGCATCGTCTTCCTCAACATTGGCTGCGTGCTGGCCGGGCTGCTGGTCGACCGTGTGGGTGCCTGGCGCGCGCTGATGTTGTATAGCCTGTTGCTGCCGCTGGGTATCGGCGCGTTGTACGCCAGCCTGGTGGGGCAGTGGGGCATGACCTGGCTGGCCTATGCGCTGGCGGGGTTGAGCTGCGGCGTGGTGGGGGTGGTGCCCTCGGTGATGGTGGGGCTGTTCCCGGCGCAGATCCGCGTATCGGGCATTTCCTTCACCTACAACGTGGCCTACGCATTGTGGGCCAGTACCACGCCGCTGGCACTGATTGCGCTGATGCCGTGGAGCCCGTGGGTGTGTGTCGGGTTTTGTCTGATCATGGGCGCGGTGGGGCTGCTGACAGCCTTGTATTTCGGGCGCCGTGAGCCATTGGTGTTTGCGGCTGAGCCGATGCCGGTCATGTGCGGCGACAAATGAGCCGGTAACGGCTGCGGGGCATTGGGGCAGACTTCCAGGTGGGGGCTATTGGAATAACCTATTAGCCAAATTTAACCTGGAAGGTTAATTTCTCATGGAAAAGAGAATGCCTCATTGCCCGCTGGAGCGGGTAAAAGCCCTGGCTGCGGCAAGGCGAATCCGTCCTACGGGTGCTGCATTGAAAGGCGCCAAGGCGCTGGGAATGGATTTTCCGGGCATGCTTGAGGCGATCACCAGCTTGAAGCGCACTGATTTCTACAAGAGCATGACCAGCCATATTGACCACCGGGTTTGGCAGGATGTGTATCGCCCGCTTACAGCAATTGGGTACGTTTATTTGAAATTGTCCGTGGTAGACGACGTGCTCATCGTGCCTTTCAAGGAGTTGTAACCATGAGATGTCCAATATGCGGCGGCTCGGAGCTTGCACCTGACATTCAGGGCATGCCCTATAGCTACAAAGGCGAGATGACAGTGATCCCGGAGGTAAGTGGCGATTACTGCTCCGCATGTGGTGAATGCGTACTGAGTCATGATGAAGCCATGCGCGTCAGTCACTTGATGACGGCATTCGAGCGCCAGGTCAACGCAAATGTTGTGGATCCTTCCTTTATTGCCTCCATACGCAGAAAGTTCGACCTCGACCAGCGTGAAGCGGGGGAAATCTTCGGTGGTGGGGTCAATGCGTTCTCCCGTTATGAAAACGGCAAGACCACCCCGCCAGTGGCGTTGGTGAAACTGCTCAAGCTGCTGGATCGCCATCCAGAACTCTTTGAGGAAGTGCGTACTGCCTGATAATGGCAGCCAACAAAAAGCCCCCGGCTCATGAGAACCGGGGGCTTTTTGTTGCCGCAAGGGCAGGGGCCTTACTTACATGTTCGGGTAGTTCGGCCCGCCAGCGCCTTCAGGGGTGACCCAAGTGATGTTCTGGGCCGGGTCCTTGATGTCGCAGGTCTTGCAGTGCACGCAGTTCTGCGCGTTGATCTGGAAACGCTTGTTGCCGTCTTCCTGGGTGACCACTTCGTACACGCCTGCCGGGCAGTAGCGCTGGGCAGGCTCGTCGTACAGCGGCAGGTTGCTGGCGATCGGTACGCTCGGATCGGTCAGCTTCAGGTGGCAGGGTTGTTCCTCTTCGTGGTTGGTACTGGAGAGGAATACCGAGCTGAGCTTGTCGAAGCTGAGCTTGCCGTCCGGTTTCGGGTAGTCGATCTTTTTCGAGTCGGCGGCCAGCTTGAGGCAGGCATAGTCCGGCTTGGTGTCGCGCAGGGTGAACGGCAGCTTGCCACCGAACCAGTTCTGGTCGACATAGTTGAACGCCGCGCCCAGCAGCGGGCCGAACTTGTGCATGGCCGGGCCGAAGTTGCGGCTGGCGAACAGTTCTTCGTGCAGCCAGCTGGCCTTGAAGGCGCTGACATAGCTGTTCAACTGATCGCCGCCTTCGCTACCGGCGATCAAAGCGTCGGCCACTGCTTCGGCGGCGAGCATGCCGGACTTCATCGCGGTATGGCTGCCCTTGATCTTGGCCACGTTCATGGTGCCCAGGTCGCAACCGATCAGCGCGCCACCATTGAAGACCATTTTCGGCAGCGAGTTGATGCCGCCCTTGGCCAAGGCGCGGGCGCCGTAGCTGATGCGCTTGCCGCCTTCGAGGTACTGGCTGATCACCGGGTGGTGCTTGAGGCGCTGGAATTCGTCGAACGGCGACAGGTAGGGGTTGGCATAGGACAGGTCAACGATCAGGCCGACCACCACCTGGTTGTTTTCCAGGTGATAAAGGAACGAGCCACCGGTGTTTTCCTTGGCCACCACGTCCAGCGGCCAGCCGGCGGTGTGCACCACCAGGCCCTGTTCGTGCTTGGCCGGGTCGATTTCCCAGATTTCCTTCAGGCCGATGCCGTAGTGCTGGACGTCGGACTCGCTGTCGAGGTTGAAGCGCTTGATCAGCTGTTTGCCGATATGGCCACGGCAGCCTTCGGCGAACAGGGTGTACTTGGCACGCAGTTCCATGCCTGGGGTGTACAGGCCATCCTTGGGGTTGCCTTCACGGTCGACACCGAGGTCGCCGGTGACGATGCCGCGGACCACACCGTTGTCGTCGAACAGCGCTTCCTGGGCGGCGAAGCCTGGGTAGATCTCCACGCCGAGGTTCTCGGCCTGCTGGGCCAGCCAGCGGCACAGGTTGCCCAGCGAGATGATGTAGTTGCCATGGTTGTGCATGGTCTTGGGCACGAACAGGTCAGGCACCTTGGTCGCGCTGCCGGCGTCCTTGAGCACGTAGATGTCATCGCGCTTCACTTCGGTGTTCAGCGGTGCGCCGAGCGCTTTCCAGTCGGGGAACAGCTCGTTCAGGGCGCGGGGTTCGAACACCGCGCCAGAGAGGATGTGGGCGCCGACTTCAGAGCCTTTCTCCACCACGCAGACGCTGATTTCGCTACCGGCTTCGGCGGCCTTCTGCTTCAGGCGGCAGGCGGCGGACAGGCCCGCCGGGCCGGCGCCGACGATGACCACGTCGAATTCCATGTATTCGCGTTCCACTGGTTCTCTCCTACTCATCAAGGCTCGTGCTGTTGCTTTGTCTTATGGGTGCGGGGCATTCGCGGCGGTTCTACGCAACGGCGGAACTGTAGCTGGGCAAATGACGGACTACACCGTTTTGTCTTGGCCGCGCATTATATCTACACCACTTGGCGGGTCCAATACAAACGTTTGTTTGAATTTGCCGTAGGCCAGTAAAATCACAGGAACGCGGCTGGAGGGTGACCGATTTGCCGTATTGACCGGAATGGGTGTTACGGTCAAGATACGAGCGGTTTTACGTTCGCCGTAGGCTTGCAGCCGGGCGCAGGTACACCTCTAAAGACCAGGTGTGGAGCAGGGTTTTGCGGGCTTGGGCCGGTTTGTAGTGGAGTTTACACGCCACGACAGGAAATGACCCGTGAGGATTTGTCGCAAGAGTCCGAACGAGACTGTTTGGTCACTGTGAAGTTGCTGCCACCCGATACGTTTTTAGAGGTGCCCTTGTACCCACGCGCATCGCCGGGCATGGCCCCAGGCGACTATCTATTCACCGGAGAGTAACGAGGAATCCATGAAGGTTCTTGTAGCTGTCAAACGAGTGGTCGACTACAACGTCAAGGTTCGCGTCAAAGCGGACAACTCCGGCGTCGACCTTGCTAACGTCAAGATGTCCATGAACCCCTTCTGCGAAATCGCCGTGGAAGAAGCCGTACGCCTCAAGGAAAAAGGCGTTGCGACCGAGATCGTCGTCGTTTCCGTCGGCCCGACCACTGCCCAGGAGCAACTGCGTACTGCCCTGGCCCTGGGTGCCGACCGTGCCATCCTGGTAGAAGCCGCTGACGAACTGAACTCCCTGGCCGTGGCCAAGGCGCTGAAGGCCGTTGTCGACAAGGAGCAGCCGCAGCTGGTCATCCTCGGCAAGCAGGCTATCGACAGTGACAACAACCAGACCGGCCAGATGCTGGCCGCGCTGACTGGCTTCGCCCAGGGCACTTTCGCGTCCAAGGTCGAAGTCGCTGGCGACAAGCTGAATGTCACCCGTGAAATCGATGGCGGCCTGCAGACCGTTGCACTGAACCTGCCAGCGATCGTCACCACCGACCTGCGCCTGAACGAGCCACGCTACGCGTCGCTGCCGAACATCATGAAGGCCAAGAAGAAGCCGCTGGAGACTGTTACTCCAGACGCACTGGGCGTTTCCCTCGCCTCCACCAACAAGACCGTGAAGGTTGAAGCCCCGGCTGCCCGCAGTGCTGGCATCAAGGTCAAATCGGTGGCCGAACTGGTCGAGAAGCTGAAGAACGAAGCGAAGGTAATCTAAATGACTATCCTGGTTGTCGCTGAATACGAGAACGGTGCCGTAGCCCCGGCCACCCTGAACACTGTCGCCGCAGCCGCCAAGATCGGTGGTGATGTGCACGTGCTGGTCGCCGGCCAGAACGTCGGTGGCGTTGCCGAATCTGCTGCCAAGATCGCTGGCGTGGCCAAGGTGCTGGTTGCCGACAACGCGGCCTATGCCCACGTGCTGCCGGAAAACGTCGCGCCGCTGATCGTCGAGCTGGCCAAGGGATACAGCCATGTGCTGGCCCCGGCTACCACCAATGGCAAGAACATCCTGCCGCGCGTTGCCGCGCTGCTGGACGTGGACCAGATCTCCGAGATCATCTCGGTCGAGTCCGCCGACACCTTCAAGCGCCCGATCTACGCGGGTAACGCCATTGCCACCGTGCAATCGAGCGCGGCCATCAAGGTGATCACCGTACGTACCACCGGCTTCGACGCCGTGGCCGCCGAAGGTGGTTCGGCTGCTGTCGAAGCTGTTGGCGCTGCGCACAACGCCGGTATTTCGGCTTTCGTTGGCGAAGAGCTGGCCAAGTCCGACCGCCCAGAGCTGACCGCTGCCAAGATCGTCGTTTCCGGCGGCCGTGGCATGGGCAACGGTGACAACTTCAAACACCTGTACAGCCTGGCCGACAAGCTCGGTGCCGCTGTCGGTGCTTCGCGCGCCGCAGTCGACGCAGGCTTTGTGCCGAACGATATGCAGGTCGGCCAGACCGGCAAGATCGTTGCGCCACAGCTGTACATCGCCGTCGGTATCTCTGGCGCGATCCAGCACCTGGCCGGCATGAAAGACTCCAAAGTGATCGTGGCGATCAACAAGGACGAAGAAGCGCCGATCTTCCAGGTGGCCGACTACGGCCTGGTCGCTGACCTGTTCGAAGCGGTTCCAGAGCTGGAAAAGCTGGTCTGATCCGCCTGCTTCACTTATAAAGAACCCGGCCCTCATTTTGAGGGTCGGGTTTTTTTATGGGTTGAGGAGTAAGGCATGACGTTGCGCGGAACGGGCAGGGTGCTGGCATGCGTGGCGCTGTTGCTGCCGCCACTGGCGATGGCAGCAGGCAAGTGCGAACGCCTGGTGGCGACTGGCAGTCCTGATGCGCCGCCCTATTCCTGGCAAGATCCGAAAGACCCCAGGCACCTGATAGGCGCCAACGTTGACCTGTTGCGCCAGGTGGCTGGCGAACTGGGTGTGAAGGTCGAGGTGCTGAGTGCTGGTCGCCGTGATCAGGCGCTGGAAGAGGTACGCAGTGGGCGCATGGACCTGCTGCTCGACACCCCTATGCAGGTGGAGCAACTGACCGCGCTGGACTACATCCATCCGCCGTTGCAGCTCAATGAGTACCTGGTGTGGACCCGCCATGATGCAGTGGTGATCTTTGATGGCCCGGCCGATCTGGCCAGGTACCAGGGCAGTCTGTCCGACCGTGCGCGCCTGACCCCGGCCTTTACGGCGTTCGCCAAGGCCCAACTCAAGCTGGTGCCGGCGCAGAACCTGACCCAGGCGTTCCAGAAGCTGGTACTCGGCCAGGTGGACTATGTGCTGGCTGGCCGTTACTCCGGTATGGCCATGGCCCAGAGCCTGGGCATGAGCAATGACCTGATAGCCCGCGGCTTGCCGATGGACAGGCCGGGCCTGTACCTGGCGCTGTCGCACAACTCGGCGTGCAATGACAGCTGGTTGCGTGGGCAATTGGCAAAAAAACTGACAGAATTGCCGATCTCTGGTGCATCCGAAGCTGTACTGCAACGTAATCTCGAGCGCTGGAAAGCGCAGTTGCAGGTGCCGGCGGACGCCCCCAAACACTAGGAAGATTGCGTGAGAACCCAACCACTAATCCTTGCCCTGGCCGTGCTCGGCCTGGCTGGCTGCGCCAATGATCCGGCCCCTGACGAGCAGATGCGCATTTCCGAACAGGCACTGGACCAGGCCAAGGCCGTCGGCGCCACTGAGCAGGTCGAAACGCTGAAACTGGCTGAAGACAAGCTGGCCCGCGCCAAGGCCAACATGCTTACCCAAGACTACCGCGATGCGCGCATGCGCGCCGAGCAAGCCGAGCTGGATGCACGGCTGGCCGAGGCCCAGGTGCTGAACCAGAAGAGCGAAGAGCAGTTGCAGGTACTGCAGTCGCGGATCAAGCGCTTGCGCAAGCAGTTGGAGGTGCAGCCATGATCCGGCGTACGCCTTTGGCTGCACTGGTATTGTTGGCGCTGACGGCAGGCTTGCAAGGTTGCGCCAGCCAGCGCAGCAGTGCCGCGCTGGATGAGGCCGCTGTCGCCTTCCAGGGGGTCAAGGATGATTCCGATGTGCTGCGCAGCGCGCCGCGCGACGTGATTCGCGCGGGTGAATCGCTGGCCCGCGCCGAGCGCTTGTCCAGCTACATCGGCACCGGTTCTGATGTGCGGCATTATGCGTACCTCAGTCAGCGCTACAGCGAGATTGCCAGCGAGCATGCCAAGCTGGCGCTGAACCAGGAACGCCAGGCCAAGCTTGACCTGGAGCGTCAGCGCCTGCAACTGGCTTTGCGTGAGGCCAAGCTGGCCAGCGTGCAGCAGCAGGGCCAGTGGGTCGAATCGCAGATTGCCGCATTGGCTTCGGAACAGGCCGACCGTGGCTTGGTGATGACGTTGGGCGATGTGCTGTTCGATACCGGCAGTGCCGACCTGAAGAACTCGGCCAGCCGGACTGTGCTCAAGCTGGTGCAGTTCCTGCAGCTCAACCCGCGCCGGGTAGTGCGCATCGAGGGCTATACCGACAGCACTGGCGCGGGCGAGGACAACCTTAAGCTGTCGCGCGATCGGGCGCAGTCCGTGGCCGACATGCTTGTAGACCTGGGTATCGACGAAAAGCGCCTGCAGGTTGAAGGTTATGGCGATCAGTACCCGATTGAGGCCAATGCCTCGGAGCGGGGCAGGGCGCAGAACCGACGGGTTGAGATCGTATTCTCCGATGACAAGGGTCGGCTCGCGCCAGCGCGCTGAGTCTTTCGGAAAAGGGGCCGCTTTGCGGCCCGTTTTATGTCGGTTTAATCGTTTCGATAGCTGCCACGCTGTTGTATTGTCGACTATGTTGCAATCTGTCCCAGTACACTTTGCAACTGTTACGGTATCCTTTACCGTCAGTGACCCGTACAAGAACAACGAGCATGTCGACATGACCAACCTGCTGCTGTACCAGCGTATCGCCCAGCAACTGGCCGATGATATCCGTCGCGGTGTCTACCAGCCAGGCGAGCGGGTACCCTCCGTGCGCAAGATGAGCGCCCAGCTCAATGTCAGTCATGCCACGGTGTTGCAGGCCTATGCCAATCTCGAGGACCAAGGGCTTATCCGGGCGCGGCCGCAGTCTGGCTACTACGTGCACCAGACACCTGCCTTGACCGCGCAAACGCCGGACATCGCCCGGGTGGAGCGCCCCGGCCTGGTCACGCGCGCCAGCATCATTCAGCAGGTGCTGACTGAGGCGCGTCGCGATGGTGTGTTCCCGTTTGGCGCTGCAGTGCCGCATGTCGACTATCTGCCCGTGCGCGCCCTGCATCAGCAAATCGCCAAGGTGACGCGCTTCCATAGCCCGCGCGCCTTCAGCTACATGTTCAGCCCTGGTTTCGAGCCGCTGCGCCGACAGATCGCCATACGCATGCGCGATGCCGGCGTGTTGGTCGACCCGCGTGAAGTGATCGTCACCCATGGGTGTGTAGACGCCCTGCAGATGTCGCTGCGTGTGCTGACCCGTCCAGGTGACCTGATCGCCGCCGAGTCGCCGACCTATTACGGCTTGCTGCAACTGGCTGACCTGCTGGGTTTGAAAGTGATCGAAATTCCCAGCGATCCGTCCACCGGTATCAGCCTCGAAGCCTTGCAATTGGCGGCTAACCAGTGGTCGATAAAGGCTTTGGTGCTGACTGCGCGCTTGAGCAACCCGCTGGGCGGCACCGTCCCGGAAGAGCGGCAAAAGCAATTGCTGCGTCTGGCCTCGGACTTCGATATCCAGATCATCGAGGATGACATCTACGGTGAACTGATGTTCGAGCAGGGCAAGACCAAGGCGCTGAAGGCGTTCGACCGGCTGGACCGGGTCATCTACTGTTCGAGCTTCTCCAAGACGTTGTCCCCCGGCGTGCGCGTTGGCTGGATGATCGCGGGGCGTTACCAGGACGAGATTCAGCGCTTGCAGACTTTTACCACCCACTCGGCTTGCAGCGTGACGCAGATGGGGGTGGCAGCCTACCTGGAAAATGGCGGCTACGACCGGCATCTTCGCTTCATGCGCCAGGAGTATCGCAAGAACCTCAGCGCCTATCAGCTGGCAGTGCAGCAACACTTCCCCGAGGGCACCCAGATGACTCGGCCGACAGGTGGCTTCATCCTCTGGGTAAGCCTGCCAGGTCGGGTCAATACCCAGGAGCTGCATGTGCGCGCGCTGGAGCAGGGTATCAGCATTGCACCAGGACTAATATTCAGTAACACAGAGCAGTTCAACCACTGTGTACGACTCAATTGCGGCATTCCATGGAATAAAGAGGCCGAACGGGCTGTGATTACGCTCGGTTTGCTGGCGCAGCAGTTGTGCAGGGAGACTGCGGTCACGCTTTTGTAAGGCTTGCAAGCCGTCTGTGGAACAGGGAGCATACGCACTTTTCCTGCCAGTCTGTCCATTTGCCATGAACGCTTCGCGCTGCTTCGTTCTGATCGTGTGCCTTTTGCCGTTCTGCTGCCCGGTCGCCCCCGCTTTGGCTGCGCAACCGGCAAGCCAGGCTCAGGCCGCTCAGGGTAAGCAGGTGCCAAAAAAGGCGACAGCCAAGCCCGCGCACAAGCCGCTCAGCAAAGCGGTTGCCAAACCATTACCCAAGACGGAGCTGGACCTCAGCCTGCCAGTTGATATGGTCAACAACCTTGAGCCGAATGTGGGCACGCCTTCGCCAATCCAGCGGCGCAAACCATTGTTGCCGCCCATGTTCACAGAAAGACCAGAGACCAATGACAGCCCGTTCCAGCTCAATGGTCGGCTGATCAACAACGAAATGCAGCTGCAACTGCGCAATGACAGCCGTCATGACGTGGAAGGAGCAGCCATCGATTTCGAGTATCGCCAATAGGCGCGAACTGACTGCCGGGTCACAGCAGATTTCATCGTGCCAGCAATTTCAAACGTCTGTTTGAGCCGTTACTATCCAGGGACGTTCGTCCCGTTTTGTTCCAGGGAGTCCTGATTTTGGTGAACAGTCATGAAATGCCGTGAGGGCTGTGGTGCCTGCTGCATCGCCCCGTCCATCACTTCCGCGATGCCGCGAATGCCCAATGGCAAGCCGGCAGGAGAGCGCTGCCTGCACCTGACTGCGGCCAACCTTTGCGACCTGTTCGGCAAGCCTGAGCGGCCCGCGGTGTGTGGTGGTTTCAAGGCAGATGTCGAGGTGTGTGGCAGTGATCGTGACGACGCAATCAGGATTCTTGGCTGGTGGGAGCAGATGACGGCGGCGTGACAGGCTGGATCTTCGACAACAAGGATAAACATGATGAGATCGTTCAAGCGTATTGCACTGCTGTGTGGCGTGGGTGTTCTGCTGTCGCCTGTGGCCTGGGCTGAAAACTGGCAAGTGGCCAAGGACGAGGAGGGCATCAAGGTGTCCCTCAGTGAGGTGGCCGGGTCCAAGTACAAGGCCTATCGCGGTGTGACCGTGATCAAGGCGCCGCTGGCCAAGGTCGAGGCGCTGCAGGAGGACGTGTCCGGGGCCTGTGCCTGGATTCACGAATGCAAGTCGCAGAAGCTGCTCAAGCACGAAGGTGACCAGAGCTGGACCTATACCCAGTTCAATACGCCATGGCCGGTGACGCCGCGTGATTCCGTGCTGCACATTACGACCGTCAAGGAGGCGGATGGCAGCCTGACCCGTAACCTGAAAGAAGAGCCGACTTACCTGCCGGAAGAGAAGGGTTTTGTTCGGGTGGCAAAAGTCGACGGCTTCTGGAAGCTGGTGCCCAAGGGTGACAGCACTGAAGTGACCTACCAGGTGCACACCGAGCCAGGTGGTAGCGTGCCGGCGATGGTGGCCAACAAGTTCGTGGTGGATGCGCCGTTCAATACCCTGAAAGGGCTGCGCGAGCGGGCGGAGAAAAACTGAGGTTTTGTGGTGTCTGTGCCGGCCTCTTCGCGGGCTTGCCCGCTCCCACAGGTACAGCGCAGCCCTCGAGATCTGTGCAGTACCTGTGGGAGCGGGCAAGCCCGCGAAGAGGCCGGTACAGGACAAATAAAAAAGGCTGCCCGAGGGCAGCCTTCTTGCGTTCGGCTACTGCAGCTTACTTGCGGTCCTTCAGGGCAACGAGGTCGCGCTTTTGCTCGCCGGTGTACAGCTGGCGCGGACGGCCGATCTTGTACGGGCTGGAGAGCATTTCTTTCCAGTGCGAGATCCAGCCCACGGTACGTGCCAGGGCGAAGATCACGGTGAACATGCTGGTCGGAATGCCGATTGCCTTGAGGATGATCCCCGAGTAGAAGTCGACGTTCGGGTACAGCGAGCGCTCGATGAAATACGGATCGGTGAGGGCGATCTCTTCCAGGCGCATGGCCAGTTCCAGCTGCGGGTCGTTCTTGATGCCCAGCTCGCGCAGGACTTCGTCGCAGGTCTGCTTCATCACGGTGGCGCGCGGGTCGCGGTTCTTGTACACGCGATGACCGAAGCCCATCAGCTTGAACGGGTCGTTCTTGTCCTTGGCCTTGGCGATGAATTTGTCGATGTTCGAAACATCACCGATTTCATCGAGCATGGTCAGTACGGCTTCGTTCGCACCGCCGTGGGCCGGGCCCCACAGTGCAGCGATACCGGCGGCGATACAGGCGAACGGGTTGGCACCCGACGAGCCGGCCAGGCGCACGGTGGAGGTAGAGGCGTTCTGCTCGTGGTCGGCGTGGAGGATGAAGATCCGGTCCATTGCCTTGGCCAGCACCGGGCTGATCGGTTTGATCTCGCACGGGGTGTTGAACATCATGTGCAGGAAGTTTTCCGCGTACGACAGGTCGTTGCGCGGGTACATCATCGGCTGGCCCATGGAGTACTTGTAAACCATCGCGGCCAGGGTCGGCATCTTGGCGACCAGGCGCACCGCGGAAATTTCGCGGTGTTGCGGGTTATTGATGTCCAGGGAGTCGTGATAGAACGCCGACAGGGCGCCGACTACGCCGCACATCACTGCCATGGGGTGAGCGTCGCGGCGGAAGCCGTTGAAGAAGGTCTTCAGCTGCTCGTGAACCATGGTGTGGTTCTTGACGGTGCTGACGAACTGGGCCTTTTGCTCGGCATTCGGCAGTTCGCCATTGAGCAGCAGGTAGCAGGTTTCGAGGTAGTCGGACTGTTCGGCGAGTTGCTCGATCGGGTAGCCGCGGTGCAGCAGGATACCTTTGTCGCCGTCAATATAGGTGATCTTCGACTCGCACGAGGCAGTCGCCATGAAACCTGGGTCGAAGGTGAAGTGACCAGTGGCCCCTAACCCGCGGACGTCGATTACATCAGGACCAACGGTGCCGGTTAAAATGGGCAGCTCGACGGGGGCAGCGCCCTCGATGACCAACTGCGCTTTTTTGTCAGCCATGTGGCCTCCTATTAATGCTTGAAATCATCAGACAGACCCCCCACGCAGGGCCCGCACCACTATAGAGGGATAAATTCAGATGTCAATTTGCCTAAAGGCTTGTTGAATCAAGCATTCAAGCCTGATTTTTCCCGAAATTCTCGCCCATTTACGCCTTTTGTTCATTAAAGGCAATGCGCTATTTGGGCTACCCCGTCACGTTGTCATAAGCAGCCTAACTGTCTATACTCGGCACCCGACCGCCAGGGGCTTGCAAGCCCGAACTGCTGGGGGTCGCCGTTCCCTGGGTGGTGGGTACCTGACCAGTACACTTACCAACAACTTTGCCCTGATTCGCTAGGGGCTCTTCAGTGTGAAAAAAGCCGTGAAAAGCCAACGACCTGTAAACCTAGACCTAAGGACCATCAAGCTCCCCGTCACTGCGTACACGTCCATCCTGCACCGTATCTCCGGCGTCATCCTGTTCATCGGCCTTGCCATCATGCTTTATGCACTGGGCAAGTCGCTGGGTTCCGAGGAAGGCTTCGGTGAGGTGAAGGCGTGTCTGACCAGCCCGCTGGCCAAGTTCGTGACCTGGGGTCTGCTGTCCGCCCTGCTTTATCACCTCGTGGCAGGTGTTCGACACCTGATCATGGACATGGGTATCGGTGAGACGCTGGAAGGCGGCAAGCTGGGCTCGAAAATCGTGATCGTCATCTCCGTGGTGCTGATCGTTCTGGTGGGAGTTTGGGTATGGTAACCAATGTCACGAACCTGTCGCGTTCGGGCCTCTATGACTGGATGGCGCAGCGCGTTTCTGCGGTCGTTCTCGCGGCTTACTTCCTCTTCCTGATCGGCTACGTGGTCGCCCACCCAGGCATCGACTACACCCAGTGGCATGGTCTGTTCTCCAACAACGCGATGCGGATCTTCAGTCTGCTGGCCCTCGTTGCCCTGGGCGCTCACGCCTGGGTCGGCATGTGGACCATTGCAACCGACTACCTGACGCCTATGTCGTTCGGCAAGTCGGCAACTGCGATTCGTTTCCTGTTCCAGGCGGTATGCGGCGTTGCGATGTTCGCTTACTTCGTCTGGGGTGTGCAGATTCTCTGGGGTATCTGATCCATGGCTAGCATTCCAACCATTTCCTTCGACGCCATCATCATCGGTGGCGGCGGCGCCGGCATGCGCGCAGCGCTGCAACTGGCTCAAGGCGGCCACAAGACGGCCGTAGTCACCAAGGTCTTCCCGACCCGTTCGCACACCGTATCCGCCCAGGGCGGCATCACCTGCGCCATCGCTTCGGCCGACCCGAACGACGACTGGCGCTGGCACATGTACGATACCGTCAAGGGTTCCGACTACATCGGTGACCAGGACGCTATCGAATACATGTGTCAGGAAGGCCCGGCTGCGGTCTTCGAACTGGATCACATGGGTCTGCCGTTCTCGCGCACCGAAACCGGCCGCATCTACCAGCGCCCGTTCGGCGGTCAGTCCAAGGACTTCGGTAAAGGTGGTCAGGCCGCCCGTACCTGTGCCGCTTCGGACCGTACCGGTCACGCGCTGCTGCACACCCTGTACCAGGGCAACCTGAAAGCTGGCACCACGTTCCTCAACGAGTACTACGCAGTTGACCTGGTGAAAAACCAGGACGGCGCATTCGTTGGTGTGATCGCCATCTGCATCGAAACCGGCGAAACCCTGTACATCAAGTCCAAGGCCACCGTGCTGGCCACTGGCGGTGCGGGCCGTATCTACGCTTCCACCACCAACGCCCTGATCAACACCGGTGACGGTATCGGCATGGCCCTGCGTGCAGGCGTGCCGGTGCAGGACATCGAAATGTGGCAGTTCCACCCGACCGGTATCGCCGGCGCTGGTGTACTGGTCACCGAGGGTTGCCGCGGTGAAGGTGGCTACCTGATCAACGCCCACGGCGAGCGCTTCATGGAGCGTTACGCGCCGAACGCCAAAGACCTGGCCGGCCGCGACGTGGTTGCCCGTTCCATGGTCAAGGAAATCATCGCCGGCAACGGCGTGGGCCCGAACAAGGACCACGTACTGCTGAAGCTGGACCACCTGGGCGAGGAAGTGCTGCACAGCCGCCTGCCAGGTATCTGCGAGCTGTCCAAGACCTTCGCCCACGTCGACCCTGTGGTCGCGCCGGTGCCGGTCGTGCCGACCTGCCACTACATGATGGGCGGCGTTGCCACCAACATTCATGGCCAGGCCATTACCATGGACGCCGACGGCCAGGATCACATCATCCCGGGCCTGTTCGCCGTAGGTGAAGTGGCGTGCGTATCGGTTCACGGTGCCAACCGCCTGGGCGGCAACTCGCTGCTCGACCTGGTGGTGTTCGGCCGTGCTGCCGGCCTGCACCTGGAGAAGGCATTGAGCGAAGGCGTGGAATACCGCGACGCCAGCGACACCGACGTCGATGTTGCCCTGAACCGCCTGAACAAGCTCAACGAGCGTACCAGCGGTGAAGACGTTGCCAGCCTGAAGCGCGAGCTGCAGAGCTGCATGCAGAACTACTTCGGTGTATTCCGTACTGGCGAATACATGCAGAAGGGTATCGAGCAGCTGGCCGGTCTGCGTGACCGTATCGCCAACGTCAAGATCAACGACAAGTCCCAGGCCTTCAACACCGCGCGTATCGAAGCGCTGGAGCTGCAGAACCTGCTGGAAGTCGCCGAAGCTACCGCCATCGCGGCCGAAGCCCGTAAAGAGTCCCGCGGTGCTCACGCCCGTGAAGACTTCGAAGACCGTGACGACGAAAACTGGCTGTGCCACACCCTGTACTACCCGGGTGAGAAGCGCGTTGCCAAGCGCGGCGTCAACTTTGCGCCGAAGACTGTTCCAGCCTTCGAACCAAAAGTCCGGACTTACTAAGGGTGGCTGCTATGTTGAAAGTCGAAGTTTATCGTTACAACCCGGACACCGACTCTGCGCCGAAAATGGAGTCGTTCGACGTCGATACCGGCGGCAAGGACCTGATGGTGCTGGATGTATTGGCACTGATCAAGGAAAAGGACGAGGGTTTCTCGTATCGTCGCTCCTGCCGTGAAGGCGTCTGCGGTTCCGATGGCATGAACATGAACGGCAAGAACGGCCTGGCCTGCATCACCCCGCTGTCGGCGGTGGTGAAGGGCGGCAAGCTGGTTCTGCGTCCGCTGCCAGGCCTGCCAGTCATTCGTGACCTGGTGGTCGATATGAGCATCTTCTACAAGCAGTACGAGAAGGTGAAGCCGTTCCTGCAGAACGACACTCCGGCACCGGCCATCGAGCGCCTGCAGTCGCCGGAAGACCGTGACAAGCTGGACGGCCTGTACGAGTGCATCCTGTGCGCTTGCTGCTCGACTTCCTGCCCGTCGTTCTGGTGGAACCCGGACAAGTTCCTGGGCCCGGCAGCACTGCTGCAAGCTTACCGCTTCCTTGCCGACAGCCGCGATACCAAGACTCAGGAGCGCCTGGCGTCCCTGGATGACCCGTTCAGCGTATTCCGCTGCCGCGGGATCATGAACTGCGTAAACGTTTGCCCGAAAGGTCTCAACCCGACCAAGGCAATCGGTCACGTACGTAACATGCTGCTGCAAAGCGGCACCTGATACAAAGTGTTGTACCTGCAATAAGCCGAGGTGCGGGTGGTGAGCCCGCACTGAGGTAAAACCCGAACAAGGGCCCACAAAGCCCGCGTTCATTACCTATGAAGATATGAGACCAGCAGGGGCTTTCCGGGCTGGTACCCGGAAAATCAGCAGGATCCAGGTGGCGTGGTTCAGTCGCTGTTTTCGGACTTTTCCAGGTTTGCTGTGGCTCTCGCCGATCAGTCCCCTAATCGAGGGTGACCAAGCATGCAAGAAAGCGTGATGCAGCGCATGTGGGATAGCGCCCACCTTTCAGGTGGTAACGCTGCATATGTGGAAGAGCTCTACGAGCTCTACCTGCACGACCCTAACGCTGTGCCAGAAGAGTGGCGCACTTACTTCCAGAAGTTGCCAGCCGACGGCAGCACCGCTACTGATGTATCGCACTCGACAATCCGCGACCATTTCGTACTGCTGGCAAAGAACCAGCGCCGCGCCCAACCGGTTTCCGCCGGGAGCGTGAGCAGTGAACACGAGAAGAAGCAGGTTGAAGTTCTGCGACTGATCCAGGCCTATCGTATGCGCGGCCATCAGGCTGCCAAGCTCGACCCGTTGGGGTTGTGGCAGCGCCCTGCGCCAGTAGACCTGTCGATCAATCACTACGGCTTGACCAATGCCGATCTTGATACGACCTTCCGTGCCGGCGACCTGTTCATCGGCAAAGAGGAGGCGAGCCTACGCGACATCTTCGATGCACTCCAGAAGACATATTGTCGCACCATTGGCGCCGAATTCACCCACATCGTCGATTCCGAGCAGCGCAGCTGGTTCCAGCAGCGTCTTGAAAGCGTGCGCGGCCGTCCGGAGTTTTCCGCTGACGTGCAGGCCCACCTGCTTGAGCGCGTGACCGCCGGTGAGGGCCTGGAAAAGTACCTGGGCACCAAGTACCCGGGCACCAAGCGTTTCGGCCTTGAAGGCGGCGAGAGCCTGATTCCGATGCTGGATGAAATGATCCAGCGTTCCGGCTCTTACGGCGCCAAGGAGGTCGTGATCGGCATGGCCCACCGTGGCCGCCTGAACGTGCTGGTGAACACCTTCGGCAAGAACCCGCGCGAGCTGTTCGACGAGTTCGAAGGCAAGAAGATGAACGAGCTGGGCTCCGGTGACGTGAAGTATCACCAGGGCTTCTCCTCGAACGTGATGACCCCGGGTGGCGAAGTGCACCTGGCCATGGCGTTCAACCCGTCCCACCTGGAAATCGTTTCGCCGGTGGTCGAGGGTTCGGTGCGCGCCCGTCAGGACCGCCGCAACGACACCGTTGGCGACAAGGTGCTGCCGATCTCGATCCACGGCGACGCTGCGTTCGCTGGCCAGGGTGTGGTCATGGAAACCTTCCAGATGTCGCAGACCCGCGGTTTCAAGACCGGCGGTACCGTGCACATCGTGATCAACAACCAGGTTGGTTTCACCATCAGCAACCCCCTGGATGCGCGCTCCACCGAGTACGCGACCGACGTTGCCAAGATGATCCAGGCACCGATCCTGCACGTGAACGGCGATGACCCGGAAGCCGTGCTGTTCGTCACCCAGTTGGCCATCGACTACCGCATGCAGTTCAAGCGTGACGTGGTCATCGACCTGGTCTGCTACCGTCGCCGTGGCCACAACGAGGCTGACGAGCCTAACGGCACCCAGCCGCTGATGTACCAGCAAATCAGCAAGCAGCGCACTACCCGTGAGCTGTATGCCGAGCAACTGATCCAGGCCGGTCGCATCGACGCCGAGCGCGCTCAGGCCAAAATCGACGAGTACCGCAACGCGCTGGACAATGGCCTGCACGTGGTGAAGAGCCTGGTCAAGGAGCCGAATCGCGAGCTGTTCGTCGACTGGCGTCCGTACCTGGGCCATGCCTGGACCGCGCGTCACGACACCCGTTTCGACCTCAAGACCCTGCAGGATCTGTCGGCCAAGCTGCTCGAGCTGCCGGAAGGTTTCGTGGTCCAGCGTCAGGTGTCGAAGATCTACGAAGACCGTCAGAAGATGCAGGCCGGTGGCTTGCCGATCAACTGGGGTTATGCAGAGACCATGGCTTACGCCACCCTGCAGTTCGAAGGTCACCCGATCCGCATGACCGGCCAGGACATCGGCCGTGGCACCTTCTCGCACCGTCACGCGGTGCTGCACAACCAGAAGGACGCCAGCACCTACATTCCGTTGCAGAACCTGTTCCCGGGCCAGCCACGTTTCGACCTGTACGATTCGTTCCTGTCCGAGGAGGCGGTACTGGCCTTCGAATACGGCTACTCCACCACCATGCCGAACGCGCTGGTGATCTGGGAAGCCCAGTTCGGCGACTTCGCCAACGGTGCGCAAGTGGTGATCGACCAGTTCATCACCAGCGGTGAGCACAAGTGGGGTCGCCTGTGCGGTCTGACCATGCTGCTGCCACACGGCTATGAAGGGCAGGGGCCGGAGCACTCCTCCGCGCGTCTGGAGCGTTACCTTCAGCTGTGCGCCGAGCACAACATCCAGGTCTGCGTACCGACTACGCCAGCACAGATTTACCACCTGCTGCGTCGCCAGGTGATCCGCCCGCTGCGCAAGCCGCTGGTAGTCCTGACGCCGAAGTCGCTGCTGCGCCACAAACTGGCCATCTCGACTCTGGAAGACCTGGCAGAAGGCTCGTTCCAGACTGTGATCCCGGAAATCGACGCAATCGATCCGGCCAAGGTCGAGCGTCTGGTGCTGTGCAGCGGCAAGGTCTACTACGACCTGCTGGAAAAGCGCCGTGCCGAAGGCCGCGAAGACATTGCCATCCTGCGTATCGAGCAGCTGTATCCGTTCCCTGAGGACGATCTGGTCGAAATCCTCGCGCCTTACACCAACCTCAAGCATGCGGTCTGGTGTCAGGAAGAGCCGATGAACCAGGGCGCCTGGTACAGCAGCCAGCACCACATGCGCCGTATCCTGGGCCGCCACAACAAGGCACTGACCCTGGAATACGCCGGTCGCGACGCTTCTGCCGCGCCAGCCTGTGGTTACGCTTCGAAGCACGTCGAACAGCAGGAAAAACTGCTGCAAGACGCCTTCACTGTCTAACGCCTTCGCGCACCTGAAACCGAATTTAAGGAAACACAGATAATGGCTATCGAGATCAAAGCCCCAACCTTCCCGGAATCGGTTGCCGACGGCACCGTTGCCACCTGGCACAAGAAGCCGGGCGAAGCCGTCAAGCGTGACGAGCTGATCGTCGACATCGAGACTGACAAGGTTGTCCTGGAAGTACTGGCTACTGCCGATGGCGTGCTGGGCGATATCGTCAAGGGCGAGGGCGACACCGTCCTGTCCGACGAACTGCTGGGTTCGATCGTTGAAGGCGGTGCTGCCGCAGCACCAGCCGCGGCAGCCGCTCCTGCTGCTGCTCCGGCCGCTGCTGCCGCTGACGCCGGCGAAGATGACCCGATCGCTGCCCCGGCCGCGCGCAAGCTGGCTGAAGAAAACGGCATCGACCTGGCTACCGTGGCAGGTACCGGTAAAGGCGGTCGCGTCACCAAGGAAGACGTGGTTGCTGCTGTTGCCAACAAGAAGTCGGCACCTGCCGCTGCCCCGGCTGCCAAGCCTGCTGCCGCCGCCGCTGCCCCGGTTGTCGTCGCCGCTGGCGACCGCACCGAGAAGCGCGTGCCGATGACCCGCCTGCGTGCCAAGATCGCCGAGCGTCTGGTCGAAGCCCAGTCGAACATGGCGATGCTGACCACCTTCAACGAAGTGGACATGACCGAAGTCATGGCCCTGCGCTCGAAGTACAAGGACCTGTTCGAGAAGACCCACAATGGCGTGCGCCTGGGCTTCATGTCGTTCTTCGTCAAGGCTGCTACCGAAGCGCTGAAGCGCTTCCCGGCCGTGAACGCCTCGATCGACGGCAACGACATCGTCTACCACGGTTTCGCCGACGTCGGTGTTGCCGTGTCCAGCGACCGTGGCCTGGTGGTGCCGGTGCTGCGTAACGCCGAGTCGATGAGCCTGGCTGAAATCGAGAACGGCATCGCTACCTTCGGCAAGAAGGCCCGTGACGGCAAACTGGCCATCGAAGAAATGACCGGTGGCACCTTCACCATCACCAACGGTGGTACCTTCGGTTCGATGATGTCGACCCCGATCGTCAACCCGCCGCAGGCCGCCATTCTCGGCATGCACAACATCATCCAGCGCCCGATGGCCATCAACGGCCAGGTCGTGATTCGCCCGATGATGTACCTGGCGCTGTCGTACGATCACCGCCTGATCGACGGCAAGGAAGCGGTAACCTTCCTGGTCACTATCAAGAACCTGCTGGAAGATCCGTCCCGCCTGCTGCTGGACATCTAATCGCGCAGCTGTAAGCTGCAAGCCGCAAGCTTCAAGCTGAAGCCTGCTGGTCTTGCGGCTTGCAGCTTGCCGCTTGAAGCTAAAAAGGAATCTTTTATGACCCAGAAATTCGACGTAGTGGTGATTGGTGCAGGTCCTGGCGGCTATGTAGCTGCCATCAAGGCTGCCCAACTTGGTCTGAAGACTGCCTGTATCGAGAAGTACACCGACGCCGAGGGCAAGCTGGCCCTGGGCGGCACCTGCCTGAACGTAGGTTGCATTCCTTCCAAGGCGCTGCTGGACAGCTCCTGGAAGTACAAGGAAGCCAAAGAGAGCTTCAACGTCCACGGTATCTCCACTGGCGAAGTGAAGATGGACGTCGCCGCGATGGTTGGCCGCAAGGCTGGCATCGTCAAGAACCTGACCGGTGGCGTTGCCACCCTGTTCAAGGCCAACGGCGTTACTTCGATCCAGGGCCACGGCAAGCTGCTGGCTGGCAAGAAGGTCGAAGTCACCAAGGCTGACGGCACCACCGAAATCATCGAAGCCGAGAACGTGATCCTGGCTTCCGGCTCGCGCCCGATCGACATTCCGCCGGCTCCGGTCGACCAGAACGTCATCGTCGACTCCACCGGCGCCCTGGAATTCCAGGCCGTACCGAAGCGCCTGGGCGTTATCGGTGCAGGCGTGATCGGCCTGGAACTGGGCTCGGTATGGGCTCGCCTGGGTGCTGAAGTCACCGTGCTGGAAGCCCTGGACACCTTCCTGATGGCTGCCGACACCGCCGTGTCGAAAGAAGCCCAGAAGACCCTGACCAAGCAAGGCCTGGACATCAAGCTGGGCGCTCGTGTCACCGGCTCGAAAGTCAACGGCAATGAAGTCGAAGTGACCTACACCAACGCCGAAGGCGAGCAGAAGATCACCTTCGACAAGCTGATTGTCGCAGTCGGCCGTCGCCCGGTGACCACCGATCTGCTGGCTTCCGACAGCGGCGTGACCATCGACGAGCGTGGTTACATCTTCGTCGACGATTACTGCGCCACCAGCGTTCCGGGCGTGTACGCCATCGGTGACGTGGTACGCGGCATGATGCTGGCCCACAAGGCTTCGGAAGAGGGCATCATGGTCGTCGAGCGCATCAAGGGCCACAAGGCCCAGATGAACTACGACCTGATCCCCTCGGTCATCTACACCCACCCGGAAATCGCGTGGGTCGGCAAGACCGAACAGGCCTTGAAGGCCGAGGGCGTTGAGGTTAACGTGGGCACCTTCCCGTTCGCGGCCAGCGGCCGTGCGATGGCAGCCAACGACACCGGCGGTTTCGTCAAGGTCATCGCCGATGCCAAGACCGACCGCGTTCTGGGTGTTCACGTGATTGGCCCATCGGCTGCCGAACTGGTGCAGCAGGGCGCAATCGCAATGGAATTCGGCACCAGTGCCGAGGATCTGGGCATGATGGTCTTTAGCCATCCAACCCTGTCCGAAGCGTTGCATGAAGCAGCGCTGGCGGTGAATGGCGGCGCCATTCACGTGGCCAACCGTAAGAAGCGTTAATTATAAGAAACCACGGCGGGCTGCCCGTCGTGAGTCTTGCGTGCATGACTCACCGCGGAAAGTCCGCCGGACCGGATCACATGGGATAACCCGGGGTCAACGGTCACAGGTGGTGCGGCGCCACTGATGGCGCAGCGCCGAAGCGCAGTACCTAACGAAGACGGTAAAAAGCATGAATCTTCACGAGTATCAGGGTAAGCAGCTGTTCGCTGAATACGGCCTGCCAGTTTCCAAGGGTTTCGCAGTCGACACCCCTGAGCAAGCTGCAGAAGCCTGCGACAAGATCGGCGGGAACGAGTGGGTTGTAAAAGCCCAGGTTCACGCGGGTGGTCGCGGTAAAGCGGGCGGCGTAAAGCTGGTTCGCAGCAAGGAAGACGCCAAGGCGTTTGCTGCACAGTGGTTGGGCAAGAATCTGGTTACCTACCAGACCGATGCCAACGGTCAACCCGTCTCCAAGATTCTGGTCGAATCCTGCACTGACATCGCCAAAGAGCTGTACCTGGGCGCTGTAGTCGATCGTTCGAGCCGCCGTATCGTGTTCATGGCTTCCACCGAAGGTGGCGTGGACATCGAGAAAGTCGCTCACGAAACGCCTGAGAAAATCCTCAAGGCCACCATCGACCCACTGGTCGGCGCTCAGCCGTTCCAGGGTCGCGAGCTGGCATTCCAGCTGGGCCTGGAAGGCAAGCAAGTTCAACAGTTCGCCAAGATCTTCGTTGGCTTGGCCAAGCTGTTCAAGGATCACGACCTGGCGCTGCTGGAAGTGAACCCGCTGGTGATCAAGGCCGATGGCGACCTGCACTGCCTCGATGCCAAGATCAACATCGACGCCAACGCCATGTACCGTCAGCCGAAGCTGAAAACCTTCCACGACCCGTCGCAGGACGATGCCCGTGAAGCCCACGCTGCCAAGTTCGAACTGAACTACGTTGCCCTTGAAGGCAACATCGGCTGCATGGTCAACGGTGCCGGCCTGGCCATGGGTACCATGGACATCGTCAACCTGCACGGCGGCAAGCCGGCCAACTTCCTTGACGTTGGCGGTGGTGCTACCAAAGAGCGCGTAACCGAAGCGTTCAAGATCATTCTGTCCGACAGCAATGTCGCGGCCGTTCTGGTCAACATCTTCGGCGGCATCGTTCGCTGCGACATGATTGCCGAAGGCATCATTGGTGCAGTGAAAGAAGTCGGCGTCAAAGTTCCGGTCGTCGTTCGCCTCGAAGGCAACAACGCCGAACTGGGCGCTAAAGTACTGGCAGAAAGCGGTTTGAACATCATTGCGGCAACCAGCCTGACCGACGCTGCTCAACAAGTTGTCAAAGCTGCGGAGGGCAAGTAATGAGCGTCCTGATCAATAAAGACACCAAAGTCATCTGCCAGGGCTTCACCGGCTCGCAGGGTACTTTCCACTCCGAACAGGCCATTGCCTACGGCACCAAGATGGTCGGCGGCGTAACCCCAGGCAAGGGTGGCACCACCCACCTGGGCCTGCCGGTGTTCAACACCGTCAAGGAAGCCGTGGAAGCGACCGGCGCTGACGCTTCGGTCATCTATGTACCGGCTCCGTTCTGCAAAGACTCGATCCTGGAAGCGGCCTTCGGCGGCATCAAGCTGATCGTCTGCATCACCGAAGGCATTCCTACCCTGGACATGCTGGATGCCAAGGTCAAGTGCGACGAGCTGGGCGTTACCCTGATCGGCCCTAACTGCCCAGGTGTCATCACCCCGGGCGAGTGCAAGATCGGCATCATGCCAGGCCACATCCACCTGCCAGGCAAGGTCGGTATCGTTTCGCGTTCCGGCACCCTGACCTATGAAGCTGTGAAGCAGACCACCGACGCCGGCTTCGGCCAGTCGACCTGTGTCGGCATCGGCGGTGACCCGATCCCGGGCTCCAACTTCATCGATATCCTGAAGCTGTTCCAGGAAGACCCGAAGACCGAAGCGATTGTCATGATCGGTGAGATCGGCGGTTCGGCTGAAGAAGAAGCTGCGGCCTACATCAAGGCCCACGTCACCAAGCCTGTCGTATCCTACATCGCCGGTGTTACTGCACCTGCGGGCAAACGCATGGGCCACGCTGGCGCCATCATCTCCGGCGGCAAGGGCACTGCGGACGAGAAATTCGCCGCCCTGCAGGACGCGGGTGTGAAGACCGTGCGTTCCCTGGCTGACATTGGCAAGGCCCTGGCCGAGCTGACTGGCTGGGAAGCCAAGAAGTAATACTGCTACACCCCCCACGCGCACAGAGGCCACCTTCGGGTGGCCTTTGTCGTATGTGGGGTTCGTAGGAGCGGGTTTACCCGCGAAGAGGCCGGTTCTGGCAATAGAGATTCTTCGATAGGTTTAATAGGAATTTTCACGCAGACGAATGTTTCAATCCGAGGATAATTCCAGCCGTCCTCGGTCACACAGACGACAAACATGTACGCACATCGGACAAGCAGCACTGTGCCAGTGCGTTTGACTGACAAACCAGTTACATTACGCGTTCACTCTGTGCCCGTACCCCAAAAGGGAACGACACGCTAAACGGGTCTGGCCTATCAAGCCGGGCAGCATTTCCCCTTACCCAAAGGGAAATCCCCTCTCGAATCCCGATTTCAGCAGTGTGGTACTACCTTAAATGAAAGTTCTCAAAGGCCAGGATATCCTGGCGCTTGGCTTTATGACGTTTGCGCTTTTCGTGGGTGCAGGCAATATCATCTTCCCGCCTATCGTCGGTCTGCAGTCTGGCCCGCACGTCTGGATGGCGGCCTTGGGCTTCCTGGTCACCGCCGTGGGCCTGCCGGTCATCACCGTTGTCGCCTTGGCCAAGGTCGGTGGTGGCATGGATGCACTGAGCAGCCCGATCGGCAAGTTCTTCGGCGGCCTGCTGGCGGCTGTGTGCTACCTGTCGGTCGGCCCGCTGTTCGCCACCCCGCGTACGGCGACCGTGTCGTTCGAAGTAGGCGTTGCACCGCTGACCGGTGAAAGCCCGCTGGCGCTGTTCATCTACAGCCTGGTGTACTTCATCGTCGTGCTGGCCGTGTCCATGTACCCTGGCAAGTTGCTCGACACCGTGGGCCGCTTCCTGGCGCCGTTGAAGATCATTGCCCTGGCGGTGCTGGGTATCGCTGCCTTCGCGTTGCCCGCCGGTACCATTGGTGAAGCACAGCCTGCCTATGCCGCCGCTGCGTTCTCCAAAGGCTTCTCCGATGGCTACCTGACCATGGATACCCTGGGTGCCCTGGTGTTCGGTATCGTCATTGTCAATGCCATTCGTTCGCGCGGTGTCGAGTCGCCGAGGCTGATCACCCGCTACGCCATCATCGCCGGCCTGATCGCCGGTGTCGGGCTGGCCCTGGTCTACATCAGCCTGTTCCGCCTGGGTGCCACCAGCCACGACATTGCCGCTGACGCCACCAACGGTGCGGCGGTGCTGCATGCCTACGTACAGCACACCTTCGGTTCGCTGGGCAGCGGCTTCCTGGCCGTGCTGATCGCGCTGGCCTGCCTGGTGACTGCGGTTGGTCTGACCTGTGCCTGTGCCGAGTACTTCAGCCAGATCCTGCCGCTGTCGTACCGCGCGCTGGTGGTGATCCTCGCCGGCTTCTCGCTGCTGATCTCCAACCTTGGCCTGACCAAGTTGATCATGTTCTCGATCCCGGTGCTCACCGCCATCTATCCGCCGTGCATCGTGGTGGTCGGTCTGAGCTTCGTCAAAGACCTGTGGAACTCGCCAACGCGCATCCTGGCACCCGTGATGCTGGTCTCGCTGCTGTTCGGCATGGTCGATGCGATCAAGGGCAGCAGCCTTGCCCACATGTTGCCAGACTTCATGGCGCACCTGCCATTGAGTGATGCCGGTATGGCTTGGCTGGTACCGTCGGTGGTGACCCTGGTGGGTGCCGTGGCCTGCGACCGCATGCTCGGCAAGCCGCGCGAGGCGTTGGCCTGACCGTACAAGTCGAAGCCTGAGGGCGGCACCGGCCACAAGCCGTAGGGTGCGCGCCAAGGGTGAAAACAAGAGAGCCCCGTATCCGAAAGGATGCGGGGCTTTTCGTTGGTTGCCTGTTGCGGTCTCTTCGCAGCAGGTCAGGCATTTTTCACTGTGCAGGTGTGCCTTTTGCCGCTTGCCAGCGTCGAAATCCGGTCCCTATCCTTTAGGCACATGGCCCTTTCGGGAACCCTGCATGAACTTCATCCAAAGCAACCTCAACAACCTGCTGGCCATCGCCTGGTTCGCCCTTTGCTGGGGTGGCTATACCCGCTATGCGATCTGGAAGGGGCGCGACACCGCGTGCCTGGCCAGTGTGCTGCACCTGTACCGTGAAGACTGGATGCGCCGTATGTTGCTGCGCGACAACCGCATCGCCGATGCCAGCGTGATCGGTAACCTGGAGCGCAACGCCTCGTTCTTTGCCTCCAGCACCCTGATCATTCTGGCTGGCATCCTCACCGTGCTCGGTGCCTCCGACCGGGCACTGTCGTTGCTGGCCGACCTGCCGCTGGTTCAGCAGACATCCCAGGGCATGTCGGAGATCAAGCTGCTGTGCCTGGCCATGGTATTTGTCTATGCCTTCTTCACGTTCAGCTGGTGCATGCGCCAATACAACTTTGCCGCCGTGCTGGTGGGCTCGGCGCCGATGATCGGCGAACGGCTGGTCAACGAGCTGGAGCGCAAGGCGTTCGCTTCACGGGCGGCGCGGGTATTGTCGTTGGCGGCTAACCAGTTCAACCTTGGGCTGCGTTCTTATTACTTCGGAATGGCCATGTTGAGCTGGTTCATCAGCCCATGGTTGTTCATGGCGATGAGTGTGGGAGTAGTGCTGATTCTGTACCGTCGAGAGTTCCATTCGGATGTACTCGATGTGATGGTGTTCACACCGACCGAAAGTGTATTGTCGGAGCCTGCCAAGGAAAGCTCCGCAGCCTCTAACTGAAACGATTAATCGAAACTTTGCAGGCACAAAAAAACCCGACGTCGTCGGGTTTTTTTGTTTCAGCCAATTATTGCTTGGCGGGTTCTGCCGGAGTAGCTGGAGCCGCTTCTGGCGCCGGAGTAGCCGGAGCGGCTTCTTCGGCAGCCTTCTGCTCGGCTTCGGCCTGATCTTTGGCAGCTTCAGCGTTTTCCTCGGCTGCTTCGTTCATCTTATCCTGAGCTTCACCCATTTTTTCCTGGGCTTGCTCGGCGTGTTGCTGTGCGTCCTGGGCTTTGTCTTCGCTCGCTTTATCGCAAGCAGCCAGGCCCATGGCAGCGGCCAGCATCAGAGCAAAAGCAAAAGGTTTACGCATGGGGGTGTATCTCCTTGGTGGAATAAGTGACTTGTTCCTTCGAGTGCCACTACGCGGAATAAGTTCAACGAAGATTACAGATATATAACGCCTCATTCTATATAGACTTTTCAACGAATTCATGAAGCCGCCCTGCGGCCAATGGGAACAGCCAATGAGCGATTCAACCTTGATGGCAATGGCCGAGCGCTTTCTCTCGGCTTTAAAACATTGTCAGTTGTTGCAGATGCGGGTGGCGCAGGCTGATGGCGATGGCATGACCCTGGTCCTGCCGTGGTCGCCGGCCATTGTCGGCAACCCGCAAACTGGTGCTGTGCACGGCGGGGCGCTGACCACGCTGATGGACACCACCTGTGGCATGGCCACGTTGTGTGTGTTGCCGCGCTTCGAAGTGTGCCCGACGTTGGACCTGCGCATCGACTACATGCACCCTGCTGAGGCCGGCAAGGACATCTACGGTCACGCCCAGTGCTACCGTGTTACCCGCGACGTGATCTTCACCCGTGGCACCGCCTACCAGGACGACCCCGACCAGCCCATCTGCCAGGTGGTGGGCACGTTCATGCGCCTGGGCCAGGACATCAAGGGCGGCATCCGTTTCGGCGACAGTCTGAAGGAGGGCAAGGCATGATTCCGCGCGCGGTGCGCCAGCAGCTCAACGCCGCCCATGCGGTGGGCGACTATCGACCATTGCTGGCGCTGATTCCCTATGCCGGGCTGATCGGCATCGAATGCGAGCGTCAGGGCGATGACTTGTTGTTCCGCCTGCCGGCCAGCCCTGACAATATCGGCAACCCGCTGTTACCGGCCATTCATGGCGGCGTGATCGCCGGCTTCATGGAGCTGTCGGCAGCGCTGTACCTGCTGATCTACAGCGAGAGCGCAAGCATTCCGAAAATCATCGACTTTTCTGTCGACTACCTGCGCGCCGGGCATTTTCGCGATACCTACGCCCAGTGCCAGCTGTGGCGCCAGGGCCGGCGGGTGACCAACGTGGCCATCACCGCGTGGCAGGGCGACAGGCAGTCGCCGATTGCCACGGCCCGTGCGCATTTCAAGATCGAACCGGAAAAGCCCTTGAAATCATCCGGGCAGCCCCCATCTGCATGACATCCGCCGTTAACGCTGGCCGAATCGGCCGCCAGGCGCCATCGCCATCAGATCGGAGTTTCGAAGACCATGACTGTGGAAACACAAAAGGAAACGCTGGGCTTCCAGACCGAGGTGAAGCAACTGCTGCACCTCATGATTCACTCGCTGTACTCGAACAAGGAAATCTTCCTGCGGGAGCTGATTTCCAATGCTTCCGACGCCGCCGACAAGCTGCGTTTCGAAGCGTTGGCCAAGCCAGAGCTGTTCGAGGGCGATACTGACCTGAAGATTCGCCTGAGCTTCGACAAGGACGCTGGTACCGTGACCCTCGAGGACAACGGCATCGGCATGAGCCGCGAAGACGTCATTACCCACCTGGGCACCATCGCCAAGTCCGGCACTGCCGACTTCATGAAGAACCTCACCGGTGACCAGAAGAAGGACTCGCACCTGATCGGTCAGTTCGGCGTGGGCTTCTACTCCGCGTTCATCGTTGCCGACAAGGTCGATGTGTACAGCCGCCGTGCTGGTCAGCCAGCGGCGGAAGGTGTGCACTGGTCGTCGAAAGGCGAGGGCGAATTCGAAGTCGCCACCATCGACAAACCACAGCGTGGTACCCGTATCGTCCTGCACCTGAAGAAGGACGAACAGGAGTTCGCCGATGGCTGGCGCCTGCGCAACGTGGTCAAGAAGTACTCCGATCACATTGCCCTGCCGATTCAACTGCCAAAAGAGCAGGCCGCCGCCGAAGGTGAAGAACAGCCGGCCGAAGAGTGGGAAACCGTCAACCGCGCCAGCGCCCTGTGGACCCGTTCGCGCACCGAGGTGAAGGACGAGGAATACCAGGAGTTCTACAAGCACATTGGCCATGACTTCGAAAACCCGCTGGCCTGGAGCCACAACAAGGTCGAAGGCAAGCTCGAATACAACTCGCTGCTGTACGTGCCGGCCCGTGCGCCGTTCGACCTGTACCAGCGCGAAGCGCCGCGCGGCCTGAAGCTGTACGTGCAGCGTGTGTTCATCATGGACCAGGCCGAGTCGTTCCTGCCGCTGTACCTGCG
Source organism: Pseudomonas sp. VEM90 (assembly GCF_054611535.1). Lineage (NCBI taxonomy): Bacteria > Pseudomonadati > Pseudomonadota > Gammaproteobacteria > Pseudomonadales > Pseudomonadaceae > Pseudomonas > Pseudomonas sp. VEM90. The sequence goes on along the minus strand of NZ_JBTRAR010000024.1, from coordinate 46,843 downwards.
CTTCATCAAGGGTGTGGTCGATTCCAACGACCTGTCGCTGAACGTGTCGCGTGAAATCCTGCAGAAAGACCCGATCATCGATTCGATGAAAACCGCGCTGACCAAGCGCGTGCTGGACATGCTGGAGAAGCTGGCGAAGAACGAACCCGAGCAGTACAAGGGCTTCTGGAAAAACTTCGGTCAGGTGCTGAAAGAGGGCCCGGCCGAAGACTTCGCCAACAAGGAGAAAATCGCCGGCCTGCTGCGCTTTGCGTCCACCCAGGACGACAGCGGCGAGCAGAGCGTCGCCCTGGCCGACTACCTGGCCCGTGCCAAGGAAGGTCAGGACAAGATCTATTACCTCACCGGCGAGTCGTACGCGCAGGTCAAGAACAGCCCGCACCTGGAAGTCTTCCGCAAGAAAGGCATCGAAGTGCTGCTGCTGACTGACCGCATCGACGAGTGGCTGATGAGCTACCTCAACGAATTCGACGGCAAGGCCTTTGTCGATATCGCCCGTGGCGACCTGGACCTGGGCAAGCTGGATTCGGAAGAAGACAAGAAAGCCCAGGAAGAAGTCGCCAAGGACAAGGAAGGTTTGGTCGAGCGACTGAAAGGTGCGCTGGGTGACACCGTGGCCGAAGTGCGCGTATCGCACCGCCTGACCGACTCGCCGGCGATCCTGGCCATCGGCGAGCAGGACCTGGGCCTGCAGATGCGCCAGATTCTGGAAGCCAGCGGGCAGAAAGTGCCGGAGTCCAAGCCGATCTTCGAGTTCAACCCGAGCCACCCGCTGATCGAGAAGTTGGACCACGAGCAGAGCGAAGACCGTTTCGCCGAGCTGTCGCACATCCTGTTCGATCAGGCGGCCCTGGCGGCCGGTGACAGCTTGAAGGACCCGGCGGCGTACGTTCGTCGCCTGAACAAGCTACTGGTCGAGCTGTCTGCTTGAGTTGATCATAGGAAAGCCCGCTTCGGCGGGCTTTTTTCATGGCTGCCTTTTTGTGAAAAGTGCCAAAGGAGTGCTAGATGAGCAAAGTTATCGTCGAGTCGCTGGTTTATCACCTGTCCGGCAAGGCCTATGAAAGCCGTTTGGTCTATGAGCCGGGGGCGCTGGGCCGTCCGGGCCTGGTGATGGCGCCGAACTGGATGGGCATTGGCGAAGGTGCCGAGCGTATCGCCAAGGAAGTCGCCGAGAAGGGCTATGTGGTGTTGATTGCCGACCTCTACGGGCAATCGGTGCGCCCGTCCAATGCCGATGAGGCAGGCGTGGCGATGATGCCGCTGAAGAATGACCGTGACGAACTGCGCAAACGCATGCAGGAAGCCTTGGCGCAATTGTTGGGCCAGTCGAAGGCGCTGCTGGAGCCTGGCAAGGTGGCTGCCTTCGGCTTCTGCTTCGGTGGCTGCTGCGCCCTGGAGCTGGCCCGTAGCGGCGCCGACCTGCGCGCGGCAGTGTCGTTCCACGGTACTCTGGACACGCCGAACCCTGAAGATGCCAAGCGCATCAAGGGTTCGGTGCTGGTGTTGCATGGTGCCTCCGACCCATTGGTGCCTAGAGAACAACTGCCGGCATTCGAGGACGAGATGAACGCGGCCAAGGTGGACTGGCAGTTGCTCAGTTATGGCGGTGCGGTGCACTCGTTTACCGACCCGAATGCCAACGTGCCGGGCAAGATGCAGTACGACCGGCGCACTTCCGAGCGAGCGTTCCGTTCGATGCATAATCTGCTGAGTGAAGTGTTCCAGCGCTGAGATTGCAGGGGGCTGCTTTGCAGCCCTTCGCGGGTAAACCCGCTCCTACGCGACGGCCTGCGCCCAATTACCAATGTGCGTTCACCCCCGATCAGGTGTAGGAGCGGGTTTACCCGCGAATACGGTGGCGGCGGCAACGGTGAACAGCGGGTGGAGATTGGCCAGCAGGGCCGGCCCTTTCGCGGGTGAACCCGCTCCTACAGGACGGCCTGCGCCCAATCACCAATGTGCGTTCACCCCTGATCAGGTGTAGGAGCGGGTTTACCCGCGAATACGGTAGCGGCATCAACGGTGAACGGCGGGTGGAAATTGGCCGGCAGGTCCGGCCTCTTCGCGGGTAAACCCGCTCCTACACGACGGGCTGCGCCCAGCCGTCGACCTGTGTCCACCCCCGATCACCGAGGTAACTCGATCCTGGAATGTTCCCCCGGCACCACCGGCCAATCCCCCGCGGCCCACCTGGCCCGGGCCCGCTCGATCAGCTCCGGGTCGCTGGCCACGAAATTCCAGTTCATCCGACGCGGCCCATCCAGCGGTGCACCGCCAATCAGTACCAATTGGCATTCACCCTCCGCATACAACGTCACCTCTTCCCCCTCCGGCAGTACTACCAGGCTGCACGGTTCCACGTCTTCATCGTTCATCGTCAACTCACCATCGAGCAGGTACAGCGCCCGCTGCACATGCTCATTCGGTACCAGCAAGGTGGTCGCCGGTTGCATCCGTACATGCGCATAAAGGGTAGGGGACAGCACCGGCACCGGCGACACCAGGCAGAACCCGCTGCCAGCAATCATGCAGATACGTACACCCAAGCTGTCACTGACGGGCAAGCTCGCGGCGGGGTGATGGCTGTAGCTTGCCTGGCCTTGCTCAAACTCGCGCGGCGATGCCAGCCATACCTGCAGCCCATGCAGGCGCGAGCCATGGGCCAGGGCATCCTCGGGGGTGCGCTCGACATGCGCGACGCCGCTGCCCGCAGTCATCCAGCTGACATCACCTGGCAGCACTCGCTGCGCCGAGCCAAGGCTGTCCTTGTGCAGGATTGCGCCTTCGAACAGGTAGGTCAGGGTCGACAAGCCGATATGCGGATGTTGGCGGATGTCCATGCCATGCCCCGGGGCATAGTCCGTTTCGAGCATGTGGTCGAAAAACACGAACGGGCCGACGCTGCGGCACTGGGCTGACGGCAGCGGGCGCAGGATCGGCTGGCCCTCGACCGATTCGGCACGGGGGTGAATGACCAGGGGGCTGCTCATGGGACGGCTCCAGGCGAGGTGACAGTGCTTCAAGCATAACGGTTTGCCTGCTGTGGCTGAACCGTCGCGTTGGCCGGCCGGTCTACTGTTTTCATACTCGGATAAGGAACCTGCCCATGATTGCCAGAGCGCTGGCCTGCGTGATGTTGTCTGCCTGTCTAAGCCAGGCGGCACAGGCGCGCGACTACCGCTACAGTGATGCCCACCTGCACTACGTGGACTTCTTCCAGGAAAGTGAAGGCATGCCGGCGCTGATCAAGGCCATGGATGCCGCAGGGGTTGAGCAGTCGATGATTTCAGGTATACCGGTGGCCAAGAAATGGCACGAAGACGAACCCAAGCGCCCGCGCTACTACGCCGGTGATGACGCTGATGCCTACTGGTACAGCGCCACCGATACTTACGTGGCGGCGGCGCTGCAGCAATTGCCGAGTGAGCAGCGCAAGCGCTTCCACCCATTCCTCAGCGGTTTCAACCCGGTGGACAAGAATGCGGTCAGCCATATCGAGCGCATGCTCGATTTGTACCCGGGCCTTTGGCAGGGCATCGGCGAGGTGTTTACTCGTCACGATGATCTGACAGCGCTGACCAGTGGGGACACGCCGCGCGCCAACAACGAGGCCATGACGCGCATCTATCATCTGGCGGCCGAGCGCGATCTACCGGTGCTCCTGCATTCCAACATCACCTCCAAGCGCGAGCGCAACCCGCTGTACCTGGCGGAGATCGAAGAGCCGCTGCGCAATCACCCGCATACGCGATTCATCTGGGCGCATGCCGGCAGCAGCATGGAGATACACCGCCACCAGACGCAGATGGACTTTCTACTGCCGGTACTGACGCGATTGCTGGAGGACTACCCGAACCTGTATGTCGATCTGTCGTGGAGTGTGCTGCAGCCGTATTTGCTGGATAAGCACGGCGTGCCGCGCAAGGAATGGCTGGCGCTGGTCGAGAAGTACCCGGAGCGCTTCATGATGGGGTCGGATGTGGTGGGGCGGTTTGGCAGCCTGGGGGAACAGATGCACGGGTTCAAGCCGTTTCTGGATGCCTTGCCGGAGGCGGTGGCGCACAAGGTGGCCCGGGAGAACTTTCTGGCGGTGTTACCCAAGGCGCGCCATTAGCCTGCAATGGCCATAAGCACTGTAAATGACCTGTGTAGGAGCGGGTTTACCCGCGAAGAGGCCAGCACAGGCAACCCAAACAAAAACGCCCCGAACCAGTCGGGGCGTTTTCATTTACAGCAGCAGCGTCTTACTTGCCTTCCCAGCGCTTGAGTACCAGGGTGGCGTTGGTGCCGCCGAAGCCGAAGCTGTTGCTCATGACCGTATCGATCTTGGCGTTTTCTTCGGTTTTACGCAGGACTGGCAAGTCGGCGACCTCCGGGTCCAGCTCGTCGATGTTGGCAGAGCCGGCGATGAAGTTGTTTTCCATCATCAGCAGGCAGTAGATCGCCTCGTGCACGCCGGCGGCGCCCAGCGAGTGACCCGACAGGCTCTTGGTAGAGCTGATCTTCGGTGCCTTGTCGCCGAACACGGCACGCACGCCCTTGATCTCGGCCACGTCACCGACCGGGGTCGAGGTACCGTGGGTGTTCAGGTAGTCGATCGGGGTGTCGACGGTGGACAGCGCCTGCTGCATGCAGCGGATGGCGCCTTCGCCGCTCGGAGCAACCATGTCGTAGCCGTCGGAAGTAGCACCGTAGCCAACGATTTCGGCGTAGATCTTGGCGCCACGTGCCAGGGCGTGTTCCAGTTCCTCGACCACGACCATGCCGCCACCGCCAGCGATGACGAAGCCATCACGGTCAGCGTCGTAGGCGCGCGAGGCCAGTTCCGGGGTTTCGTTGCGCTTGGTCGACAGGGCGCCCATGGCATCGAACAGGAACGACTGGCTCCAGTGCTCTTCTTCACCACCACCGGCGAAGACGATGTCCTGCTTGCCCCACTGGATCTGCTCCAGTGCGGTACCGATGCAGTGAGCCGAGGTGGCGCAGGCCGACGAGATCGAGTAGTTGATGCCCTTGATCTTGAACGGGGTGGCCAGGCATGCCGACACGGTGCTGCCCATGGTACGGGTTACACGGTATGGGCCGACGCGCTTGACGCCCTTCTCACGCAGGGTGTCCAGCGCTTCCATCTGGTTCAGGGTCGAGGCGCCGCCGGAGCCAGCCACCAGGCCGGTGCGCGGGTTGGAAACCTGCTCTTCGGTCAGGCCGGAGTCCTTGATCGCGTCCTGCATGGCCAGGTAGGCGTAGGCAGCCGCGTGGCCGACGAAGCGGTAAACCTTGCGGTCGATCAGTTCTTCGAGGTTGAGGTCGATGGACCCGGAAACCTGGCTACGCAGCCCCATTTCCTTGTATTCCGGGTTGAAACGGATACCCGGACGGCTGTTGCGCAGGTTTTCGGTGACGGTAGCTTTGTCATTGCCCAGGCACGATACGATGCCCAGACCAGTGATAACGACGCGGCGCATGCGAATAACCCTTAGAAATTGTCAGTGGAGGTGAACACGCCGACCCGCAGGCCTTCGGCAGTGTAGATCTCGCGGCCGTCGACGCTGACCGAGCCATCGGCGATGGCCATGTTCAGCTTGCCCTTCAGGACGCGCTTGATGTGAATGTTGTACGTGACTTTCTTGGCTTCAGGCAGTACCTGGCCAAAGAATTTCACCTCGCCCGAACCCAGGGCGCGGCCACGGCCCGGCAGGCCCTGCCAGCCGAGGAAGAAGCCAACCAGCTGCCACATGGCGTCGAGGCCCAGGCAGCCCGGCATTACCGGATCGCCTTCGAAATGGCAGGCGAAGAACCACAGGTCCGGGTTGATATCCAGCTCGGCGACCAACTCACCTTTGCCGTACTTGCCGCCTTCTTCGCTGATATGGGTGATGCGATCGACCATCAGCATGTTCGGCGCGGGCAGTTGCGCATTACCTGGGCCGAACAGCTCACCGCGACTGCAGCGCAGCAGGTCTTCCCGAGTAAAGGCGTGTTGTTTGGTCATGCGAGCTCCTCAATAACCCCCTGCGGCAGGGGATGAATCTTCCCGGCCGGCCCGAAAACCAAGCGCTTCGAGGCGGCAGCCTACAGGTAGACTATTGCGTTGTGGTGAAAGTCACAGCGCACCTGGTGAAAGAAGTACAGGTGTGCACTGAAACGTCTATTTTCAGGTCCGATGAAGGTCCTGTCCAGTGTTTAAGACTGCCGCACTTTAGCATTTATCGCCAGTCGCGGTTGTCTGACCGGGTAACCAGCGCTGCAGCACCTGCTGCAACTCGGTGCGGCGCAAGGGTTTGCTGAGGTAATCGTCCATACCGGCGGCCATGCAACGTTCACGGTCCCCCTGCAAGGCGTTGGCAGTCAGGGCGATGATCGGTAGCCCAGCGCCGTTGGGCAACTGGCGGATGCGTCGGGTGGCTTCATAGCCGTCCAGGTGCGGCAGGCGGCAATCCATCAGCACGGCAGCAAAGCGCTGGCGGCCGACCAGTTCGACGGCTTCGAGGCCATCTTCTGCCGTGCATACTGCCAGCCCCAGGCTGCGCAGCATGGCTTCTACGACACTTCGGTTGACCGGATTGTCCTCCACCAGCAGTACCTGATCATTGTCCGGCACCGTCGTTTGTGCAGTCGTTGGCGGCGTCAGCGGGATGGGGGCAGGGTTGGCGAGGGCCAGCGGCATCTCCAGGGTAAATGTCGAACCCTGGCCCTCACGGCTTTCACCGCGTAGCTTGCCGCCCATGCGCTCGGCCAAGGTACGAGCGATCGAAAGCCCCAGCCCGGTGCCGCCGTAACGACGGGAAATCGAGCTGTCGGCCTGCTGGAAGGCGACGAACATCATTTCCAGGCGGTCGCTGTCGATGCCGATGCCGGTGTCACGCACGCTGCAGGTCAGCCAGATCAGCTGTCGGTCGAGCACCTGCCAGCGTGCGTCGACTTGTACTTGGCCACGTTCGGTGAACTTCAGGGCGTTGCCCACCAGGTTCAGCAGGATCTGGCGGATGCGTGTGGGGTCGCCGTTCACCTGCAACTTCTCGATACCGGCCGGCAGTTGCAGGTGCAGGCCCAGGCCGCGTTGCTGGGCGCTGTGCTGGAACGACTGGACACTGCTGGTAATCAGCTCGCCGAGGTTGAAGTCGATGTGCTCCAGTTGCAACGCGGCGCGTTCGATGCGCGAAAAATCGAGGATGTCGTTGATGACCTTAAGCAAATGCCCGGTGGACTCGCTGGCCACTGCCGTGTAATCGGCCTGTTCACTGCTCAGCGGTGTAGTTTCCAACAGTTGCAGCATGCCCAGCACGCCATTCATCGGGGTGCGCAACTCATGGCTCATCATCGCCAGGAAATCCGATTTGGCGCGGTTGGCCTGTTCGGCCTCCTCGCGGGCCTGGATGAGTTCGGCAATGGCCTGCTTCTGTTCATCACTGGCCTGTTCCAGGGCGCTGGCCAGGTTGTTGATGTGGCGGGCCAGGTGGCCCAGCTCGCTGTCGTCGACTACCGGCAGGGGGGTGTTGTACTCGCCTTGCTGAATAGCCTTGACCGCATGCCCCATGTCACTGATCGGCTTGGCCAGGCTCAGGGCCAGGCGGCGAGCCAGCAAAAAGGTGAACAGCAGGGCGAACAGCGCCAGGATCCCGGCCTTGATCACGATTTCCTGCTGGCGCTGGCTGAAGGCGTCATCGGACATGCCGACGATCACCCGGCCCAGGTAGTCGTCACCGATGGCCGGGGTGGTGGTTTTGCCCTGTTGCAGGAAGTCGTTGTCCAGGCGGATTTGTTGCAGGCGAATCGGCGCCTGGAACACTTCGACCTGTTGCGCGCGGTTGGCGCTTTCGTCGGACTGCTCGACGTACACCAGGATGTGGTTGCGGCTGTCCTGCACTTCCAGAAAGCGCACGTGCGGGATGCTGAGGGTGGCGCGCATCAGCCCTTCGAGCACTTCGTTGTTGCCCGAAATCACCCCGTACTCCGACGCCGGTGCCAACTGGTTGGCGATCAGTTGCCCGGTGTGGTTGAGTTCCTGGCGCAGGTCCTGGATGCGCACGAAGGTAAAGAAGCTGATCAAGATCAAGGTCAGTAGCAGGGCGGGGCCGAGGCTGATGATCTGCGTGCGGGTATGAATGTCCCAGCTCAAGCGTTTGCTCATGGGGTGGGTTCTCCCTCGGCCAGGGCCTTGACGGCGGCGTTCTGATCGATCGGTTCAAGACCCAGGGCACGGGCCACCTGCTGGTTGCCACTGACCCCGTAGCGCACTGGGTACAGGCTGCGCGGCCAGCGCGTCGGCGGCTGGTCGAGCAACTGGTCGAGCACCCACAGCCAGTCGTCCTGGTCGCTGTAGGTGCTGGCCAGGGCGCCAGCGCGAACGAAGCCGGCGTTCGGGCCGATCAGCGCCATCTGCCGGCCATAACTGCTCAACAGCAGGTTCTTTGCAGTCTTGGAGTTGTACAAGTCAGGGTCGTCCAGGCCCAGTAGCACATCGCTGTTGCCCAGCAGGTGCTGCAGGGGCCGGTTGTCACGCGGGTCGGACCAGTCCTGAGCAACGATTTCCAGGCCTAGCGGCCGTGCGGCATTGCGCAGTTCGTCCAGCAAGAAGCGACTGTGCTCGCCGTACAGCACGCCAATGCGCCTGGCCTGCGGCAACAAGTAGCGTGCCAGGCGCAGTTGCCGTCCCAACGGTGCGTCGCTCCACAAGAGTGTGAGGAACGCGGGGCGCGACTTTCCCAGGCGCTGTTCAGCCTGTACCCGGCTGACCCGCATGACCAGTGCCGGCGGGCCGGCGGTTTCCCCCAGGCGCCATTCCAGTGCTGCGCTGTCGAGCAGGATCAGGCGTTGGTCGGCTTTGAGCTTGCCTGGGCGTGGCAGGTTGGCGGTGGTGCGAAACTGCACATGATCGTGCGGTCGGCGGCTTTCCAGTGCGGCGATGAAGTTGCGTATACCGGGCTGGTCCTCGGCCCCCACCAGCATGATTTCGCTGGCGGACAAAGGCCCCAACGGCCACAGGCACAGCAGCAACAGGCGCAGCAGCAGGGCCATCAGAACTCCAGCTCCGCGCTCACGCTCAGGCGGTGACGGCTGTCGTAGCGGTTCTGCAGGGCCGAGGTGGGTTCATCATCCAGGCGCTGCTGCCACAGCGCTGCCAGCTCCAGGTTGCTGCCATACACCCGAAAACGCTTGGCCAGGCGCAGGTCCAGACGCTCGTAGCGATACTGGTTGAGGGCATCGTCGCCGTAATAGAACAGTGCGCTCGACCAGCCGGCCCCCCATTCGCGCATCCACCCTGCCGAGCCGCTGTTGCGGGCGCTGAGGCGGCGGTCGTCGGGGTTGCTGGCCCAGGCATCGACGTAGGCATAGGTCAGGCGCAGGCGGTCGCGCAGGGTAGGGCGCCAGTCCATTTGCGCCTCGCTGCCGCTGAAACGGGCCTTGTTGGCGTTGCTGGCGATGTACTGATTGTTCCTCAGAGGCTCGCTGATCATGCCGGTGATCTCGTCGTAGAACAGCTTCACATCCAGGCTCAGGTCGATGTCGCTGAAGTAGCCGTTGTAGCCTAGCTCGCGCGAGCGCATGCGCTCCTGTTCAAGGTCACCAGGGCCACGGGTCTTGACGAAGTACTCACCGTTTTGCAGCCCGAATGCATTGGGGGTCAGGTTCTTGACCGTGTAACTCCAGTTGACGTTGTTCTCGAACATGTCGGGCGAGCGCACCGCTTCGGAGTACACCGCACGCAGGCCGTGGCGCGGGGTGATCAGGTAGTTGACCGCGACGCGCGGGGTCAGCGAACTGCCAGACAGGCGTGAGTCTTCGAACATGGCCCCACCTTGCAGTATCCAGTGCTCGTCGGCCCGCCATTCCAGCTGGCCGAACAGGCGCCAGGTCTGGTCGTCGAGGCTGCCGTTGAAGTAGGTCTGCGAGTCGGCGAGGTCATAGCGGTAGTTCATGCCACTGAGCAGGCGCAGGCTGTCGGTCAGGCTCAGGGTGTCCTGGATTTCCAGGTCATAGCGGGTTTCACGGGTGCTCTGGTCGACATCGCCGCAGACCTGCTCCCTTCCACCCATCTCCCATTGTTGCTGCACTTTCTGCAGAAGCCCTTTCAGGGCCGGGTCGTCAGTGGAAAGGGGGGCGCCAGTCGCAATACCTCGCGCCACTCTTTCGGCGAAATCGGGGTTCATCTGCCAGAGCTGGGTCAGTTCGGGGCTGAACGACTGCAAGGCATCACAGGCACGCCACACTTGCTGGCGATCAAAATGCTGGGCTGAGCCCTGGATATAAAGGCTGTGCTCAGCGCTGAAGTCTTTGGTCCAGCGCAACGAGCCCGCATAGTCCTTGGCGTTGACGTCGGCATTGTTCCCGGACTCGTACTTCTGGAACACCGGCTGGTAGGTGTAGGGCCGTTGATTGCTGCCTTCCTTGGCCGCCAGTTGCCACTCCAGGGTCTGGTCGACCGCCAGGTTGTGGTTGGCGCTGAGGTTGAAGCGGGTAAGGCGGCGGCTGTCGCGGTAGTCCTGGCCGAACTGGTTCTCATCGAAGCCGTCGTCCTGTTGGCCCGACAGCGACAGGCGCATGTCGCCGCCGTCCCAGCCGAAGCCGTGGCTGGCATAAAAGTCGTTGATGCCGTCCTGGCCGCGCGTCACTTTCAGCCGCGTACCATGGCTGTCGGCGGGGTGGCGGGTGAGGATGTTGACCACCGCCATCAGCGCGTTGGCGCCATAGCTGACGGTGTTCGGGCCGCGGAATACCTCGATGCGCTCGATATCCTCCATGGCCAAGGGGATGTCGCTCCAGTCCACCGTGGCCAGGCCTGCGCGGTACACCGAGCGGCCATCGATCAGTACCTGCATGCGCCGCGCGTCGTTGACGTTGCTGCCGTGGTAGTTGACCGTGGGTTGATTACCGGCACCGTAGCCGATCATCATGCCGGGTACCAGGCGCAGCAGTTCGGGGATATCACGGGCACCGCTGGCGCGAATCAGTTCGCTGTCGAGTACGGTCATGCTGCCCGGTACAGCGGCGGGGGATTGTTTCAGGCGTGTGGCGGTCAGAATCTGCGGCAGATCGGTGTTGTCGATGAACAAGTCGTCGGCCACGGCCTGACCGCCGAGCAGGGCGGTCAATAACAGCAGGCGCGGGTACGGGGGCGTGCCAGGAAACACGGGGCGGCCTTTGTTTCAGGATTGAAACAGGCATGGTAACTGACCTTGGCGTATTTTCCAGTGATCTGCAGCGGTTTTGCAGCGTGTCTGTCTTGACGCTTTCATGGGGCGGACATCGAGCGCCGCGCGGGCGGTGCATCGCGAGCAAGCTTGCTTCTTCATTTGTTGCAACGTGTGGCCATGACCGTGTCATCTGCGTTGCTAGCCTTGGCGCATGGCAGGCGAGCCGTATAATAGCGGGGTCGCCACTTAACTTTTGGCTTTAATGGATTGGATATGACTGAACAGCAACCTGTTGCGGTGCTGGGCGGCGGCAGCTTCGGCACCGCCGTGGCGAACCTGCTGGCGGAAAACGGTGTGCCGGTGCGCCAATGGATGCGCGACCCGGCGCAGGCCGAGGCCATGCGCGTGAATCGCGAGAATCCGCGCTACCTCAAGGGTATCCGCTTGCACGATGGGGTTGAGCCGGTCAACGACCTGCTGGCCACCCTGCAGGCCAGCGAGCTGATCTTCGTTGCCTTGCCATCGAGTGCCTTGCGCAGTGTGCTGGCACCCCATGCCGAGCTGCTGCGCGGCAAAGGCCTGGTCAGCCTGACCAAGGGCATCGAAGCGCAAAGCTTCAAGCTGATGAGCCAGATCCTCGAGGAAATCGCCCCCGAGGCGCGCATCGGCGTTTTGTCGGGGCCGAACCTGGCGCGCGAAATCGCCGAACATGCACTGACTGCCACAGTGGTGGCCAGTGAGCACGAAGAACTGTGCCAGCAGGTACAGGCCGTGCTGCACGGGCGCACCTTCCGCGTCTACGCCAGTGCCGACCGTTTCGGCGTCGAACTGGGTGGGGCACTGAAGAACGTCTACGCGATCATCGCCGGCATGGCTGTGGCCTTGGGAATGGGCGAGAACACCAAGAGCATGCTGATTACTCGGGCCTTGGCCGAGATGACCCGCTTCGCCGTCAGCCAGGGCGCCAACCCCATGACCTTCCTCGGCCTGGCCGGTGTCGGTGACCTGATCGTCACCTGCTCCTCGCCCAAGAGCCGCAACTATCAGGTTGGCTACGCACTGGGTCAGGGCCAAAGCCTGGAGGAGGCGGTCAACCGCCTGGGCGAAGTGGCCGAGGGTGTCAACACGCTCAAGGTGCTCAAGACCAAGGCCCAGCAAGTGCAGGTGTACATGCCGCTGGTCGCTGGCCTGCATGCCATCCTGTTCGAAGGCCGCACGCTGAACCAGGTGATCGAGCACCTGATGCGCGCCGAGCCCAAGACCGATGTCGATTTCATTTCCATCAGCGGTTTCAACTGAGCCCTTGGCGGCTCTGACACGAGCAAGGAGCAACACATGAACGATACGCCCGAACGCGCCCAGCGCGAGTCGATCATCCTGCGGGTGCTGTGGATGCTGGTGTTCCTGGTGGTCTGGCAACTGGCCGAGGTGCTGCTGGGTGGCCTGGTGCTTGTACAGTTGATCTACCGACTGGTGTATGGGGCGCCCAGCGCCAGTCTCATGAACTTCGGTGACAGCCTGAGCCAGTACCTGGCACAGATCGGCCGTTTCGGCAGTTTCCACAGCGACCAGAAGCCATGGCCGTTCGCTGACTGGCCGGCCCCGCGTGCGCCGGAAGGTGAAGCCGCGCACGCCGTCGCGCCGGCCGCGCATCCAGTGCGTGACGAGGAACCCAAGCTGTGAAGCTGTGGGTGCTGCGCCACGGTGAAGCCGAGCCGCGGGCGCATAAAGACGCCGAGCGCCGGCTGACTGCCCATGGTCGCGAGCAGGTGCTGCACAGTGCTGCTCGCCTGATCGGGCAGCCATTGCAGGCGATTTTCGCCAGCCCTTACGTGCGCGCCCAGCAGACCGCCGCGCTGGTGCATGACACCCTGGGCTTCGCCGAACCGGTGCGCACAGTGCCCTGGCTGACGCCCGAGGGTGATGTGCAGCAGGTCATCGGCGAAATCGAGCGCCTGGGGTTTGAGCAGGTGTTGCTGGTCAGCCACCAGCCGTTGGTCGGTAACCTGGTCGGGGCGCTGGAGCACGGCCACAGGCAACAGCCGGCAGCCATGAGTACTGCCAGCCTGGCGGAACTGGAAGGTGAGTGGCCGCTGGCCGGGTTGATGACCCTTCGGGCCATCCACTCACCCGCTTGAACGTGCGATGGCTTGTGCAGGCCACTGTTTCGCTCGGACTTGAATGCTGGCGTGGGTAATGATCGATAAGGCAACTGGCATTTTTGTCAGTTGTCGCGCTTCACCAGCGCTTGCTAGCGTTGCCCCACGGCAAATATCAGGGAATGGCGAATGAGGGGCGAAATGCTGGAACTGTTGCGTTGCTTGGACCTGCAACCCACCCTGGAACAGGTTGACCAAGGTACTTCGCTGGATTTCGCCCAATACAGCCTGCTGCGCGAATCGGCCGATGCCAAGCTGTACCACCTGATGCGCAAGGTGAACGACAACCCCAGGCTGGAGCCCGCAGCGAGGCAACAATGCGAGCAGGACCTGCGTACATTGCAGGACGCCTGCCTGCGGGTCTCGCACCTGCTGCAAACCAGTTGTCTGGCCTTGCGCCGCCTGCAACTGGACTGCCAGGACCAGCGTCTGGCCCGCGAGGCGCTGGAGAGCCAAATGGCCTACATGCAGGCTTGCCTACGGCGGTCGTTGAGCAGTTTCGACCGTTCGGCATGACCTGATCCCCCTCGCCGATGACCTTTATGGACATTGCCGAACCACTGCGCGATGCCGACAATGGGCCATCATTCCGCTCCGGACCAGGCGCCATGTCGCAGCAGATCTTCTTCGCTCATGCCAACGGTTTCCCATCGGCCACCTACGGCAAGCTGTTTGCAGCGCTGGCGCCGGACTATCAGGTGCAGCACCTGGCCCAGCATGCCCATGACCCGCGCTTTCCCGTGGACGAAAACTGGCAAAGCCTGGTCGATGAATTGTTGCATCACCTGGCGCAGCAGGACCAGCCAGTCTGGGGCGTTGGTCATTCGCTGGGTGGCGTGTTGCACCTGCACGCAGCATTGCGCTGCCCCGAGTACTACCGGGGGCTGGTAATGCTCGACTCTCCGGTGCTCACCCGCGCTGATCAATGGCTGCTGCGCACTGCCAAGCGCTTTGGTTTCATCGACCGCATCACACCGGCCGGGCGCACCCTGGGGCGTCGCGAAACCTTCAACGACCGCGACAGCGCCCGGGACTATTTCGCGGGCAAATCACTGTTCCGTCATTTCGATCCCGATTGCCTCGACGCTTATGTAGAACACGGCCTGCAGGCGGTGGAGCAGGGGCTACAGTTGCGCTTCGACCCTGCCACTGAAATCAGCATCTACCGCAGCATCCCGCATACCAGCCCCGCCCCTGCGCGCCAGTTGCAGGTACCGCTGGCCATGGTGCGCGGCAACCGCAGCAACGTCATTCGTCGCCACCACACCTTGGCTGTGCGCGGCATGCCCAAAGGTGAATACCACAGCGTACCGGGTGGGCACATGTTCCCGCTGGAGCGTCCGGCCGACACTGCCAGCCTGATCAAGGGCCTGTTCGACCGCTGGAGCCAGGCATGAGCGCGCACGTAGAGGAAATTCGCCTGAGCCTGGGCCATATCGAGCTGGCTGCACACCTGTTCGGCCCCGAAGACGGGCTGCCGGTGATTGCCCTGCATGGCTGGCTGGACAACGCCAACAGCTTTGCCCGCCTGGCACCGCAACTGAAAGGGCTACGCATCGTCGCCCTGGACCTGGCCGGCCATGGTTACTCGGAGCACCGCCCGCTCGGTGCCGGTTATGCCCTGGCCGACTATGCCCATGACGTGCTGCGCGTGGCCGAGCAACTGGGTTGGCAGCGTTTCGCCCTGCTGGGGCATTCGCTGGGCGCGATCATTTCGGTACAACTGGCCGGGGCATTGCCCGATCGGGTCAGTCACCTGGCGTTGATCGACGGCGTCATCCCGCCGACCGGCGCCGAACAGGATGCCGGCGAGCGCTTAGGGATGGCACTGCAAGCCCAGTTGCGGCTGGATGGCAAACGCAAGTCGGTGTATGCGACATTGGAAGCCGGTGTGCAAGCCCGCATGAAAGGCATGGTCGCGGTCAGCCGCGAGGCGGCCGAGCTGCTGGCCCAGCGTGGCCTTATGCCGGTGCCCGGTGGCTACAGCTGGCGCAGCGACAGCCGCTTGACCCTGCCCTCACCGGTGCGCCTGAGCGAGGCCCAGGCCATGGCCTATGTGCGGCGGGTGAGTTGCCCGGCGCTGTTGGTGGTGGCTGCCGACGGCATGCTGGCGCGCCACACCGGGTTGCTGGAGCAGCTACCCTTTGAACAGGTGACGCTGCCCGGCGGCCATCACCTGCACCTGAATGATGCGCAGGGCGCGGTCCTTGTTGCAGACTGTATCAATCGCTTCTTTGGCTTTGCTTGACTTGCACCGGACAAGTGTCGAGGCTTGGCGGGTTGAACAGGGAGACAACCATGCAACTGCCAGACATCCTGGAGCTTCAATTCGGCGCTGAGCGCCGCCTGGTTCGCCAATGAGCGCGCCTGTTTCCATTCGCACTGCCCTGGCGGCCTGCCTGGTGCTCGCCAGCCCCGTGTTGTGGGCCGGTAGCCTGCCGGTACCGCAGGACGCCAAGGTGGTTGATCAACGCCCGGCCGTCGAGCAGGAGCGGGTCTACCCGATGGGCCCGTTGCGCAAGATCAGTGGCCGCCTGCGGGTCGATGACAAGGTCGAGAGCCGTGGTCAGGTCAGCTCGGTGACCTACGAATTGCCCGTCGAACGTACTGCCCGTGAGGCCTTCACCAATGCTCGCGAAGCACTTGTACGTGACGGTGGCTACCCGTTGTTCTGGTGCCAGGGGCGTGATTGCGGTGAGGCCAGCCTGTGGGCCAATGATGTATTCGGCAATGCCCGCCTCAACGGTGGCGATGAGCAGCAGGCGTTCATTTTGCTACGCCGCTCGGCAGAAGAGGCCGACACCCTGGTCGCGCTGTACAGCGTTACCCGTGGCAACCGCCGCGCCTACCTGCATGTGGAAGAGTTCATCGCAGGCAGCCCGCTGGGCGAACTGCTGCCAACCGCGGCCACGGTGCTGCGCGAAATGCTCGACACCGGCAAGCTCGACTACCCTGACCTTGCCGCGCCGCAAGACACCTGGGTAAACCTGCTGGCCCGCAGCCTGAACCTCGACAGCAGCTTGCGCGTCAGCCTCAGTGGCGCCCAGGCTGAGGCCTGGCGCGAGGCGCTGGTCAAGGCCGGGGTGCGCAGCCGCCGCCTTGAAGTCGGCAGTGCGCCTGCAGACGGCCTGCACCTTGAACTGATCCGTTGAACGAGCACCATCATGGTTAACAATGATCGCCTGCTGGTCCAGATTCTGCTGGTGGCGTTGCTGGGTGCCGGCCTGTGGGTGATGGCACCGTTCATATCGGCATTGCTGTGGGGGGCCATCCTGGCCTTTGCCAGCTGGCCGTTGATGCGCTTCCTGACGCGCCTGCTGGGCGGGCGTGAGACGCTGGCAGCCGGCCTGCTGACCATGGCCTGGATTCTGATCGTGGCACTGCCGCTGGTGTGGCTGGGGTTCAACCTGGCCGATCACATTCGCGACGCTACGGCGTTTGTGCGTGACGTGCAGGTCGACGGCCTGCCCGATGCGCCGGCCTGGCTGGGTGGCATTCCCTTCGTTGGCGAGCGTCTGGTCAATAGTTGGCAATCGCTGGACCAGCAAGGCGCAGCCTTGCTTGCCTCGATCAAGCCTTACTTAGGGCAAGTGGGCAACTGGTTGCTGGCGCGCAGCGCGCAGATTGGCAGCGGCGTGCTGGAACTGACCCTGAGCCTGGTGTTCGTGTTCTTCTTCTACCGCGACGGGCCGCGTTTGGCGGCATTCGTGCTGCGCTTGCTGCACCGGCTGGTGGGCGAACGTGCCGAATATTACCTGGAACTGGTAGCCGCTACCGTTCAGCGGGTGGTCAACGGGGTGATCGGCACGGCGGCCGCGCAGGCCCTGCTGGCGCTGATCGGCTTCCTGATCGCGGGGGTGCCTGGGGCGATCGTGCTGGGGGTGGTGACCTTCATGCTCAGCCTGATCCCCATGGGGCCGCCACTGGCATGGATCCCGGCCACCGCTTGGTTGGTGTGGAAGGGCGAATACGGCATGGCGGTGTTCCTGGGAGTCTGGGGCACGTTCGTCATCAGCGGCGTGGACAACGTGCTCAAACCGTACCTGATCAGCCGTGGCGGCAACCTGCCGCTGGTGATCGTGCTGCTGGGCGTGTTCGGTGGCTTGCTTGCCTTTGGCTTCATTGGCCTGTTCATCGGGCCGACCTTGCTGGCGGTCGGCTACAGCCTGCTGCTGGACTGGAGCCGTAACGCGGCGCAGCAGCCGCCACAACAGTAAGCCTGTAACGGCCCTTTCGCGGGCACGCCCGCTCCCACAGGTACCACACAGGCCTTGAAGGCTGTGCAGTATCTGTGGGAGCGGGCGTGCCCGCGAAAGGGCCGTTACAGGCAGACCACAACGCTGATTTTTACGCATTCTTTATACCCACCCCCACACCCCGCTCTCGCCCCTTTACGCCCCTCCCTCGGACAATTTCCCTAAAGCGGCCCAAGCCGTAACACGGGGAGAACCACACATGAACATGCTCGACGGGCTGTCACTGCTGCTGGCAGTGGCATTGGCGTTTTATCTGCTGGTGGCGCTGCTGCGCGCCGATCGCAGCTAGGGAGCGGCCATGCACAGTTACGATTTCGCCTTGCTCCTGGCATTCTTTGCCATCGTGCTGCTACCGGCACCCTGGCTCGGGCGGTTCTACTTCAAGGTCATGGAGGGCCAGCGTACCTGGCTGACGCCTGTGCTGGGGCCGGTCGAGCAGGGCTGTTACCGGCTGGCGGGTGTGAACGCCAGCCAGGAGCAGAACTGGCGGCAATACGCCTTGGCCCTGCTGGCGTTCAACCTGGTCGGCTTCCTGCTGCTGTTCAGCGTGCTGCTGTTGCAGGGCCACCTGCCACTCAACCCACAGCACCTGCCTGGCCAGGAATGGTCTCTGGCGTTCAACACCGCCGTCAGTTTCGTTACCAATACCAACTGGCAGGCCTATAGCGGTGAGGCGTCGGTCAGCTACCTGAGCCAGATGCTTGGCCTGACCGTGCAGAACTTTGTCAGCCCTGCCACCGGCCTGGCCGTGCTGGTTGCCCTGTGCCGCGGTATCGCCCGGCGCAGTGCGACGACGCTGGGCAACTTTTGGGTCGACATGACCCGTGCCACCCTCTATGGCCTGTTGCCGCTGTGCGTGCTACTGGCGCTGCTGCTGGTCTGGCAGGGCGTACCGCAGACCTTTGCCGATTACGCCCACGCGCTGACCTTGCAGGGTGGCGACCAGACCATTCCGTTGGGGCCGGCCGCCAGCCAGATCGCCATCAAGCAACTGGGTACCAATGGCGGCGGCTTCTTCGGCGTCAACTCGTCGCACCCGTTCGAGAACCCTACGGCCTGGAGCAACCTGTTCGAGGTGGCGTCGATCATCCTCATTCCAGTGGCTTTGGTGTTCACCTTCGGTCACTACGTGAAGGATCTGCGCCAGAGCCGCGCCATCCTCGCCTGCATGCTTGCCCTGTTCCTGATCGGTGGCAGCACGGCGTTGTGGTCCGAGCACCAGCCGAACCCAGCGCTGGAAAGCACGCAGGTGCAGCAGACCGCCCCACTGGAGGGCAAGGAAAGCCGCTTCGGCACCACCGGTTCGGTGCTGTGGGCGGTCACCACTACCGCCGCCTCCAACGGTTCGGTCAACGCCATGCACGACAGCCTGAACCCGCTGACCGGTATGGTGGCGATGGTCAACATGATGGTCGGCGAGGTGATCTTCGGCGGTGTTGGCGCCGGGCTGTACGGCATGTTGCTGTTCGTGCTGATCGCGGTGTTCCTGGCCGGACTGATGATTGGGCGCACGCCGGAATACCTGGGCAAGAAACTGCAGGCCCGTGAGGTGCAACTGCTGGTGGCAACCCTGCTGGTGATGCCGGTTGGTGTGCTGGTACTTGGCGCCATCGCCGCCAGCTTGCCAGGCCCGGCCGGGGCGGTCACCAACCCGGGGGCGCATGGATTCAGCCAGTTGCTGTATGCCTATACCTCGGGTTCGGCCAACAACGGCTCGGCCTTTGCCGGCTTTGGCGCCAACACCGTGTATCACAACCTGATGATCGGCCTGGCCATGCTCATCGGCCGCTTCGGCTACATCCTGCCGATACTGGCGTTGGCCGGCAGCCTGGCGGCGAAGAAAAGCGCGCCGCTGGGGCAGAACAGCTTCCCCACCCACGGCCCGCTGTTCACCGGCTTGCTGCTGGTGACCATCCTGCTGGTCGGAGGCCTGACCTTCCTGCCGTCCCTGGCCCTTGGGCCAATCGCCGAACACCTTAGCCTGGGTTTTTGAGGACCGATCATGAACATGCCCATTCCTGAAGTGAATAGCCGGCACAGTGCCAAGGACCAGACCCGCTTCGCCGCGCTGTGGCGCCCGGCGCTGGTGCAGGCGTTCGTCAAGCTCGACCCGCGTCAGCTCAAACGTTCACCGGTAATGCTGGTGGTGGCCCTGACCGCAGTACTGACCACCGTGCTGTGCTTTGCGCCCGGCGGCGGCGTGAGCACCGGTGTTGCGGTGCAGATTGCCCTGTGGCTGTGGTTCACCGTGTTGTTCGCCAACTTCGCCGAGGCGTTGGCCGAAGGCCGTGGCAAGGCCCGCGCCGACAGCCTCAAGGCCGGCAGCCAGGGCCTGACCGCCCAGCGTCGTCTGCGTGATGGCAGCTACGAGACGGTGGCTGCCAGCGCGCTGCGCAAGGACGACGTGGTACGCGTGGTGGCCGGCGAGATTATCCCCGGCGACGGCGAGGTGCTTGAAGGCATTGCGGCCGTCAACGAGGCCGCCGTTACCGGTGAGTCCGCGCCGGTAATACGCGAATCAGGCGGCGACCGCTCGGCGGTGACCGGCAATACGCGGCTGGTCTCCGACTGGCTGCTTATCCGCATCACCAGCAATCCGGGGGAGTCGACCCTGGACCGCATGATCGCCCTGGTCGAAGGTGCCAAACGGCAGAAGACCCCGAACGAAATCGCCCTCGACATCCTGCTGATCGGCCTGACCCTGATTTTCCTGATCGTGGTGGTGACCTTGCAGCCGTTCGCCCACTTCGTGGGTGGCAGCCTGCCGCTGATCTTCCTGGCCGCGCTGCTGGTGACGCTGATCCCTACCACCATCGGCGGTCTGCTGTCGGCCATCGGCATCGCCGGCATGGACAGGCTGGTACGGCTGAATGTCATTGCCCGCTCCGGCCGCGCGGTCGAGGCGGCCGGGGACGTGCATACGTTGATGCTCGACAAGACCGGCACCATCACCTTCGGCAACCGCCGCTGCAGCGCACTGCATGCGGCACCGGGCATTACCGCCAAGGAACTGGGGGAGGGCGCCTTGCTGGCCTCGCTGGCCGACGACACCGCCGAAGGCAAGTCGATTGTCGAATACCTGCGCCAGTTGCACGACTTCGTCGACCCGCCTGCCGGGCAGTTCGAAGCGGTGGCTTTCAGTGCCGAGACACGCCTGTCGGGCATCGACTTCGAGCAGCACCGCTACCGCAAGGGCGCCGTCGATGCGGTGCTGGCATTCGTCGGTATGCAACGCATGGATATGCCGGCGGCGCTGGCCCGCGAAGTCGAACGCATCGCGCAGAGTGGCGGTACACCGTTGCTGGTGTGCGTCGACAAGCGCTTGCTTGGCGTGATCCACCTCAAGGACGTGGTCAAGCCTGGTATCCGCGAGCGCTTCGCCGAGCTGCGCAAGCTGGGCATCCGCACGGTGATGGTGACCGGCGACAATCCGCTGACTGCGGCCGCCATCGCCGCCGAAGCGGGGGTGGATGACGTACTGGCCGAGGCCACACCCGAGAAGAAGCTGGCGCGCATTCGCCAGGAGCAGAATGACGGCCGCCTGGTTGCCATGTGCGGCGACGGTGCCAACGACGCCCCGGCACTGGCCCAGGCTGACGTAGGCATGGCCATGAACGATGGCACTCAGGCTGCACGGGAGGCAGCCAACATGGTCGACCTGGACAGCGACCCTACCAAGCTGCTGGACGTAGTCCAGGTCGGCAAGGAGCTGCTGGTCACCCGTGGTGCGCTGACAACATTCTCCATTGCCAACGACGTGGCCAAATACTTTGCCATCCTGCCGGCGCTGTTCGCTGCCATCTACCCGCAACTGGGTGTACTCAACCTGATGCAACTGGCCAGCCCGCAGAGCGCGATCCTGTCGGCGATCGTGTTCAACGCGCTGATCATCATCGTGCTGATTCCGCTGGCGCTGCGTGGGGTGCGCGTGCAGGCGGTCAGTGCGGCGCACCTGTTGCGGCGCAACCTGCTGATCTACGGGCTGGGTGGCATTGTGGTGCCGTTTGCCGGGATCAAGCTGATCGACCTGCTGCTCAATGCCCTGAACCTGGTCTGAGGAGGCCACCATGACTGCTTATCTACGCCCGGCATTGAGCCTGGCTTTGTTGATGACCCTGGTGACCGGCGCCCTGTATCCGCTGGCGGTGACCGGTATTGCCCAGGTTGCTTTCCCGAACCAGGCCAACGGTAGCCTGGTACGCGATGCGCAAGGGCAGGTGCGGGGTTCGGCATTGATCGCCCAGGACTTCCAGGGCGATGGCTGGTTCCACTCGCGGCCCTCGGCAGGTGCCTACGCGACCGTGGCCAGCGGCGCCAGCAACCTGTCGCCGAGCAACCCGGCGCTGGCTGAGCGGGTAAGGAGCGATGCGGCCGCGTTGTATCAGGCACAGCAGGGGCCAGTGCCGCAGGCGCTGCTGACTACCTCGGGCAGCGGCCTGGACCCGCACTTGCCACCGGAGGCATTGGCCTATCAGATCCCGCGGGTGGCGGCGGCACGGCAGTTGCCGGTCGAGCGCTTGCAAGCCTTGCTGGAACAGGCCACCCTCCACCCATTGATCGGCCCGCCGGTGGTCAACGTGCTGGCGTTGAACCAGACCTTGGAAAAGCTCGCCATTGTCAGGTAATCGAAGCGCTGGCAGGAAGCCTGTAGGAGCGGGTTCACCCGCGAATGCGGTGGTGGTGCCACTGACGCATTCGCGGGTAAACCCGCTCCTACAGTCAAGGGGCTTTCCCTGAACTGGCCGACTGCTGGAAAAAGCAAAGGATGAAGCATGAGTGATTCCGCCCGCGCCGATGCGCTGCTGGCCAACCTTCCGCGAAATGGCCGGGGCCGGTTGAAGGTGTTCCTTGGCGCCGCCCCTGGCGTCGGCAAGACCTTCGCCATGCTCCAGGCCGCACACGCCCAGCAACGCCAGGGCGTGCAGGTGTTGGCCGGGGTGGTCGAAACCCATGGCCGCGCCGAAACCGAAGCGTTGCTCGGAGGGCTGCATCAGCAGCCCTTGTTGCGTAGCCAGTACCGTGGCGTCACCCTCGAGGAAATGGACCTTGACGGCCTGCTGCGTGCCGCGCCGGCCTTGGCCCTGGTGGACGAACTGGCCCACACGAACGCCCCCGGCAGCCGCCACGCCAAACGCTGGCAGGACGTACAGGAACTCTTGGCCGCAGGCATCGACGTGTACACCACGGTCAACGTCCAGCACCTGGAAAGCCTCAACGACAAGGTCCGCGACATTACCGGCGTGCAAGTGCGCGAGACCCTGCCGGACTGGGTGCTGCAGGAAGCGTTCGAGCTGGTGCTGATCGACTTGCCTCCGCGAGAGCTGCTCGAACGCCTGCGCGAAGGCAAGGTGTACGTGCCCGAGCAGGCTCGGGCGGCCATCGATGCGTATTTTTCGCAAACCAACCTCACCGCCCTGCGCGAGCTGGCCATGCAGACCGCCGCTGCTCAGGTCGATGCCGACCTGGCCCACGGCTATCGTCAGCGTGGCCAGGAGGCGCCGGCCTTGCGTGGCCGGTTGCTGGTGGGCATCGAGGGTGACGACCAGGCCGAACGCCTGGTGCGCCATGCCTGTCGCGTGGCCCAGCGCCGCCACCTGCCCTGGAGCTTGGTGCACGTGGACAACGGCCGCCTGCGTGACGAAACCGCACGGCAGCGTTTGCAAGCCGCGCAGCAGTTGGCCGAGCGACTGGGCGGGGAGGTGGTGCAGCTGCGTGCTGGCGAAGTGGCCCGCACGCTGATCCAGCATGCTGCCGAGCGGCGGGCCAGCCTGGTGCTGGTCGGGCAGTCTCGCAATCGCCTGCGTCGGCGTTTGTTCGGCGCTGGTGTGGCGGCGCGGCTACTGCGCGAAAGCCATGGCCTGGAGATCAATGTGCTGGACCGCGAGGTGCAGCCGCCAGCGCCGCGTTCAGCGGTGCGGCGGGTGTGGGTGTGGCGTCATTACCTGCTGGCGCTGCTGGCCACCGTGATGGCTGCGGGGCTGGCCTGGGCGGTGTCCAGTGTGCTCGCGTTGCCCAATATCTCGCTGGTGTTCCTGGCGGCGGTGTTGCTGGTGGCGGTGCGCAGTAGCCTGGGACCTGCGCTGGCTTGCGCCGCACTGTCATTCCTGGTCTATGACTTTCTGTTCATACCGCCCAACTTCTCGTTCACCATCCAGCGCGAAGAAGACGTGCTGACCCTGGTGTTCTTTCTGTTGATGGCTGCGCTCACCGGCAACCTGGCCGCGCGCCAGCGTCGCCAGTTGCAGGCGCTGCGCGAGACCCAGGCGCAGACCAGCCAGTTGCTCGACCTGTCTCGCCGGTTGACGGTCGCCACCGACCGCCAAGCCATATTCAAGGCTGCCGGCCAGCACCTGGACGGCTGGCAGGACACCCAGGTGTGCTTGCTGGAGCGCAACGCCGAAGGCCAGTTGCAAGTGGCCAGTGGGGAAGTCCACACCTTCAGCGACACCGAACGGGCTGCTGCCGATTGGGCCTGGCAGCACGGGCAGGCTGCCGGCCACGGCAGCGATACCCTGCCAAATGGCCGCTGGTGGTGGTGGCCGTTGGCGGTGGACGATCAGCCTCTGGCGCTGCTGGGTGTGCGCCCGCGCACCGGACAGCCGCTCAGCGACCCGCGCCGGCGCCTGCTCACCGCCCTAGGCCAGCCACTGGCCCAGGCCTTGGCCCGCGCACGCCTGGCCGAACAGCTGGAAGCCGCACGCCTGCACGGCGAAACCGAGCAACTGCGCAGCGCCCTGCTGGCTTCCGTATCCCATGACTTGCGCACGCCGTTGACCGCCATGCGTGGCAGCATCGACAGCCTGCTGGCGTTGGGCGACGCGATCTCGGTTGAAGACCGCCGCGAGCTGCTGGAGGGCACCCGCAACGAGGCCGAACGCCTCGATCGCTACATCCAGAACCTGCTGGACATGACCCGCCTGGGCCATGGCGGCCTCAAGCTGGCCCGCGACTGGGTGGCCCCGGCGGACATCGTCGGCAGTGCGCTCAACCGCCTGCGGGTGGTGCTGGCGCCGCTGCGCGTGCACACTGACGTGCCGGCCGAGTTGCCATTGCTGTTCGTGCATGCGGCGTTGATCGAGCAAGCGTTGGTCAACGTGCTGGAAAACGCCGCACGCTTTTCGCCGGCCAATGGTCGGCTTGAGCTGCAGGTGGCCGTGCATGACGACCAGCTGCGCTTGACCGTCAGCGACCAGGGCCCCGGCATTCCTGAAGCCGACCGTGAGAAAATCTTCGACATGTTCTATACCGCCGCCCGTGGCGACCGCGGCGGGCAGGGTACCGGCCTGGGCCTGGCAATTTGCCAGGGCATGATCGGTGCCCATGGCGGGCAGATTCTGGTGGGCGAAGGCATCGATGGCCAAGGCACCAGCATCACTCTATGCTTGCCGCTGCCTCCTCAACCTGAAGCCGAAAGCGAAGCCCCATGAGCCAGTCCGCCACCCTGTTGGTCATCGATGATGAACCGCAGATCCGCAAGTTCCTGCGTATCAGTCTGGCCTCGCAAGGCTACAAGGTGCTGGAGGCTGCCACCGGTGCCGAGGGGTTGGCCCAGGCGGCACTGGGCAAGCCGGACCTGGTGGTGCTCGACCTGGGGCTGCCGGACATGGACGGCCAGCAGGTGCTGCGTGAATTGCGCGAATGGAGTGCAGTGCCGGTGATGGTGTTGTCGGTGCGTGCCAGTGAAGTGCAGAAGGTCGATGCGCTGGATGGTGGCGCCAATGACTATGTGACCAAGCCGTTCGGTATCCAGGAGTTTCTCGCGCGCGTGCGGGCTTTGCTGCGCCAGGTGCCACAAGCCGGCGGCTCGGAAGTGGCGGCCAGCTTTGGGCCGCTGACGGTGGATTTTGCCTACCGCCGGGTGACGCTCGACGGTGTGGAGGTGGCATTGACACGCAAGGAGTATGCGTTGCTGGCGCTGTTGGCCGGGCACCCTGGGCGGGTGATTACCCAGCAGCAGCTGCTCAAGGATATCTGGGGGCCTACCCATGCGGAGGATACCCACTACCTGCGGATCGTGGTCGGGCATCTGCGACAGAAACTGGGCGATGACCCCACGGCGCCGCGGTTCATCATTACCGAGGCGGGGGTTGGGTACAGGTTGGTAGCGCCGACAGCATAACCCGCTCCCTCAGCCCAAAGGGCTGGGCGGGCGCCTGCAGGGCAGGGACTCGCGCAAGGGGTATCAGGCCCTGGGTGGTTCCTTCTCGAACACCTGGCGCATGACTTCCAGGTAGCGGCGCGCGCCCAGGCCCAACGGGCGCGACTTGATCCAGATGATGTCTACCCACAAGCGCAGGCGGCTGGCCATGTTGTCGAAGCGCACCTCGGCCAGTGCACCCGAGGTTATCAGCGGTTCGACCAATGGCTGCGGCAGGTAGGCCCAGCCCAGCCCGGACTGCACCAGGTCCAGCGTGGCCAGGTAGCTGTCGGTCAGCCAGATGCGCCGGGACAGCACCATGCGCGGGTCCGATCCGGTGGCCTTGCCCGAGGCCACGATGATCTGCCGTTGTTCGGCAAAGGCCTCCTCCGGCAGTGGCGTACCGCTGTTCTGCCCGGCCGGATGGCGCGGTGACGCTACGGCCACCAGCAGTTGGCTGCCGGCTTCGAGGAATGACTCGCGCTCGTCGATGCCGGGCCGTTCGAACACCAGTGCCAACTGCACACTGCCGTCATGCAGCAGGCGAATGGCCTCGGTCTGGGTGGCCGAACGTACCTCGACTTCCAGGCTGGGAAATGCCTGGGCGAGGATTTCCAGTGGTTGGCTCCAGCGGCCGGTTTGCAACTCGGGCGCCATGGCGATGGTCAAGCGTTTTTCCAGGCCTTGGTGCAGTTGCAGGGCCTGGGCGTCGAGCAGGTTGAGCTGGCAGATCACCTGCCTGGCCTGGGGTTCAAGGGCCAGGGCCGCGCTGGTGGGCAGGGCCTTGCGCGTGGCCCGGTCGAACAGCGGCAGGTCCAGTTCGGCCTCGAGCTGGGCGATCGCCATGCTCACGGCTGAAGGCACACGGCCCAGCTTGCGGGCGGCGGCGGAGAACGAGCCGGCATCGAGCACCGCGAGGAAAATTGCCAAGGAGTCGCTGCTAAAGGCCATTGTCAGTAAACCTGATGATGATCATCTTTTATTGCTAAAAATTATGAACATTAATGCACCTGCAGGACAGTCCTCTCAATGGAGAAAAGCGTGCACAGACCAACCGCTTGGCATATCACCCACTGGAGTTCCGACCCGTTCAGCCTCGGGGCCTACAGTTCCTTGCTGCCAGGAGGGTTGCCGCAGCATCGAAGCGCCCTTGGCCATGTGCTGCATGGGCGCTTGGTCATTGCTGGAGAAGCCTGTAATGCCAGCGCTCCGGCAATGACTCATGGTGCGTGGAATGATGGGCTGCGCGCCGCCGAGGCAGCCGTGAGTGCCGGGGCGAGCAAGGTGATCGTGATCGGTGCGGGGTGTGCAGGCCTGGCTGCCGCTCAACGCTTGCGGGAAAGGGGTGTCGATTGCACGGTGCTGGAGGCGCGTGGGCGAACGGGTGGGCGCGCCCACACTGTCGAGTTGGGCGGCGTGAAAGCAGATGCAGGTGCGGCATGGCTTCAGCATTTTGCCGAGAACCCATTGGCCGCTGTTGCACTTCAACATGGCTTGGCTTGCGTCGAGACCGATTTCAGTTGTCCGCTTGCAGCAGCACGGGGCGGGGCGTTGCCGGATGTCGACGCCGCCTGGGATGCCTTGACCAGGCGTCTCGATCGGCAACAGCCTTTGTCTGACGCGATCAATGGCTATATGGCCACACTCGACCCCGCGCTCGCGCGTGCCACGCAGTTTGCCATCGACGCCAACCTTGTACTGGAAGCGTGTTTGCCCGTCGAGCAACTGTCGATCTGTGCCTTGGATGAGGAGGGGGTCGGGCATGGTGATCGTATGCTGCCAGGCGGCTACAGCGAGCTTGTTGACTTGCTGTCGAAGAACCTGGATATCCGCCTGGACAGTCCTGTCACCCACATCGACTGGTCGAGCGCGCGCGTCAAGGTGAATGACGAGGTATGCGACTTCTGCATTTGCACAGTCCCGGTGGGAGTGCTGAAAGCGTTGCACTTTGCCCCTGCGTTACCTGAAACACAGCAGGAAGCGCTGGCGCATCTAGGGATGGGCAAGCTGGAAAAAGTGATTCTGCAGTTCGATGAGCGATGGTGGCCGTGCTCACCCTCAGGCTACCTGCGCTGGTACGACGTACCCGCCAGTTGGGGGGAATGGCTGGACCTGACCGATGCTGTCGGCAAGCCCACCATTGCCGGGCTGATTGCCGCCGATGCGATCGAACGGCAGTTCACCGGGCGTACCGATGAGCAGGTGGCCATGGCCGCGTGTGAGGCATTGCAGGCGTGGGCCGCAGCCGTCGGGCCCACGCGTTGACACTTACAGGCCTTCGCCCAGCACTCGGTCAATGCTGTCGACAAAGTAGTCCACGCTCGCACGGCTGGTGCACATCGGTGGCTTGATCTTGAGGATGTTCAGGTAGTCGCCGGTCGGCTGCATGAAGATGCCCAGGTCACGCAGGCGATCGCACAGTACCATGGTTTCTTCGGTGGCCGGCTCCAGGGTGGTGCGGTCGCGCACCAGTTCCAGCCCCAGGTAGAAGCCCGAGCCATGTGCCGCGCCGGCCAGCGGGTGCTTGTCGACCAGCGCCTGCAGGCGTGCCTTGAAGTAGCGCCCGGTGTCGCGGGCGTTGTCCCACAGGCCTTCCTCCTGCATGACATCCAGCACCGCCATGCCGATGCGGCAGCTGACCGGGCTGCCACCGGCCGAGGAGAAGAAGTAGCCCTCGGCCTCCAGCGCCTCGGCGATTTCGCGACGGGTGATGACCACGCCCAGTGGTTGGCCGTTACCCATGCCCTTGGCCATGGTAATGATGTCCGGCACCACACCCTGTTCCTCGAAGCCCCAGAAGTACTCGCCCAGGCGGCCATAACCCACCTGCACTTCGTCGGCGATGCACACCCCGCCGCGGGCGCGGACCTTGGCATAGGCGTCGCGCAGATAGCCTGCAGGCAGTGAGATGCCGCCGGCATTGCCGTATACCGGTTCGCAGATGATGCCCGCCAGCTGACGGCCTCGGGCGTCGAGGTCGGCCAGCTTGGCGTCGACGTCTTGCAGGTAGTCGGCGGCGCTGTCGGCCCCGCGGAAACGACCGCGGAAGGTGTTCGGTGCTTCGACCGGGTGTACCCAGTCCGGGCGGGTTTCCAGAGCTTGCGGGTTGTCGGCGATCGACGTGGAGATGGCATCGGTGGCCACTGACCAGCCGTGGTAGGCCTCCAGTACGCTTAGCAGGTCGCGCCCGCCGCTGTAGGCCCAGGCCAGGCGAATCGCCAGATCGTTGGCCTCGGTGCCGCTGTTGACCATGAACACCCGGTCGAAACCTTCGGGGGCCAAGTCCAGCAGTCGTTCGGAGAATTCGGTGATCGCTGCGTAATGGAAACGCGAGTTGGTGTTCAGCAGCGACCATTGCCGCGCCGACTCGGCGACCATGCGTGGGTGGCCATGGCCCAGCACCGCGACGTTGTTGAGCATGTCCAGGTAGGAACGGCCCTGCATGTCGATCAGGTAGTTGCGCCAGCCGCGTTCAATGTGCGGCGGTTGCGCGTAGTAGTGCTTCTGCGAGCGGGCGAAGCTGGCATCGCGGCGGGCCAGTAGGGCTTGCGGATCGGGTAGCGGCTCGGCATCGCAATCGAAGCCCAATAATGCGGCTGGCGACGGGCACAGGGCCAGCCACGCAGCAGCCTGTGACGGCGTGGCGAAGAAGGGGGGCTGGATGCTGTTGTCCAGGCACAGTTGTACGCTGAGGCTACTGCCGCTGCTGCCCAGGGACTGGCCTTTTTCCACGGCCTGGCCATCTGTCGGCGCATCTTCCAGGCCCTGTAGCCACAAAGCCCAGTGTGCGGTGCGCAGGCAGCCCCGGCCATCGCCGTGACGCTGCCAGGTGCCGGCTGCCGGCGCTTGCACCTGGCTGCCGTTGGGCACATGCAGCTCGATGCCAAGGGCACAGGTGGCGGGCTCTTCGGGGCGGTCGATATGGGTTTGCGACAGGCGATATTGCCCGTGCAGGCTGCAGGCCGGGGCGGCCTGCGAGGTCAGCAGTTGCTGGTCGTAACCGGGTTGTTCCCAGTTGCCGGCCTCGAAGTGTTCGCTGAGTACCCCCAGGTCCACCCGTGTGACAGCCTGCCCGGCCAGCTCGGGGAGCAGGGGGGCGCAGCCGTTCAAGTCCGGCGCAGCGGGTTGCAGGTCCGCAGCCTGCAGAATGGCCGCCTCCATCAGGGCGAAAGGCACGGCGGTGGCCGTGTCGAAAATTTCCCATTCGTGGGCAATGTTGTCGCGGGTGTACTGGTTGCCCGGGTCGACGGTTAGCTGTTGTTCGCTGCTCAGTACCAGCACGGCAGCACGGTTCAGCACCAGCGGCCACAGGGCGCGCAGCTCGGCCTCGGTCAGCGGGTTGAGCGCCTGGTAGGCCTGCACGGCAGGCAGGATGCGCAGCGGGTCGCCCTCGGCGTGGTGCAACAGCGCAGCGCAGGTCACCGACAGGTCGGCGATACGCCAGGTGCGCAGCAGGTCGCCGAAATCGATTACGCCTTGCAGTTGCCATTGACGCTGGGCATCACGGGCCCACACGGTGTTGTCGTCGGTGATGTCCAGATGCACGGCCTGACTGGGCAGTTGATCGACCAGCGGCACCAAGCGCTCGTTGGCCTGTCGCGTGGCGTGTTCGATGCGGGCGCGCTGCCCGTTATCTTTCAGCACTGGCAGCAGGTGATCGATCAGTGCCCCGGCATGCTGCGGGTCCCATTGCAAGGTACGCGCAAGGCCTGGGTGATCGAAATGGGCAAGCGCCTTGTCCAGCTTCGCACAGAGCCCGCCCAGCTCGGCCATCAGGCGCGGCTCCATGTGCTTGAGGCGGGTCAGCGGTTGGCCTTCGATGTAATCGAGCAGGCGCAGGCGCAGTGGTTGCGCGTCGATGTCCAGTTCCAGCAACCCCATGCCGTTGTGGGCTGAGCGCACGGCGGGTACCGGCAAACCTTGATCGCGCAGGAAGGCCAGGGCGGCGTGCTGGGCTTCAAGCTCCAGCTGGGCGTAGCTGCCGTGACAGGCCTTCAGCACATAGCCACCCTGCGGTGTGACCACGCGAAAGTTCAGGTCTTGCTGGCTGCCCAGTACCGAAAGGTTGCCGGCAAGGCCATAGTGGGTCTGCAGCACGGCGTGTGCCTGGGCTTCGCTCAGCGTTGGGCTGGGCAGGCCGGAGCGCTGGATCAGGGTGGCCAGGGCAGGGGAAGCGGGCTGGTGTTGTGGACTGGACATGGGCTCTACCGTGGGTACTGGGAGTTGACGGCGGAGAATTTATGCCCGATTCGGCTGATGATGGAAGACGATTATTGTCAGAAAAATTGATCACTGCCGCTTGATTCTGTTGGCGTGGCAAGCAGATGGGCTAATTTTCTCGGCTGCCTGGCCCGGCCCTTTCGCGGGCACGCCCGCTCCCACAGGTATTTGCAAGTCTTGAAGACTGTGGTGATCCCGTGGGAGCGGGCGTGCCCGCGAAAGGGTCGGCCCTCACAGTACATTAATCAACCTTGATGCGAAGTCCCGAGGTCATCATCAGGATCGAAGCGATGATTTGGGCTGCAGCTCCAACGCCTTATGCACCACGCTCGCGGTGCTCGATCTCAAACACGCCGCAAGAATCAAGACGAACACGCACCCTTTCCCTACTAACCCCCAACCTCTAAAAACGCCGCCTCCAGCAACTGTCGGGTATACGGATGCTGCGGCGCATGGAAGATCGCCTGCGCGTCCCCTTGCTCCACCACATGCCCATGCTTGATCACCATCAACTGGTGACTCAACGCCTTCACCACCGCCAGGTCATGGCTGATGAACAGGTAGGTCAGGTTGTACTTTTGCTGCAGGTTACGCAGCAATTCCACCACCTGGCGCTGTACGGTGCGGTCCAGTGCGGACGTGGGCTCATCCAGCAGAATCAGTGCTGGCTTCAACACCAGCGCCCGGGCAATGGCAATGCGCTGGCGCTGCCCACCAGAGAACTCATGGGGGTAGCGATGCCGCGTGCGCGGGTCCAGGCCTACTTCCTCCAGGGCCGCGATAATCGCCGCTTCCTGTTCCTGCGCGGTGCCAATGCCGTGAATGCGCAACCCTTCACCCACAATGTCCGCCACGCACATGCGCGGGCTCAGGCTGCCAAACGGGTCCTGGAACACCACCTGCATTTCCCGCCGCAGGGGGCGCACGGCTTTCTGGTTAAGCCCTTCGAGGTTCTGCCCATGAAAGCGAATGCCGCCCTGGCTGGAAATCAGCCGCAGGATCGCCAGGCCCAATGTGGACTTGCCCGACCCGGATTCGCCAACAATGCCCAGCGTCTGCCCCTGGGGCAAGCTGAAGTTGATCCCGTCCACCGCCTTCACATGGTCGACCGTGCGCTGCAGAAAGCCCTTCTTGATGGGGAACCAGACCTTCAGGTTATCCACCTCCAGCAACGGCGCGCCCACCGGGTTGTGCGCCGGCAGCCCGCTGGGCTCGGCATTGATGAGCATCTGCGTGTAGTGGTGCTGCGGGGCGCTGAACAGTGTGGCGCATTCAGCCTGCTCCACGATCTGCCCGTGCTGCATCACACACACACGATGGGCGATGCGGCGCACCAGGTTCAGGTCATGGCTGATCAGCAACAGGGCCATGCCCAGACGCGCCTGCAGTTCCTTGAGCAGCTCGAGAATCTTAAGCTGCACGGTCACATCCAGCGCTGTGGTCGGCTCGTCGGCAATCAGCAGTTCGGGCTCATTGGCCAGCGCCATGGCGATCATTACCCGCTGGCGCTGCCCGCCCGACAATTCGTGGGGCAGGGCCTTGAGGCGCTTGTGCGGCTCGGGAATGCCGACCATATCCAGCAGCTCCAGCGTGCGCGCAGTCGCTTCCTTGCCGGTCAGGCCCTTGTGCAGCAGGAGGATTTCGTTGATCTGCTTCTCGATGCAATGCAGCGGGTTGAGCGAGGTCATCGGCTCCTGGAAGATCATCGCAATGCGGTTGCCGCGAATGCGTTGCAGGGTCTTCTCGTTCTGCTGCAGCAAGTCCTTGCCTTCGTAGTGGATGCTGCCGCTGGGGTGGCGGGCCAGGGGATAGGGCAGCAGGCGCAAGATCGAGTGTGCGGTGACCGATTTACCCGAGCCACTTTCGCCCACCAAAGCCAGTGTCTCGCCTTTGCGAATGTCGAAGCTGACGCCGCCAACCACCCGGTTGACCTGGTCCCCGGTCACGAACTCCACGGCCAGGTCCCGCACTTCGATCAGGTTCTGTTCACTCATGTCACTTCCTCGGGTCGAAGGCATCGCGAGCGGACTCACCGATGAACACCAGCAGGCTCAGCATCAGCGCCAGCACGGCAAAGGCGCTGATGCCCAGCCACGGGGCCTGCAGGTTGGACTTGCCCTGCGCCACCAGCTCGCCCAGTGAAGGCGAACCGGCAGGCAGGCCGAAGCCAAGGAAGTCCAGGGCGGTGAGGGTGCCTATGGCGCCGGTGAGAATGAACGGCATGAAGGTCATGGTCGAGATCATGGCGTTAGGCAGGATGTGCCGGTACATGATCGCGCCGTTGCGCATGCCCAGCGCGCGGGCGGCGCGCACGTATTCCAGGTTGCGTCCGCGCAGGAACTCGGCGCGTACCACGTCCACCAGGCTCATCCACGAGAACAGCAACATGATGCCCAGCAACCACCAGAAGTTGGGCTGCACGAAGCTGGCCAGGATGATCAGCAGGTACAGCACAGGCAGGCCGGACCAGACTTCCAGAAAGCGTTGCCCGGTCAGGTCGACCCAGCCACCGTAGAACCCCTGCAGGGCGCCGGCGATGACGCCGATAATGGAGCTGGCTACGGTCAAGGTGAGGGCAAACAGTACCGAAATGCGGAAGCCGTAGATTACCCGTGCCAGCACGTCGCGGCCCTGGTCGTCGGTGCCCAGCCAGTTGTCCGCCGAAGGTGGGGCAGGCGCCGGGACACGCAGGTCATAGTTGATGCTCTGGTAGCTGAACGGGATGGGCGCCCACAGCACGAAGCTGTCTTTCTTCGCCAGCAGTTCGCGGATGTAGGGGCTTTTGTAGTTGGCTTCCAGTGGGAATTCGCCGCCGAAGGTGGTTTCCGGGTAGCGTTTGAACGCCGGGAAGTACCATTCCCCGTCGTAACGTACGGCGATCGGTTTGTCGTTGGCGATCAGCTCGGCGCCCAGGCTCAGCCCGAACAGAATCAGGAACAGCCACAGCGACCACCAGCCACGGCGGTTGGCCTTGAAACGCTCGAAGCGCCGGCGGTTGAGGGGGGACAAGGCCATGTCAGTGCTCCCGGCTGGCAAAGTCGATGCGTGGATCGACCAGGGTGTAGGTCAGGTCGCCGATCAGTTTCACCACCAGCCCTAGCAGGGTGAAGATGAACAGGGTACCGAAGACCACCGGGTAGTCGCGGTTGATGGCCGCTTCGAAACTCATCAGGCCCAGGCCGTCGAGGCTGAAGATCACCTCGATCAGCAAGGAGCCTGTGAAGAAGATGCCGATGAACGCCGAAGGGAAGCCGGCGATCACCAGCAGCATGGCGTTGCGGAACACGTGGCCGTACAGCACCCGTGATCGGCTCAGGCCCTTGGCCTTGGCGGTGACCACGTACTGTTTGTTGATCTCGTCGAGGAAGCTGTTCTTGGTCAGCAGGGTCATGGTGGCGAAGTTGCCGATGACCAGCGCGGTGATCGGCAGTACCAGGTGCCAGAAGTAGTCCAGCACCTTGCCGGTGGTGCTCAGTTCGTCGAAGTTGTTGGAGGTGAGGCCACGCAGCGGGAACCAGTCGAAGTAGCTGCCACCGGCGAACAGCACGATCAGCAGGATGGCGAACAGGAACGCCGGGATGGCGTAGCCGACGATGATTGCCGAGCTTGTCCACACGTCGAAGTGGCTGCCGTGGCGCACGGCCTTGGCGATCCCCAGCGGGATCGACACCAGGTACATGATCAGCGTGCTCCACAGCCCCAGCGAGATCGAAACCGGCATCTTCTCGGCGATCAGGTCGATCACCTTGGCATCGCGGAAGAAGCTGTCGCCGAAGTCCAGTCGGGCGTAGTTCTTGATCATGATCCACAGGCGCTCGGGCGGCGACTTGTCGAAGCCGTACATGCGTTCGATTTCAGCGATCAGCGCCGGGTCCAGGCCCTGGGCGCCGCGGTAGTTGGAGCCGGCAACGGAAACCTCGGCGCCGCCACCTGCAATGCGGCTGGTGGCGCCTTCGAAGCCTTCGAGCTTGGCGATCATCTGCTCGACCGGGCCACCGGGAGCGGCCTGGACGATGATGAAGTTGATGATGAGGATGCCGAACAGGGTCGGAATGATCAGCAGCAGGCGGCGCAGGATGTAGGCCAGCATCTTAGTTGGCCTCGTCCGCAGGCGCTTCGCTGACCGCCGGGGTTACCTCGGGCTTGATCCACCAGGTGTCGATGCCGATGTCGTACTTGGGCGACACGTTCGGGTGGCCGATGTGGTTCCAGTAGGCCACACGCCAGGTCTTGATGTGCCAGTTGGGGATCACGTAGTAGCCCCACAGCAACACGCGGTCGAGCGCGCGGCAGTGGTCGATCAGGTTCTGGCGCGAGTCGGCGTTGATCAGCTGTTCCACCAACTGGTCGATGGCCGGGTCGCGCAGGCCAATGAAGTTGCGGCTGCCGGGGTTGTCGGCGGCGGCACTGGACCAGAACTCGCGCTGTTCGTTGCCCGGCGAGTTGGACTGCGGATAACCGCCGACGATCATGTCGTAGTCCCGAGAACGCAGGCGGGTGATGTATTGCGAAACGTCGACCCGGCGGATGTTCAGCTCGATACCGAGGTCGGCGAGGTTGCGTTTGAACGGCAGCAGGATGCGCTCGAACTCGGTCTGCGCCAGCAGGAATTCGATGCTTACCGGCTTGCCTTGGGCGTCGACCATCTTGTCGTCGACGATTTTCCAGCCCGCGTCCTGCAACAACTTGTAGGCCTGGCGCTGTTGCTCGCGGATCATGCCGCTGCCGTCGCTGACCGGGTTGTGGAAGACCTCGCTGAATACTTGCTCGGGCACTTTGCCGCGCAGTGGTTCGAGGATTTTGAACTCGTTGGGGCTGGGCAGTCCGTGGGCGGCCATTTCCGAGTTGTCGAAGTAGCTGCTGGTGCGGGTATAGGCGCCGTTGAACAGCTGTTTGTTGGTCCACTCGTAGTCCAGCAGCAGGCTCAGTGCCTGGCGCACGCGAACATCCTGGAACACCGGGCGGCGGATGTTAAAGATGAAACCCTGCATGCCGGTGGGGTTGCCGTTGGGCAGTTCCTCCTTGATCAGGCGACCCTCGCGCACGGCGGGCACGTCGTAGGCGGTGGCCCAGTTCTTTGCGCTGACTTCCAGGGCATAGTCGAACGCCCCGGCCTTGAGTGCTTGGAGGGCGACGGTGGTGTCGCGGTAGGAGTCGAAGGTCATGACATCGAAGTTGTAGAAGCCGCGGTTGATCGGCAGGTCCTTGGCCCAGTAGTCCTTGACCCGCTCGTAGCGCACCGAGCGCCCGGCCTTGACCTTGGCGACCTTGTACGGGCCACTGCCCAACGGGATCTCCAGGTTGCCGCGGTTGAATTCGCGATTTTCGTACCAGTGCCTGGGCAGTACCGGCAACTGGCCGAGAATCAGCGGCAGCTCGCGGTTGTTGGTGTGCTTGAACTTGAACAGCACCTTCAGCGGGTCTTCGGCGACCACTTCGGCGACGTCGGCGTAGTACTGGCGGTACAGCGGGGCGCCGTCCTTGATCAGGGCGTTGAAGGTGAACACCACGTCGTCGGCGCGCATCGGATGGCCATCATGGAAGCGCGCTTCGGGGCGCAGGTAGAAACGCACCCAGCTGTTGTCCGGGGCCTTTTCGATCTTGCCGGCAACCAGGCCGTATTCGGTGAACGGTTCATCCTGGCTCTGGCGCATCAGGGTGTCGTAGATAATGCCGATATTCTCGGCCGCCACGCCTTTGTTGATGAACGGATTGAGGCTGTCGAAGCCGCCGAAGCTGGACTGGCGGAAGGTGCCGCCTTTGGGCGCGTCCGGGTTGACGTAGTCGAAGTGCTTGAAGTCGGCGGGGTACTTGGGTGGCTCATCGTAAAGGGTGAGCGCGTGCTGCGGCGCGGCCAGCGCGGGAAGGCTCAGGCAGGCGAGCAACAGGCTGCCTGCCAGCTGGCGCAGACGATGCGTTGGCGTCATTGGGCTTTCTCCGAAGTCTTGATCCACCAACTGTTCAGCCCAAGGGTGTAGGGCGGCGTGGTGACGAAGGCGAACCGGTTGCGGTAGGCCAGGCGATGGTTGTCGAGGTACCAGTTGGGGATCATGTAGTAGTGCCATGAGAGCACGCGGTCCAGGGCGCGGGCGGCGGCGACCTGGTCATCGCGGGTGCGGGCGGCGAGCAGGGTGTCGAGCAGGTGGTCGATCACCGGGTCCTTGACCCCAGCATAGTTCTTGCTGCCCTTTGTCGCGGCCTGGCTGGAATGGAAGTACAGCCACTGTTCGAGGCCGGGGCTCAGGGTCTGGTTCAGGGTCATCAGAATCATGTCGAAATCGAACTGGTCCAGGCGTTGTTTGTACTGGGCGCGGTCCACGGTACGCAAGCGCGCATCGATGCCGATGCTGGACAGGTTTTCGACATAAGGTTGCAGGATGCGTTCAAGGTTGGGGTTTACCAGCAGCAGTTCCATGCGTAATTGCTGGCCCTTGCTGTTGACCAGACGCTGGCCGTGCAGCTTCCAGCCGGCCTCGGCGAGCAGGCCCAGGGCCTGGCGAAGGGTCTGGCGGCTGATGCCCCGGCCATCGGTGTGGCTGACCTTGTACGGCTCGCTGAACAGCTTGGCGGGCAACTGGTCACGGAACGGCGCCAGCAGCAGCCACTCCTTGCCAGTGGGCAGGCCGCTGGCGGCGAACTCGCTGTTGGGGTAGTAGCTGGTCGAGCGGCGGTAGGCGCTGCTGAACAGCGCGCGGTTGGTCCACTCGAAGTCCAGCATCAGCCCCAGTGCCTGGCGTACCCGCGGGTCGCTGAACGCGGCCCGGCGGCTGTTCATGAACAGGCCTTGTGTTTGCGTGGGGATGCTGTGCGGGATTTGTGTCTTGATCACTTCACCCCGGCGCACGGCAGGGAAGTTGTAACCGTTGGCCCAGTTTTTTGCCTGGTGCTCGATATAGATGTCGAACTCGCCGGCCTTGAAGGCTTCGAAGGCCACCGTCGCGTCGCGATAGAACTCGTATTCCACCCGATTGAAATTGTACTTGCCACGGTTGACCGCCAGGTCTTTGCCCCAGTAGTTCTTCACCCGTTCGAACACCAGGCGTCGCCCGGGTTGTACCTGGGTGATGCGGTAGGGGCCGCTGCCCAAAGGGGGCTCGAAGGTGGTGGCCTTGAAGTCGCGCTTCTGCCAGTAGTGTTTGGGCAGCACAGGCATTTCGCCCAGACGCAGGATCAGGAGCGGGTTGCCGGCGCGTTTGAACACGAAGCGGATGCGTAGCGGACCGAGGATGTCTACCCGCTGCACTTCCTGCAGGTTGGTGCGGTAGATCGGGTGGCCATCCTTGAGCAGCGTGCGGTAGGAGAAGGCCACGTCAGCCGAGGTGATCCGCTGGCCGTCATGCCAGCGGGCTTCCGGGCGCAGGTTGAACACCACCCAGCTGCGGTCCTCGCTGTATTCCACCGAGCGGGCGATCAGGCCATAGCTGGAGGTCGGCTCGTCACCAGACGGGTCGTACTGGCCAGTGCCGACCATCAGTGGCTCGTTCAGCTCGCTGATGCCGTACTGCTGGAAATTGGGCGTGGTAATCGGGCTCGACCCCTTGAAAGTGTAGGGGTTGAGCGTGTCGAAGGTGCCAAAAGCCATGGCCCGCAATGTGCCGCCCTTGGGCGCTTGCGGGTTGACCCAGTCGAAGTGGGTGAAAGTGGCTGGGTACTTGAGCGTGCCGAACTGCGCGTATCCGTGGCTTTCGCTCACCATCGCGGCTACGGGAAAGCTCAAGGCCAGGCTGAGTGACAGCAGGAGGGGACGTATCAAGTCGGCATCCGATCCAGAGGCGTTGGGCTTTGATCGAGTACAGTAACAGCTTGGTGGGGTTGGAAAAAGAGAGGGGCTGGGGTTTTCCAGTGGCTGGGTTTTCAGGCCCATTCGCGGGCACGCCCGCTCCCACAGGTACGGCACCGGCTTTGAGGGCTGTGAAAAACCTGTGGGAGCGGGCGTGCCCGCGAATGGGCTGCAAAGCAGCCCCTGTAACGACTCAATGCCCGACGTAGACGGTCAGGGTCTGGCCTGGCTTGAGGGCGTGACCGCTGCGTGGGTTCCAGCGCTTGAGGTGCTTCATTTTCACATTGAAGCGCTTGGCCACCAGGTACAGGGAGTCGCCCTTGCGCACCTTGTATTTGGTGGAGCGCTTTCCGGATGCTGCGACCCGGTTGCCGGCGGCGCTCGGTGCACTGCCACCGCGCAGGGCCAGAACCTGGCCAGCGCGCAGTCTGTTGCTGGACAAGCGGTTCCAGCGCTTGATGTCCTTGATCGACACACGGTTGGCCTTGGCGATGACGCTCAGGTTATCGCCACGCTTGACCCGGTAACTGCGTGCCCCCACCGGTGCCTTGGCTTCGGCCACGGCCCGGGCAAACGCTGCTTTCGGCGGTTGCAGGCTGACCAGTTGCTCCGGCTTGAGGTTGGACAGGCTGGCACTGAGCAGCTGCGCCTTGGCGGTGGGCACCAGCAGCTGTTTCGGGCCATCGACGGTCATGCGCTTCTTGAATGCCGGGTTGAGCTGGATCAGCTCATCCTCGTCGATGTTGGCAAAGGCCGCGACCCGGGTAAGGTCCAGGCGGTCTTTGATCGCCACCGCTTCGAAGTACGGTTCGTTGGCGATCGGGGTGAGATTGATACCATAGGCTTCTGGCGTGGACACCACCTGCGACAGCGCCAGCAACTTGGGCACGTAGTCGCGGGTTTCCTTTGGCAGCGGCAGGTTCCAGTAGTCGGTCGGCAGGCCGAGCTTTTCGTTGCGTTCGATGGCTCGGCTGACAGTGCCTTCACCGGCATTGTAGGCCGCCAGGGCCAACAGCCAGTCGCCGTTGAACATGTCGTGCAGGCGGGTCAGGTAATCCAGTGCGGCGTTGGTCGACGCGGTGACATCGCGGCGGCCGTCATAGAAGTTGGTCTGGCGCAGGTTGAAGTGACGACCGGTAGCTGGCATGAACTGCCACATGCCGGCAGCGCTGGCGCGTGAGTAGGCCATGGGGTTGTAGGCGCTTTCGATGGCGGGCAGCAGGGCCAGCTCCAGCGGCATGTCACGTTCTTCAAGGCGCTCGACGATGTAGTGCAGGTAGAGGCTGCCACGTTCCCCGGCGCTTTCTATGAAGGACGGGTTGCTGGCGAACCACAAACGCTGCTGCTCGATGCGCGGGT
The DNA here is from genome assembly GCF_054611535.1 of Pseudomonas sp. VEM90. Taxonomy (NCBI): domain Bacteria; kingdom Pseudomonadati; phylum Pseudomonadota; class Gammaproteobacteria; order Pseudomonadales; family Pseudomonadaceae; genus Pseudomonas; species Pseudomonas sp. VEM90. The sequence continues at coordinate 6,794 of NZ_JBTRAR010000024.1, read as the reverse complement.
TGACGTCGATGGTGTCCTGCAGGGCGAAGCCCTGGCGCATGCGCTCCCAGACATCCTGCGGCGCCTGCTCGGCCGGCTTGACCAGCAGCGGTGAAGGTTTGTGCTTGATCCGCGCCTGGTAGTTGTGCGCGCGAACGCTATCGGATTCGTCGAGCTGACGGGTGCTCTGACAGCCCACCAGCGTGGCTGCCAGGGCCAGCGCGCTGATTTGAGCCAGACGCGTCAGGGCGGCGGAATGAGAGGTTCTGCGGCTACGGGAAGACATCGGCTGACACAGGTATCCGGGCGAAAAATTTCGGCGATTCTAGAAACCGCTCCGGCCCCGGTCAACCTTAGACCCTCACTTGCGATATATCTTGCGGTTATCAGAAGGTGTCCTTCCAAGACCTCAAGGCAGCAAAAACAGCGACATGCGAGGTGTTTGAATGTCCCTTCCACTCGTCTGCTTTTTGTTTAACTAATGTTTCAGAGGTACGCAGAAAGGGGTTGGTCAGGCGCTCCAGGCCGATCGTCGATGGCAAGCTGATGCGATTTTCGGCGCGCAATCGGGTAACGTCCTCGAACCGTTGCTGAACGTGCGGGTTGGTCGGTTCGACAGCCTTGGCGAAGCGCAGGTTGCTGAGGGTGTATTCATGGGCGCAGTACACTTCTGTCTGCGCTGGCAGGGCCGCCAGGCGGGCGAGGGCGGGCTGCATCTGTTCGGGTGTACCCTCGAACATGCGCCCGCAACCGGCGGCGAACAGGGTATCGCCACTGAACAGGATGGGCGTCGCTGGCTGGTCGCTGAAGAAGGCGATATGCCCCAGGGTATGGCCGGGTACCGCGAGTACCTGAAACGTCACACCCAGCACGTCCACCCTGTCGCCTTCGTCCAGGGCCAGTTCGCGTCCGGGAATGCGTTCGTTGGCGGGGCCACAGACCCGTGCGCCGGTCAATTGCCTGAGCCGTTCCACACCGCCGACATGGTCATTGTGGTGGTGGGTGACGAGGATGTCGCTCAGCACCCACTCGGGGTTGGCAGCCAGCCAGCGCTCCACCGGGCCGGCATCGCCCGGGTCGACCACCGCGCAACGGCGTTTGGCAGTATCCTGTAACAACCAGATGTAGTTGTCGGAGAAAGCGGGGAGAGCATCGATCTGTATCATGGTGCGGATCCGATTCACCTAGCGTGGCACATGAGGGCATCTTAGCCGCGATGGCGCGGTGGGAGAACCTTCGAGGGAGAGCGCAATGACCGACCAAGCCTTTGCCCAGGCCGACCCGGACTGGGTCGAGCTGATCAGCCTGGCCCGTGAGTGGTTCAACGGCCCACTTGGGCAACTGATGCTCAAGGAGGAGGACAAACTGCTGGAAGAAGAGCTCGGGCGCTTCTTTGGCGGTTATCTCGTCCATTACGGGCCCTGCGCCGAGCCACCGCCCAGAGCCCCCCAGGTACAGCGTAACGTGCGCCTTGGTGCGCCGTTGCCGGGTGTGGAGATTGTCTGCGAGGAGCAGGCCTGGCCGTTGAGCGAGCACGCTGCCGACGTGGTGGTGCTGCAGCATGGCCTGGACTTCTGCCTGTCGCCCCATGGCCTGCTGCGCGAGGCCGCCAGTGCCGTGCGCCCGGGCGGGCACCTGCTGATCGTGGGGATCAACCCGTGGAGCAGCTGGGGTATGCGCCATTTCTTCAGTCACGGTGCTCTGCGCAAGGCGCGCTGCATCTCGCCGTCACGGGTGGGCGACTGGCTCAACCTGCTGGGCTTCGCGCTGGAGAAACGCCGCTTCGGGTGCTATCGTCCGCCGCTTGCCTCACCGGCCTGGCAGCAACGCCTTGAAGGCTGGGAACGACTGGCCTGCGGCTGGCAGGGCTTTGGTGGCGGGGTGTACCTGCTGGTGGCGCGCAAGATGGTGGTGGGCCTGCGGCCATTGCGCCCGGAGCGCCGTGAACCGATGGGCAAGCTGCTGCCGCTGCCGCTGGCCAAGGTCAACCGAACGGCGGCCAACCCTGATACCGAAAAGCACTGAACATGAGTGGTACATGAGCGAAAGCATCGAAATGTTTACCGATGGCGCCTGCAAGGGCAACCCCGGCCCGGGTGGCTGGGGCGTCCTGATGATCTACAAGGGCGTCGAGAAGGAACTGTGGGGTGGTGAACGCGAAACCACCAACAACCGGATGGAGCTGATGGCTGCTATCCAGGGGCTGATGGCGCTGAAACGCGAATGCGAAGTGGTGCTGACCACCGACTCGCAATACGTGATGAAGGGCATCAACGAATGGATGGTCAACTGGAAGAAGCGCGGCTGGAAGACCGCGGCCAAGGAACCGGTGAAGAATGCCGACCTGTGGCAGCAGCTCGATGAGCAGGTCAACCGCCACAAGGTGACCTGGAAGTGGGTGCGCGGCCATATCGGCCACCCCGGCAACGAACGCGCCGACCAACTGGCCAACCGCGGGGTCGATGAGGTGCGCGCCCAGCGTTGAGCTGGGGTACAATCGCAGTCTTTGTAACTGATGCAAGTTGGAGCGCCTGCGTGGAGCAGCAGCAAGATAAGCGGTTCGTCATTCTCGATACCGAAACCACGGGTATGCCGGTTGGCGAAGGCCACCGGATCATCGAGATCGGCTGTGTCGAGGTCATCGGCCGGCGTCTGACCGGGCGGCACTTCCACGTCTACCTGCAGCCAGACCGCGAGAGTGACGAGGGCGCGATCAACGTTCACGGCATCACTGATGCCTTCCTGGTCGGCAAACCACGCTTTGGCGATGTCGCCGAAGAGTTCTTCGACTTCATCCAGGGTGCCACGCTGGTCATCCATAACGCGGCGTTCGACGTTGGCTTCATCAACAACGAATTCGCCTTGCTGGGCCAGCAGGATCGCGCTGACATTTCGCGGCACTGCACCATTCTGGACACCCTGCTGCTGGCACGTTCGCGCCACCCGGGGCAACGCAACAGCCTGGATGCGCTGTGCAAACGCTACGACATCGACAACTCAGGCCGTGAGTTGCACGGCGCACTGCTCGACTCGGAACTGCTGGCTGACGTTTACCTGGCCATGACCGGTGGCCAGACCAGCCTGTCGCTGGCTGGCCATGGTGCAGATGCAGAGGATGACGGGCAGGGGGCTGGCGGCAGCGAGATCCGCCGGATTGTCGGGCGTACGCCGGGTCGGGTGATCATGGCCAGCGCCGAGGAACTGGAGGCGCATGCCGAGCGTCTGGCGGCCGTTGCCAAGTCGGCGGGTGGGCCTTCGCTGTGGCAGACCCTGACTGAGACACCAGCCGGCTGATCTTTCGCCCTGCAACAGGAGTGGAGATCGTTGTAGGAGCGGGTTTACCCGCGAATACGGTGGTGGCTGCGGCGGTGAGTGGCGGGGGGCAGATTGGCCAGCAGGCCCGGCCCTTTCGCGGGTAAACCCGCTCCTACGACGCCTGTGTCCAATCACCGACCGGTGTCCACCACCAATCAGGTGTAGGGGCCGGTTCACCCGCGAAAGGACCAGTACAGGCAATACAAGGCTCAACTACCCTGAAATGGACGCCATGTCCTTTTGAGGTAGCCGCCTGATGTACAAGGACCTCAAGTTCCCGATCCTCATCGTCCACCGCGCCATCAAGGCCGACAGTGTTGCTGGCGAGCGCGTGCGGGGTATTGCCGAGGAACTGCGCCAGGATGGCTTTGCCATTCTTGCCGCAGCCGACCACGCCGAAGCGCGCCTGGTCGCCGCCACCCACCATGGCCTGGCCTGCATGCTGATTGCCGCCGAAGGCGCTGGCGAGAACACCCACTTGCTGCAGAACATGGCCGAGCTGATCCGCCTGGCCCGTCTGCGTGCACCCAGCCTGCCGATCTTTGCCCTGGGCGAGCAGGTGACCTTGGAAAATGCCCCCGCCGAAGCCATGAGCGAGCTCAACCAGCTGCGTGGCATCCTTTACCTGTTCGAAGACACCGTGCCGTTTCTCGCCCGCCAGGTGGCGCGTGCCGCACACACCTACCTCGATGGCTTGCTGCCGCCGTTCTTCAAGGCGCTGGTGCAGCACACCGCGCAGTCCAACTATTCCTGGCACACCCCGGGCCATGGTGGCGGTGTGGCCTATCATAAAAGCCCGGTAGGCCAAGCCTTTCACCAGTTCTTCGGGGAAAACACCCTGCGCTCGGACTTGTCCGTTTCCGTACCGGAGCTGGGTTCGCTGCTTGACCACACAGGCCCACTGGCCGAAGCCGAGGCCAGGGCGGCGCGCAACTTCGGCGCCGACCACACCTTCTTCGTCATCAATGGCACCTCCACGGCCAACAAGATCGTCTGGCACGCCATGGTCGGCCGTGACGACCTGGTACTGGTGGACCGCAACTGCCACAAGTCGGTGGTGCACGCAATCATCATGACGGGGGCCATCCCGCTGTACCTGTGCCCGGAGCGCAACGAACTGGGCATCATCGGCCCGATCCCGCTCAGCGAGTTCAGCTCCGAGGCGATCGCTGCGAAGATCCAGGCCAACCCCCTTGCCCGTGATCGTGGGCGGCGCATCAAGCTGGCGGTCGTGACCAACTCCACCTACGATGGGCTGTGTTACCACGCCGGGCTGATCAAGCAGACCCTGGGTACCAGTGTCGAGGTGCTGCACTTCGACGAGGCCTGGTTCGCCTATGCGGCGTTCCACGACTTCTTCACCGGGCGCTACGCCATGGGCACCGCCTGCGCGGCAGACAGCCCGCTGGTGTTCAGCACCCATTCCACCCACAAACTGCTGGCGGCGTTCAGCCAGGCCTCGATGATTCATGTGCAGGACGGTGCCAGGCGGCAACTGGACAGGGACCGCTTCAACGAAGCGTTCATGATGCACATCTCTACCTCGCCGCAATACAGCATTCTCGCCTCGCTGGATGTGGCGTCGACCATGATGGAAGGGCCGGCCGGGCGCTCGCTGCTGCAGGAGATGTTCGACGAAGCGTTGAGCTTTCGTCGTGCCCTTGCCAACCTGCGGGAGCACATTGCCGCAGAGGACTGGTGGTTCAGCATCTGGCAGCCGCCAAGTGCCGAGGGCATCCCCCGTCTGGTCGCGCAGGACTGGTTGCTGCAGCCAGGGGCGCAATGGCATGGGTTTGCTGAAGTGGTGGCCGATTATGTGCTGCTCGACCCGCTGAAAGTGACCTTGGTAATGCCGGGCCTGAGCGCAGAGGGTGTGCTGGGCGCGCGCGGCATCCCGGCGGCGGTAGTCAGCAAGTTTCTCTGGGAGCGCGGGCTGGTGGTGGAAAAAACGGGCCTGTACAGCTTCCTGGTACTGTTTTCCATGGGCATCACCAAGGGCAAGTGGAGCACCCTGCTCACCGAGCTGCTGGAATTCAAGCGCCACTATGACGGCAACACCCCGCTCAGCAGTTGTCTGCCGAGCGTGGGGGCTGCCGACGCCTTGCGCTACCAGGGCATGGGCCTGCGCGACCTGTGCGACCAGTTACATGATTGCTACCGCGCCAATGCCACGGCCAAGCAGCTGAAGCGGCTGTTCACCCGTTTGCCGGAGGTGGCCGTAAGCCCGGCCCAGGCCTATGACAAGATGGTGCGTGGGGAGGTAGAGGCGGTGCCGATCGAGGCACTGCTGGGGCGTGTGGCAGCGGTGATGCTGGTGCCGTACCCGCCTGGGATCCCGTTGATCATGCCGGGTGAGCGGTTCACCGAGGCGACCCGCTCGATCCTGGACTACCTGGCATTTGCCCGGGCATTCAACCAGGGCTTTCCCGGGTTCGTCGCCGATGTGCACGGCCTGCAGAACGAAGGGGGCCGCTACACCGTGGATTGCATCACGGAATGCGTGTGATCTCGACACCGGAGCGTGCCAGCTCGAAACGGTTTTCACCCAGGTGGTTGACCTTGTCGCCGATGGCCAGGCGGTAGGTGGTGATGGGGGCGCCCAGCGTGCTGCCATCGAGTTGCAGGGTGGACTCCTGGAACTCGTGCACGGGGTAGATGCGGCCTTCGGCGTCACGGGCGTGGAATTGGCCGACCATTACTGCTGCCATTTGGGTGGAAACCTCTGAATTACGTAGGAAATGTATGAAGGCATAGACCGTGAAACAGACTCGGAAGTTTTCGCCTTGCGGAAAAAAAACCAAAGCAACGAGGAGCGGTCATCTATAACTACAACGTCTCTTTACCCCGCAAAGGTTGGAATTGCCATGAGCCAGGTGTATTCGGTAGCAGTCGTCGTCGGTAGCTTGCGCAAGGAGTCCTACAACCGCAAGGTCGCCCGCGCACTTTCGGAGCTGGCGCCGTCCAGCCTTGCCCTGAGGATCGTCGAGATTGGCGACCTGCCGCTGTACAACGAAGATATCGAAGCCGAGGCACCGCCGGAAACCTGGAAGCGTTTTCGCGATGAGATCCGCCGCAGTGATGCGGTGCTGTTCGTCACCCCGGAATACAACCGCTCGGTGCCGGGCTGCCTGAAAAATGCCATCGATGTGGGCTCGCGGCCTTACGGGCAAAGTGCCTGGAGCGGCAAGCCGACGGCGGTGGTGAGTGTGTCGCCGGGGGCTATTGGGGGCTTTGGCGCCAACCATGCGGTGCGCCAGTCGCTGGTGTTTCTCGACATGCCCTGCATGCAGATGCCCGAGGCTTACCTTGGCGGGGCGGCGAGCCTGTTCGAGGATTCCGGCAAGCTCAACGACAAGACGCGACCGTTCTTGCAGGCGTTCGTCGACAGGTTTGCTTCCTGGGTGAAATTGAACAGGGCGGTCTGAACCCCGAATCATGCTGTGCAGTAACCCCCCCCGTAGGAGCGGGTTTACCCGCGAATGCGTCGGTAAATTCAACGA